>DATGPC010000475.1:0-12703 GCA_035305265.1 Thermomicrobiales bacterium | reverse complement strand
CGCGATCAGGGAGATCGTCCACCAGAGGCTGCCATACGCCGTGTCGATGAAGTCGCCGTCGGACGCGATACTGCCGCCTACCAGCGCTTCGGCGTCCACGCTGTGGGCCGCCTCACGGACGTCCGGCAACAGCGCCGTGATCTCGCTGCCGCTTCCGTTGTTCTGCGGCAAGACGACGACCAGCGATGTGCCGTCCGTTTGCCATGCCTCCGGCGCGATCGCACCGCGCACGCCATCAACATTCGTCACCGCCTCGGCGACCGCGCCGGCGTCTCCCCGCGTCACGATCTCATACGGGCTGAAAACGCCCGCGTTGATGCCGCTTGTCTCAAGGGCATCGAGTGCGGTGTGGGCACTCGACGGGCCTTCGAGCGCATCCGGGCGCGGGGCTCCGAGGTTCAGGTTCGCTGCCGGGATCAGCAGCGCGCCCATGATGAGCGTCGCGATGATCGCGGCCGGCCACCGATGCTCGACGACCCAGCGGGTCCAGCGTACCCAGCCGTCGCCTCCGACATGGGAGCGTCGGTTGCGCGGCCAGTCGATCTTTGGGCCGACCGTGGCGAGGACGACGGGAAGGAGGGTGATCGAGATGAGGACGCTGACCAGCGGAATGATCATGCCGCCGATGCCGATGCCCCGCAGGAGATTCACGGGGATAAGGATCAGCGCGAGCAGGCCGATAGCGACCGTCGTGCCACTGAAGACGACGGCGTGGCCGGCGGTCTCCATTGCGCGTTGCACGGCCAGCTCGTTGTCGTAGCCGGCCTGTCGCTCTTCGCGCCAGCGGGAGACGATGAGCAGGGAGTAGTCGATCGCGATGCCGAGTCCGATCAGGGATACGAGGTATTGCACGATCTCGCTGATCGAGGTGATCGACGCGATGCCGCCGATGACCAGGAAGCTCGCGAGAATGGAGATGCCGGCCATGAAGAGGGGCAACAGGGCGAGGAGCGATCCGAAGATCCACGCGAGCACAAGCAGGGCGCCGGTCGCGCCGATAAGGATCTCGATAAGGACCCCGGAACCTTCGTCCTCGTCGCTTCCCTCGCTCATGACCGGCCGGCCGGTGAGCAGGATCTCCGCGCCGCCGACCGTGGCGCCATCGAGCGCAGCCTCGATCACCGGGAGGCCAGCTACGGATTGCCCGTCCGGCGGCAGGTAGATCAGCGCGAACGTCGTCCCGCCGTCTTCGGAGACCAGCGCGGGATCCCCGGTCGACGCCCAGGAGACGATGCGTGCCGGCGGCATGGCTTCCTGTACCCGTCCCATCGCCGCGTCCAGCTCTTCCCTCACGCCGGGCGACTCGACGGTTGTGCCGTCCGGGAGGTCAACGACGGCCACGACCGGGTCCGTGATGCCCCCGGTGCCGTTATAGGTCGCCAGGATCTGCACGTTGGCGTCGTAGCTCTCCGTGCCTGGCGAGGTGAAATCGTCCGAGAGCCGGTTGATGGCGGGGCCGATCAACGCCACGCTCAGCACGAAGATGACGAGCCAGGCAAAGGCAACGAGGAGCTTGTGCGAGAGCACGAACCGCGAGATCGAGCCGGTACTCATGGTGGTTTCTCGTCTCCATGGGGCTGGCGCGGCCCCGATAGGCATGAGGCGGAAGCGGCGGCGCGGTGGCACAGAACGTGAGCAATGGAAAGGGCAAACCGTCGGCAGGCCGGATATCGGCTGTGAGTCGTGTCAGGAAGGATATCACCCCCATGGTCCAGCTCGGATATACCCTTTCCAGTGAGGAATTCCGCCCGAATGATCTTGTCCATCTCGCCGTGCAAGCCGAGGAGCTCGGCTTCGACTTCGCGAGCATCTCCGACCACTATCATCCGTGGATGGATTCCCAGGGGCATAGCCCATTCGTGTGGAGCACGCTTGGCGGCATCGCGGCGCGCACATCGCGCATCCCGGTCATGACCGGAGTCACCGCGCTCAGCATTCGTTACCACCCGACCATCCTCGCGCAGGCGGTCGCGACGGTCGCCGACATGATGCCGGGCCGGTTCCGTTTCGGCAT
Organism: Thermomicrobiales bacterium; assembly: GCA_035305265.1. Taxonomy (GTDB): domain Bacteria; phylum Chloroflexota; class Chloroflexia; order Thermomicrobiales; family UBA6265; genus UBA6265. Next base: position 10,689 of record DATGPC010000475.1, on the reverse strand, counting down.
CGGTACGGGCGAGGCACTGAACGAGCACGTCACTGGTGAAGTGTGGCCGCCGGTCAGCATTCGCCAGGAGATGATGATCGAGTCGCTGGAGATCATGCGGGAGCTGTGGCAAGGCGGCTACACGACCGTCCAGGGCAACTACTACGAGGTGCATAACGCGCGCCTCTACACGCTTCCGGACGAGCTGCCGCCGATCATCGTCGGGGCGTCCGGACCCGAGAGCGCCGAGATCGCCGCCGAGATCGGCGATGCGCTCGTCTCCACATCGCCGGACAAGGAGGTCGCCGACGCCTTCGATGCGGCCGGTGGATCCGGGAAGCCGAAGTACGGGCAGATCACGGTCTGTTACGGGGCGGATGAGGAGCAGGCAGCGCAGACCGCGATGGATATCTGGGGGTATACGATCCTCGGTGGCCAGGCGTCCCAGGAGCTGGCCCTGCCGAAGCACTACCAGGAAGCGATCCAGTCCGTCATCACGCCCGAGGTGATCAAGGAGTCGGTGGTCTGCGGTCCGGACTCGGCGAAGTATCACGAGAAGGTGCAGGCATATATCGACGCCGGGTACACGCATCTCTACTTCCATCAGGTCGGTCAGGACCAGAAGAGCTTCTTCGAGTTCGCGAAGAAGGAGCTGCTGCCGAAATACGCCGGATAAGCACGGTATTGCTCTCGCCCAGGCCGGTGCGGATAGCGCCGGCCGGGGCATTGTCATGCAACGAATGACACAGGAATTTAACGCGACGCAGTGACTTTTCGTCACTGTACGTATAGAACTTTCGTTCGACTTTTGATACACTCGGGTTAATCTGAGCCGTTTTATCCGGAAGAGGTTGACCTGATGGCCACAGCACTCGTCGACGAACAGAGCACAGAGCAAGGCGCGATCGCCGAAGAGCATCGCAGGCTCGTGGAGCGAATGGCGTGCCTGATGCGTACGTCGGACGAGCCGATGACGATCAACGATCTCGCGGAAACAGCAGGCCTCAGTCCCTTCTACTTCACCCGGATCTTTCGGCAGTACGCCGGCATCCCTCCCGGGGAGTTCCAGGCTGCGCTCCGGTTCGAGCGCGCCAAGGAGATGCTGCTGACGTCGCCGGCAAGCATCACGGAGATCTGCTTCGAGGTGGGCTATGGCAGCCTCGGCACCTTCTCCTCCCGTTTCAAGAATCTGGTCGGTGTCGGGCCGGCGGAGTTCCGCAACTTGCCTGAGGTTGTTTCCGGCCTGGACTTCAGTCACGAGATCCACAATTCGGCGACCGGAACCGCAGAATCGCGGGCGCAGATTCGTGGCGAGCTCCTTCTGCCGGAGGGGATGGAGGCGAGTGTCTATATCGGCATCTTTCCCGACCGCATCGCCGCCTCGCGGCCGGTCAAGGGAATGATGGTGCCGGATTCACGGGAGTTCGTTCTTCCGGAGATCCCGGTCGGCGAATGGCGTTTGCTGGCTGCGGCGGTGCCGCGTTCGTCCGATCCTTTTGTCCAGCTCCTCCCCACGCAACACTCGCTGACGGCGAGCGGTGGTCCGATCACGGTGCGAACCGGCTCCGAGCGGTTCTACCGTACGCTCGAGTTCCTCCCGCCGAGCCCGATTGCCCCGCCCGTGTTGACGGCGCTTCCGGCCCTGCTTCTTTAAGCGTGATCTCCTGACCTGACGGTGACGGACCTGCAATCCATTGGGGGGCCGTCACGTCTGTATGTCGTGGCCGATGTCGTGCGGGAATGGTGATATCCGCCCGGTTTTCGAGGGCGGCCCGGCATCCTTTCGTATCTTCCGATAGTGTCATGTATACGAAAGTATCGTGGTGTTGGACCCACGGGCATCCCTAAACGGGCTAGTCTTGTCATACTTGCTCATGAAGAGGTGAACTGGGGAGATGTCACAAGGGACCGAAGCGTCATCCGTGCAGACTGCTTCGCCTGCGGGACCGCAGGTAGAAGGTGGGTTTCCTGCGCCCCTGACTCCGCTGATCGGGCGCCACCGTGAGTTGGATCACATCGGCCGCGTACTGCGTGCCCGCGCCACGCGCCTGCTGGTGCTGACGGGGCCGGGCGGCGTCGGAAAGTCACGGCTGGCCCTTGCCGCCGCCTCCAATCTTGCTGGCGAATTCGCCGATGGCGTGGCCTTCGTCGCGTTGGGATTGGTATCGGCTGACGAGGAGGTGCTCCCCGCGATCGCCGCCGCGGTGGGGCTTCGCGGTGAAGGCGCAGGAGCGTTGACGCTCGATGCGGTAGGCGCTGCCCTGCAGGATCGGGAGATGCTTCTGGTGCTCGACAATTTCGAGCACCTCCTCTCGACCGCCTCCCTCCTTGCCGAGTTGCTTCGTGCCAGCCCCGGCCTGACAATCCTGGTGACGAGTCGCTCGGTCCTCGGCGTCTACGGCGAGAATGTCTACCCTGTCCCGCCCTTCGATGTCCCCGACGACGAAGACATCCATCCAGACGCGATCGGTGACCTCGATGCCGTGCAGCTTTTCGTCTCGAGGGTGCAGGCGGTCCGGCCGAGCTTCACGTTAAACGAGCGGTCGGCGAAGACGATCCTCACGATTTGCCGGCGGCTTGACGGGATTCCGTTCGCGATCGAGCTCGCCGCCGCCCGAACCAGCCTGTTCTCGGTCTCCGAGCTTGCGTCCCGGCTCGAACAGCGGCTTCCTCTTCTTGAGAGCGGCCTGCGCGATATCCCTGACCGGTACCGCACGATGCGGAACGCCATCATGTGGAGCTACGACCTGCTCTCCCCGTTCGAGCAGAAGGTCTTTCGCCACCTCGCGGTTTTTACGGGCGCATGGACGCTCGAGGGGGCAAGTGCGGTTGTCTTCGGCAAAGCCAGGCTTGATGACCAGCACGAGGTGCTGCTCCTGAGCGCGATCGGATCCCTGGTCGACAAGAGCCTTGTCCAGCGCGTGGAGGTCAGTGACCACGAGCGAAACTTCCAGCTTCTGCAGGTGCTGCGGGAGTTCGCGCAGGAAGAGCTGGATGCCCACGGTGAGCGGGACCTGGTCGAGCAGCGATACGCGGACTACATCGTCGAATACGCGCGCCGGGCCTCGCCGCACCTGACGGGCCGCGACCAGGTCCTGTGGCTGGATCAGCTTTCGCTGATGGAGGCCGATATCGCGACGGTTTTCGAGCGGCTGATGGACGCGGGCTCGCCGCAAGCCGCCCTGGAGCTGATCGCGTCCGTCTGGCGATACGGCTACGCCCGCGGGAATATCGTGGCGTGGCGTTCCCGCCTGGAGCGGGCGCTGCAACAGGCGCCAGAGCGGAACCGGATTCGCGCCAAGGCGCTGAACGCCGCCGGCGTGCTCTCGAACATGCTGGGCGAGCCCGAGGAGACGCGGCGATTCCATGCGGAAGCGCTCGAAATCGCCCGGGAGCTTGGCGAGAAACACCTCATGGGGATGGCCTTGTTCGGCCTGGGTGACGTCGCCGTGCTCAATGGCGACGACGACGAGGCGGAGCGCAGCTACCTGGAGGCCGAGCGGCTCTATACGGAAGCTGACCAGACGCGCGGGATCGCGATCTCGCAGACGAACCTCGGCAACCTGTACTGGAAGCAGGGGCGGTTGCAGGACGCGCTCAAGATCCATGAGGCTGCCCGTCGCCTCTACGAGGCCGCCGAGGACCAACGTGGGCTGGCCTGGGCATACACCAATGTGGGCCGGCTCTCTGCCGAGCTGAAGGAGTACAACCATGCCGCGGTGAACCTGTCCCGCGCGATGTCACTCTATGACCTGCTTGGCGATCGCAACGGCATTGCCGAGACGTTGGAAGGGTATGTCCTGATCAATCTCGGCGTCCGCGAGTTCGCCCGTGCGGCGCGGCTCCTCGGGGCGGCCCAGGAGCTGCGCGATGTCATCAACCATCCCGTGCCCATGAGTGAGCGGCCGGCATACGACCAGATGGTCGAGACGCTCCGGCGGTCACTGGACGGTGCTATGGACGATCTCGTCTCCGAGGGGGCGGTGATGCCGCTCGACGACGCGATTTCCCTCGCCGTTACGACCAGTGTGACCAGCGAAGCCGCGCCGCGTGTCACGACCGGGGATGTCGAAACCCGGGATATGCTCGAGCGCCTCGGGATTACGGATCGGGAGCTGCAGGTGCTCCAGAAGCTGGGCGCCGGCGAGACGGACAAGGAGATCGCGGAGAGCCTCTACATCAGCGTCCGCACGGTCCAGACGCACGTCCAGAATCTCCTCAGCAAATTCGGGGTTACCTCGCGTTCCGCTGCGGTGGCCAAGGCATTTCGCATCGGCTTGTTGCGCTAGGCCGTCTCACGACCATTCGGTACCGCGTGCCGAAGCGGGAGGATGATCCAGGCCGACACCAGCGAAAACGCCGCGTACGCCCAGAACACGGGGATATAGCCGCCTACCAACCCTGCCGCGACGCCGGTCATCACCGGCGCGACCGACCGCCCAATGGTCACGATCAGCGTCTGCAGCCCGTTGATGGATCCGAACTGGCGGACGTCGTAGAAGGTCATGACCAGTCCGGGGCGCAGGAGCGTGATGGCGCCCCGGCCCATGCCGAGGAAGATGACGGCGGCGATGATTCCGGCCGCGTGGTCGGTGACGACGAGGAGGGCGATCGCCACCACCTGGAACGCGAACATCATTGCCGTCAGCGAGACGATCGAGAAGCGCCGCTCGAACATGGTGGTGAAGATGCGCGCTGCGACCTGTGCCGCGCCGATCAGCCCCGCAACCCACGCGGCGAATGTTGCACTTTGCCCGCGTTCCACGAGGAACGCGATCAGGTGGACGGCGATGGCGATCGATGTCGTGGTTTGCAGGAAGAAGGCGATGCTCATGCGCAAGAAGATCGGCTCCCGTAGCATGACCCCGAATGTGGGGGAGGAGATCGATGGGGAAGAGGTGCGGCCGGTGGGCGGAGCCTGGCGCGGCATCGGGCGGAGCACGATGGCATGCGGGAGGATCGTCGTGATGGCGAGGATCACTGCGAGGATAAGGAGCGCATCGCGCCATCCATTTCGATCGACCAGCCAGCCGGTAAGGGGCAGGAAGACCGTGCTGGCGAACCCGCCGAGAATGGTTACCAGGAGCATTGCCCGGCTTCGGCCGTGGCGAAACCATTGGGCGATCGTTGCGAACGCGGGCTCGTAGAGCGTGGCCGCGGACGCGAGGCCGATCCCGATCCAGATAAGGTAAAAGCCGGGAAGCGTTTCGACCCGTGCCCAGGCAAGGACGAGGACCGTGCCGAGCACGGATCCCGCCGTCATCAATGCGCGTGGGCCATGGGTGTCGAGCCACCGGCCAATAAAGGGCGCGGCAAGGCCAGAGACGAGCATCGACAGAGAGTAGGCGCCGGTCAGTGCGGCCGCAGACCAGCCCATCTCATCTTGCATCGGCACGAGCAGCGCCGTAAACGCGTAATACAGGATGCCCCATGAGACGAGTTCGGTGAACGCGAGGGTCCACGCAATCGTCCAGCCCCGGGCGTGGTGCTCGTTATCGCGTCCCGTCGCCATCTCCCGATCGTCCTGTGTACGTCGCCAGGTCGTCGGGGACATCGTCCGGGGCGATGGTGTATCCGTCAAGCGCCGGATGTCACCACTCCGCATGACACCCCACGGTTCGCGCGTGCCAGGGAGCCCTGACACGCGCGAACCCGGGATGTGATGTGATTGTCCTCAGGACTCAGAACGTGGAAACACGTTCCTGAATCCAGTCCACCATATCTTCGTTGATGGTGTAGCGTACCGCAGCACCGTCGGATTCACCGACGATCAACCCCACCTCACGCAGTCGGCGGATGTGCTCCGACACCGTCGACTGCGCCAGGGGCAACTGCTGGAGCAGCTGCCCTCCCGGAACCTGCTCTGCCTTCCTGAGCTCCAGGAAGATGCGGAACCGGGCGGGATTCCCCAACGCGCGGAACAGGGCAACAAGGCGCTCGTCGTCAGCGGTGTGGTCCAGATGCTTCATGTGTTTCCTCTTTCTGGCCTGAAATGTTGCTCGAGAGGACCCAAGGCCGCACTGGCAGACGCGGACACGTCGTCAGGACGTATGCTCCTATCGACATAACGTCTGAACCCTGCATAATGTCGATATTAGCCGCGACCTCGCAAAAATGCAAGACGTGCGACAGCATAAACACGTAACCTGTTGAAAAAGACAGGTATTAGCCCTGGATAAGTGATGTGCGGGGAACGCGAGGGGCCTTGTGCGGGACGCGGAGCCGCGCCGAGAACGAGATCAGCTCATCGATCATCTCGTCCATCCGCTCATGGATGCGCTCGTCGACGATCGAGGCGGTGGACTTGTCGATCGCCTTTTCGGGCACCGCCATATGAGTCGGGATGGTCACGCCCTTCAGACCGCGCACGACTTGCGTCAAACCCTGCAGCACGCCCATCGACGTCATGCCGCCGTAGGCCATGATGCCCACAGGCTTCCCGCCGAGATACGCCGGCTTGTCCCATCCGAGGAAGATCAGGCAATCGAGCAGGTTCTTGATCGCGCCGGACATGGTGCCGTGGTAGGTCGGAGAGCAGATGATCAGCCCGTCGGCGCGCCGGATCTCGTCCAGGAGCCAGGGAAGTGAGGGCGGATAGTCCTCCAGCTTCCAGTCCGTGCGGAACATCGGGAGGTCGAGGTCATGGACGGTCGCGCGGACAACGTCGCACCCGCGCTCGCGGGCGCGCTCCAGCGCGGCGTCGAGCGGCACCAGGCTCCAGGACTTCTCGCTGGTCGTTCCGCCAATCCCGAGGATGCGGACAGGGCGTGAGCGCTCGTCTTTATAGATCGTAGGGCCCTCGACGCCGTTGTAGTCGAGGTACCAGGCCGGGTCCGGCTCGGTGTTGATCAACTCGTAGGCGGAGGTTCCTGCCGGGGAGACTTCGACGTCGTGCTCGAGGTCGAACTGGCGATCGCGATCCTGGTCGTGAGGCGGGGTGGAATGTCGGGTCATCGGTGCGTCGTCCTGCCGAAAAACATAAGGCGTTACAGGGGTTCAGTGTACTACCCGGCGTCTCCAGTCATTCGCAGGGTCCGCGCCATTACTGATGTCGATCCCTGCAACGGTTTTGTCATACCGTCGTCCGCGGTGATATGCGATTGGTATGGGGATTTTCGTATGGTGGATGCAAGATAGGGCGCTGGGTGACCGCACCGTCGCGGAGCATCGGACCACGCGCCAACGCAACGGGCGTCCGGAACCGCATCCAGACCATCGGCGTCCGGGAGGTAAATTGGGATGACAACGACGTCTGTTCCAGGGATCAGCAAGATCGACGAGGATGTGTGCAAGCTGGTCGCGAGGCATATCGAGGCGCATCACCGCCGCGCGGAGCGACTTCACTATGCGGAAACCGGCTCGACCGGGCCTATTGACGAAGAGCAGGAGGCGTTCGACGAGATCTCGAGGCTCATCAGGATGGCCCAGCCCGAGCTCGATGGCGACGAACAGGCAGCGATTGAGCGCCTGCGTGCGGCCCTGATCGAGGCAGAGCACCGGACCGAAGGCTGACAGCCGATCGCATGAAGTAAAAGGGGTATCCCGATGGATAGGAACGTGTTCCTGTCGGGATGCCCCTTTTGCGTTGCCCGTTATTCGATCGAGCGCATCGGCGTGGCCAGCCACAGGTACGGCATGTAGGCCAGGACCAGGATGCCGTTCACCGCGACCGCCCACTGTACGCCGATGTGGTTCGCCAGGAACCCGGCCAGCAGCGCTCCGGCGGGGGAGAATCCCCAGAAAGTCGAATAGAGCGACATGACGCGCCCGCGATATTCATCGTCGACGCGAAGCTGGATGAGCGTGTCGTTCATGGTGCTTGAGAACGCGTAGGCCATCCCGAGCAGCGTGATGATCCCGAACGAGAGCCAGATCTCGCTCGACAGCCCGAAGATGATGAGCGAGATGCTGAAGGTCAGGATCGCGTAGAGCACCATCATGCCGCGCCGGCGTGACGTTGACGAGACGCGCGCCACGAGCAGCGTTCCCGCGAGCGACCCGATGCCGTTGAAGGTCAGCATGAGCCCCAGGCCACCGGCGCCAAGGTCGAGGACATCCCTCGCGACCGCTGGCGCCATGCCGATGTAGCTCATGCCGAGCACGATCGGGATGACATCGACGGAGAGCATCGCCCGGATATCCGGGGTCCGCCACATGTACCTGTACCCTTCCGCCAGCGTCGTCCACGGCTTGGCGATTGGCCCGTCAGCTTTCTTGCGCCCGCCGCTCAGGTGCCGCATCGTGATCAGCACGATGACGAAGGGCACGGCGACGAGCGCGATGTAGCCGAACGCCGCGGTCATCCCGACCGCCGCGATGAGCCAGCCGCCGAACGCCGGCCCGGCGACCTTTGCCGCGTTGAAGACCGCCGAGTTGAGCGCCACCGCGCTCGCCAGGAACTTGCGGTGGACCAATTTCGGCACGAGCGAGAGCCGTGCCGGCCAGTCGAAGGTGGCCATCGACCCGATGATCGCGGCGATCGCGAGCAGCCGACCGTAGGTGATCGTGTCGGTCGCGATCATATAGGTGAGGATGATCATCGCCGTCAGGATCGTGAGCTGCACGCCGATCAGGAGCTTGCGCCGGTCCATGCGGTCGATGTAGGCGCCGGCGATCGGGCTGAGCAGCACCTGCGGCGCCGACTGGACGAAGCTCACCACGCCGAGCTTGAACGGGTCGTCCGTCAGGTCATAGACGAGGTAGCCCATCGCCGTGATCCGGACCCACATGCCGGTCATCGAGAGCGCAAGCGTGCCCAGGTACTTGGCGAACCCCGGCTGGCGCAACGCGGTGAAGCCGCCGGTCGGCTCGATGTCTCCCGGTGTAACGTCCGCCTCCGGGGTTGTGTTGTCTGTCGCGACGTTGGTCATGAACCGTGCTACCTCAATCGATATGGCGGACGGGCGTCCCGAACGCCAGGAACGGCACGTACAGGAGCACCAGCATCCCGTTGATGGCGACCGCCCATTGGACCCCGACGTAGTTTGCCAGGAAACCCGCGAGCAGGCCGCCGATCGGTGAGAGGCCCCAGAACATCGAGTATGCCGCCATCACGCGGCCGCGATACTCGTCTGCAACGTTTGTCTGGATCAGCGTGTCGTTCATCGTGCTGTAGGTCGAATAGACAAGGCCGAGCACGGTGATCGTCCCGAGCGACAGCCAGACGTTGCCGGAGAGGCCGAAGACGATCAGTAAGGCCCCGAAGAACCCGACGCCGGTCACCACGATTCGTCCGCGCCGCTGCGAATTCGAGAGAAACGCGACCAGCAGCGTACCGGTGATCGAGCCGATGCCGTTCGCGGTCAGGAGCCAGCCAAGGCCGCCGTCGCCCATATGGAGGACGTCCTTCGCAATCGCCGGCGCCATCGTCGTGTAGCTCATGCCAAGGGCGATCGGGATGATGTCCACCGAGAGGAGCCCGCGCATCGAGCGATTCCGCCAGATGTACCGGTAGCCTTCCATCAGGCCGGCCCAGGCATTCTGCGGGTTGTTGTGGACCGTGATATTGGGCCGGACCGCCGCCATCGTGAGCAGCACGATCAGGAACGGGACTGCCGAGAGAGACGTGAAGGCAAAGCAGAACGCCAGCCCCGCCCCGCCAATGAGCCAGCCGCCGATCGACGGCCCGAGGACGCGAGCGCCGTTGAACGCGGCGGCGTTCAGCGCCACGGCGCTCTGCAGGTGCTTCCGCTCCACCAGCGCCGGCACGATCGAGAGGCGAGCCGGCCAGTCGAACGCGGCCGCGCTCCCGACGATGAGGGCGATGGTCACGAGGTGCCAGTATTCCACCAATTCGGTCATGACCAGGAACGTCAGCAGGCCCATCATGATGATGTAGGTGACCTGCACCACGCGAAGCACCTGCCGCCGGTCGATGCGATCGAGGTACGCGCCAGCGACGGGTCCGAGGATGAGTTCCGGCGCGGCTTGCATGAAGCTGATGACGCCGAGCTTGAACGGGTCCGCCGTCAGGTCATAGACCAGCACGCCCATCGCTGTGATCCGGACCCACATCCCGGTCATCGAGAGGAAGAGCGCCGCGAGGTATCGGGCGAAGAGCGGGTTGGTCAGCGACGAGAACGCGCCTTGCCGCTCCTCTCGTGTAGAGGGAGCGGGGGAGCGTTCGGAGGGTGTGACGTCGGGTTTTGCCATTCTGGATCGAGGTACCTCGAGAATTGACGTGGCCCCCGACCGCTATCGGGGACCAATCTTCATTATCAATGAGGGTGGCAGGAATGTCGCCTGCTTGTGCGGCGCCTGGGTCCGATCCTATCATCCGGGTAAGGAGGGGCCCTGAATGACCGCCAGCCAAACCGGCATCCAATACCGCGTCATCGGCATGGACTGCGCCCATGACGCCGCCGAGATCGAGGAGGCCGCCCGCGAGAGCGGCGCGGTGGAAAGCGTCCGGGTCTCGGTCTCCTCGCAGATGATGACGTTTCGGCTTAGCCCTGGTGCGAGTCAGGAGGCCGTCACGCGCGCCGTCAACGACATCGGGTACCGGCTCGAGCCGCTCGTGGAAGGCGCGGAGCCGACCCACACCACTCCTGCCTACCGCCGCGCCCTCTGGATCGTGATAGTGCTGAATATTGGCTACGGCATCGTCGAGATGGCGGGTGGGTTCCTCTCTGATTCGCAGGCGCTGAAGGCCGACGCGCTCGACTTCCTCGGGGACGGACTGATCACGTTCCTTGGCGTCGTCGCGATCGG
>DATGPC010000474.1:0-3994 GCA_035305265.1 Thermomicrobiales bacterium | reverse complement strand
GGCCCCGCGATGGATGCATCCATCGCGGGGCCTTCGTCATGTCTGGAAGGAATCCGAGCCTACCGGACGAGCGTGGTATCCGGAACCGGATTCGCGTCCGGCGCCTGCGTACCAGCGGCCGGGCCATACTGCTTCTCGACGTAGTCGATCAGCATGCGGCGGGCGCTGAACTTCGGCGCGACGGTCCGGATGGCCTCCTTGGCGATCTGGATCCAGTCGTGCGGCAGGTTGTCCGCATCGCGGCGGTAGTACAGCGGCACGACCTCGCGCTCGAGCAGGTCGTACATCGCGTTGGCCTCTTCCTCGTCCTGCGCGTCGCCCTGCTGCTTCGAGGGCTCGATACCCCAGCCGTTGCGGTTGCCCTCTTCCCAGCCCTCGATCCACCAGCCGTCGAGGATCGAGAAGTTCGGGACACCGTTCGCCGCGGCCTTCATGCCGCTGGTGCCGGACGCCTCGAGCGGGTAACGTGGGTTGTTCACCCACACATCGACGCCGGCCACGAGGTACTGCGCAAGGCGCATCTCGTAATCCTCGACGAACGCAACGCGTCCACCGAGCCGCGGATCCCGCGCCTTAAGGTAGATCTCCTGGATGAGCTTCTTGCCGCCCTCATCGGCCGGGTGGGCCTTGCCGGCGAAGATGAGCTGGACCGGGCGCTCCGGGTCGGTCAGGATCCGGGCCAGCCGATCGATATCGCGGAAGAGCAGCGTCGCGCGCTTGTACGTCGCGAAACGCCGGGCGAAACCGAGCGTGAGGACGTTCGGGTTCTGGAACGGTCCGGACGACAGCACCTGCCACGCGTCGAACTGACCCTCGGCATAGCGTGCTCGGGCTCGCTCGTCCATCTCCGCCAGGAGCTGCTGCTTCGCCTGCTGATGCGCAGACCAGAATTCATTGTCCGGGATGTTCTGGATCGTATCCCAGACGAACTCCTTCTCCTGCTGCTCGCGCCAGTACCGCGGCATGTACTTCTTGTAGACCTCGCGCATCACCGGCGAGATCCAGGTGCGCAAGTGCACGCCGTTGGTGATCGAGTCGATCGGCGCGTTATCCGGCTGGGCGTCCTCGAAGACGTCGTACCACATACTGCGGGAGACTTCGCCGTGCTTCTCGCTCACGCCATTGCGATGATCCGCAAGCCGCATCGAGAGCGCCGTGAAGTTGAATCCCGGGTTGTCGCCGTGCCGGCCAAGCTCCAGGAACTGCTCGCGGTCGATCCCGAGCTGCGGCCAGTACTGCGAGAAGTAGCGGTCGATCATCTCCGGCGGGAAGATGTCATGGCCGGCCGGAACCGGCGTGTGGGTCGTGAAGACCGTCGTCTCCGCAACCTTTCGCGTCGCAGCCTCGAAGGACATGCCGTCCTGGACGTATTCGCGGACGCGCTCGACCATCGAGAGCGCAGCGTGCCCCTCGTTGGCGTGCCAGTACGCGGGCGAGATTCCCAGCGCGCGAAGGAGCCGCACGCCACCGATGCCGAGGATGATCTCCTGGCGCAGGCGGTGCTCCGTGTCGCCACCGTAGAGGCGCGACGAAAGCTGGCGCGTCCAGTCCGGGTTGCCGTCGACGTCGGAGTCCAGCAAGTAGAGCGAGACACGCCCGACCTTCACCTGCCAGACGGCGAGGCAGAGGGGACCCGTGCCGTCCTGCAGGTCGACCTCGACCAGCAACGGCGAGCCGTCATCGTTGAGGACCTGCTGCGTCGGCTCGGAGTCCGGAATCAGCGGCGCCGGGACGTCGTGCTGCCAACCGTTCGAGTCGATTCGCTGCTGCAGGTAGCCCTGACGGTACAGCAGGGAAACCGCCGTCAGCGGGATCCCCATGTCGCTGGCTTCCTTGATATGGTCGCCCGCGAGAACACCTAGGCCGCCGGAATAGATCGGCAGCGCCGGGTGGATGCCGAACTCGGCCGAGAAGTACGCCACCTGCTTGCCGACCAGCTCCGGATGATGGTGCGCGAGCCACGACTCCGACGCATGCTGGTTCAGCATGCTATCGAAGGTGCGCATCACGTCATCGTACCGGCCCAGGAACGCGGGATTCGCGACCGCCTTGACCAGCCGGTCCGGCTCGATGCGGTGCAGGAAGAGGACCGGGTTCTGCTTGCAAACATCCCAGAGCACCGGATCCAGCTCCCGGAAGAGCTGCCGGGCCGGAAGATGCCAGGTCCACCAAAGGTTGTACGAAAGTTCGTTGAGGCGGTCGATACGCTTCGGGAGGTTCACTCGGGAAGCGCGGATCTTGAAACCCATCGGGTTCTCCAGTTCATACAATTCACTATTGCCATGCGCACGCTGCGCCATGGCAACCCCAACCGGCGCGCGCGAAGCGCCAACCGGATCACGTCAATACCACTCAAGGGCTCGCCCGCGGTGTGGGAGACACGCAGGCACGGAGGCAGGACTGCCTCCGGTCGTTGCTACGGGTATAACAGATTCAAACGATTTGTGTCGCATAGCGAATTATCTGCCGTGCCTTCACCAAAAACAGGGCTGCACAGGACTCCAAGACCCCGCGCAACCCCGTCTTCATACCGATTCTTCCCGCTATTCCTCGCCGAGATACGCCTTGCGCACAGTCTCGTTCGTCAACAACGCCTTAGCGTCGTCGGCAAGCACGATCTGCCCCGTCTGGAGCACATAGCCGCGGTTCGCGATCGCGAGCGCCATCAATGCGTTCTGCTCGACCAGCAGCACCGTCGTTCCCTGCTGGTTGATGTCCTTCACGATCGAGAAGATTTGCTCGACCAGGATCGGCGACAGTCCCATCGACGGCTCATCGAGCAGCAGCACGGTCGGCTTGGCCATCAACGCCCGCCCGATCGCCAACATCTGCTGCTCGCCACCGGACATCGTGCCCGCGTTCTGGTTGACGCGCTCCTTCAGCCGGGGGAAGAGCTCGAAGACGCGGTCGAGATCGGCGGGGTCGACCTTCTTGTGCACGAACGCGCCCATCTGGAGGTTCTCCAGGACCGTCATGCGCGGGAAGATCCGCCGCCCCTCAGGCGACTGGGCGACGCCCATCTCGGCGACCTTGTGCGCCGGGATCCCGCCGATTTCCGTGCCGCGTAGCTTCACGGACCCCGAGCGAGGAGCGAGCAGACCCGAAATCGTCCGGAGCGTCGTGCTCTTGCCCGCGCCATTCGACCCGATCAGCGTGACGATCTCGCCTTCCTTGACCGTGAGCGAGATGCCCTTCAACGCGTGGATCTGGCCGTAATAGGAATGGACATCGACCATCTCCAGAACGTTCTGGTTATTCATGGGCCGTTGCCCCTCCATCACGATTCGTAGTCCCATCGATTGATTGCCCGGAAAGCCGGGCCACCACGTCGGCCGAGCCAGCCCCGAGATAGGCCTCGATGACCTGCGGGTTCGCCCGGACCTCGTCCGGGGTGCCATCGGCGATCTTGACGCCATGGTCGAGCACCGCGACGTGATCCGAGATGCCCATCACCACCTTCATGTCGTGCTCGATCAGCAGGATCGTCACATCGAGGTCGCGTCGCATCGAATCGATGAACCTAGTCAGCGTCACCGTCTCGCGCGGGTTCATGCCGGCCGTCGGTTCGTCCAGCAGCAGCAACTTCGGATCGCTGGCCAGCGCCCGAGCGATCTCCAACCGCCGCTGGTCGCCATAGGAGAGATTCTTGGCAGTGGTCCGGGCCTGGTTGCTCAGTCCGACGTAGTCGAGCAGCTCATAGGCCCGTTCCCGTGCCCGGAACTCCTCTTCCCTCACCGACTTCGTCCGGAGCATGGCCCCCACGGGCCCGCTCGTAAGGCGGATATGCATTCCCATCAGCACGTTGTCGATGGTGGAGACGTTCGCGAACAGGCGAATGTTCTGGAACGTCCGGGCGATGCCGATGTTCGCCACCTTGTGGGCGCTCATGCTCCGGCCGGAATCCTTGACGATCACTTCGCCGTTGAAGAGGATCTCGCCCCGGGTTGGCCGATAAATTCCGGCAATCATATTGAAAAATGTCGTCTTGCCCGCT
>DATGPC010000473.1:0-3444 GCA_035305265.1 Thermomicrobiales bacterium | reverse complement strand
TACATGATGGCGTCCGGCGTCGCGATCCTGAACATGTATCTCGGCATCCATATCCGTAGCCTCGGGAGCGGCACGGATGTCGTCGGCACTGCTTTCGCGGTCAGCGCCATGAGCGAGCTGCCGGTCATCGGGTTCGGGACGCTCATCATGAGCCGCATCGGGGCGCGTCGAATGATCATCATCGCGCTCGTTGCCTATATCGTTCGCTTCTCGATGCTCGCCGTCGCTCCGGATGCCGGATGGGTCATCGCGTCCCAGTTGCTCCATGGGCTGTCGTTCGCGATGTTCCTCGTCGCGTCGGTGAACCTCGCGCATCGCCTGGTGGGCGGCGAGCTTGCGGCGACGGCGCAGGCATTGCTCGGCACCATGTCGTTCGGGTTCGGCAATATCACCGGATCGCTGGTTGGCGGAGCATTGCTGGATGTGCTCGGCACGCGGACGCTGTATTCCGGAGTCGTGCTCCTCATGGCCGCTGCGCTCGCGGTCTACGTCATTGGTGGCAGGCTCCTGTCAGCGGAGAGATACGAGCCGGCAAGCGAACGGCCGGCGTCCGGGTAATCCCGGAGCCGGCCGTATGCTGTCTTCTTCTACCGAACCCTATGCTTCCGGCTGCGGGACGACGAACGGTGTTCCTGCCGCCTCGATCACACCGGAGATGTGCAGGAGCTCACCACCACCCTCGGGAGCGAACGATGCCTTGTTGGTGACGAGCAGGTGGCCATCCGCGTCGAAGGCAATGCCATTCGGCAGCATCAGGCCATCCACGACGACGAGATGGTTCCCGTCGGACATGACGCGGACGATCTGGCCGGGGCCGCCGTTCACCATATCGGTCGACATCACGCAGGCGTAGAGATGGCCGTCCGGCCCGAAGGCGATGTCGGAGACCATCGTCAGGCCGGATGCAACGGTTTCCTGCTGACCGTCAATCATGAAGGCGTCGATCGGGGCGAGATCCGGCGGGAACGGGCCGCCGGTGACGTAGCTGACGTACAGACGGTCGTCCGGGCCGACCTTGATGCCAGACGGAACGGAGTCGATCTCCATCTCGCCGCCGCGCATCGGGTTGCCAGACTCCGGCAAGAACGGAGCCTCGAGGCCGCCGGTCACCGCGAAGGTGCTGATCTCGCCGGACGCGATGTCGACGGCGAGGATCGAGTTCCCGCCGGCATCGACGACATACGCGATACCGTCACGTACCGCGACACCGAAGAGATTCGAGTCGATTGCAACCGGATCCGGGTTGTTCTCGATCTCGTACGCGGCAAGGTCGGCAACGACCCGCTTCTCACCGGTCGCGAGGTCGACTTCGTAGAGCGCGCCTTCCTCGCCGGTCAGGTTCATCACGCCAACGTACGGACCGGGCGCGCCAACGGTGACGTACGCCTTGCCGTCGGCAATCGCGACTCCTGCCGCGCCGACGATCTCACCGTTACCGCCAAAGGTGTAGCTGATGAAGTCATCGACGATCGCCGTGACCGTGCCATCTGCGTCGACGCTGGAGAGTCTGCCCGTGTAGCCCTGCATGCTGATCGGGGCAGCAGGCGCCGGGGTGGCCTGGCCAGCGACCTCGAACACCTCGGTCTCGCCGCCATTACCGGCTTCTGTCACATAGATCGTCTCGCCGTCGACGGCGACGAACCGCGGGTCGAGGAGCCCCGAGGCAAGGACCTCGATCTGGACCTCGGACGCGGCTCCCGCGTCCTCTGACGCCGGGGTCGCTTCCTGACCGAGCAGTGCCCGGCTGGATGCGGCCGTCGCGGCAGTCGCGGCCGCCACGGCCGAGAACTGACGTCGATCGAGATGGATCTTGCTCACGGTTGTAGATTCCCTGGACATGCGTTTCTCCCAGCTCTCGATGAGCACAGCAGATAGAGGAAGCGCCGTACTTTCGGCGCGACATGTGGGACCCGGAGGCTCGCCAGATGCGATCGTCACTCAGGATGACGACATGTGACTGAGTCAACAATGAGCATAACATAAGCTCTGCCAAATTGATCGTAGCAAGGCGATCAATTGGTCGTCCGTTTCGCCAACCGTGAACGATGAAGGCCGGGCGAACCTTTGTTTCGCCCGGCCTTCATGTCGCGTCGTCCGCAGGACCCGTTACTCGACGATCAGCGTACCGATCATCCCGGCCTCGCGATGGCCGATCTGCGTGCACCAGAACTCGTAGGTGCCCGGCGGCATGTTCAGGATGGTCTCCGCCGTCTGCCCGCCGGCGAGCACCCCGCTGTTGACCTCCGGCTCGTGGATGAAGAAGTCGTGCTGCATGAAACCAACATTCTCGAAGGTGAAGACGACGTCCGTATCGGACGGGATGGTGATCTCGGCGGGCTCGAAGTACATATCACCCATTTCGACATGGACGGCCAGTGTTGCATCGCTGGACTCGGTCAGTGGCTTCGCGTCCGCCTCGGCGTCTCCGGGCAGGGCGAACGGGTACCCGGTGGCGGAGGTCACCCCGGTGACGCGCAGGAGCTCGCCACCGTCAATTGGCTGGAAAGAGGCCTTGTGGGTCAGGTACATCGTGTCATTGGCGTCGAACGCGATGCCGTTCGGCACCTGGAGACCGTCGAGCACAACCGTGTGGTCGCCACCCTCCGAAAGCCGGACAACCACGCCCGGGGCGCCATTGATGAAATCGGTCGAGAGCATGACCGCGTAGGCGGTGCCGTCGGAGGAGAAGGCGACGTCGGTGACCATCGAAAGACCCGAGGCGAAGGTGCTGCGCTCGCCCGACACAGTGAACGCGTCGATCGGGGCAAAGCCGGCCGGGAAGGGACCGCCGGTGACGTAGGTCACGTAGAAGCGATCGTCGGGACCGAGCGCGATCCCGGAGGGGACGGAGTCGATGGAATTCTCGCCCTGCCGCAGCGGGTTGCCTGCGTCTCCGAGGAATGGCGCTTCGAAGCCGCCAGGAACCGCGAAGGTGGAGATCTCGCCTGAATCGACGTCGACGGCGAGGATCGAGTTCCCGCCGGCATCCGCGATATAGACGACGCCCTCGCGATATGCGCAGCCGTACAGGTTGGAGTCGATCGTCATCGGGTCCGGGTTTTCGTTGATCTCCCACGGAGAGAGATCGGCGACGAGGCGCTTCTCGCCGGATGCAAGATCGATCTCGAAGAGGGCGTTCTCTTCACCGGTCAGCTCGATGTGGGCGATGAACGGGCCCGGCGCTCCCACGGCGACGTAGGCCTTGCCGTTGCCATCGAGCGCAATGCCCGCCGCGCCAACGATCTCGCCGTTTCCGCCGAACGTGTAGCTCTGGAAGCCGTCGGCCACGACGGTGACCGTCCCGTCTGCATCGAGACGGGAGACCTTGCCGGTCGTACCGCGTTGGCTTACCGGCGAGGTGGGTTCCGGCGTGCCCTCACCGGCGATCTCGAAGACGGCCGTATCGCCGCCAGTTCCGGACTCGGTGAAGTAGACGGTGTTGCC
>DATGPC010000472.1:0-2620 GCA_035305265.1 Thermomicrobiales bacterium | reverse complement strand
CGATATCACCCGCCGCATTCGCGCCGCCGAGGCCGCGGATGGCACCGCCCGCCTGCCGATCCTGATGCTGACGGCGCGGGACTCTGTCGCGGACCGCGTCGCCGGTCTCGATGCCGGGGCCGATGACTACCTCGTCAAGCCGTTCGATTTCGACGAGCTCGTGGCCCGGGTTCGCGCCCTCCTCCGGCGCGCCCAGCCTGCCACCACATCCCAGAACGAGGTCCTGGAGTTCGATGACATCCGGCTCGACCTCACCAGCCACATCGTGACCCGCGGTGGCGACCAGATCGAGCTGACACCACGCGAGTTCGACCTCCTCGAGCTCTTCATGCGTCACCCGAACCAGGTCCTGACCCGCACCACGCTCATGCAGCGCGTCTGGGGCGAGGACTTCTTCGGCGAGTCGAACGTGCTAGAGGTCGTTGTCGGCAACCTGCGCCGCTCGCTGGAGGCGAATGACCGCCCCCGCGTGATCCAGACAGTCCGCGGCGTCGGGTACGTTCTCCGCCTGCGGACATGAGCGCGGAACAGGGTCTTCAATCGCAACCGGGCGCGTCGTCCATCACGTCGCGCATCCATCACGATGAGCCGCAGGAGTCGATGCTCCGGCGTCGCGTCCCGTTCCTCTTCTCCGTCCGCTTCGGCATCACCGCCTGGTACGCCGGCGTCCTCATCCTCACCATCGCCCTGCTCGGCATCGGGTTCCGGATGCTGCTGGTTCGCGCGCTGGAGCAGGACGCGCAGGATCGTCTCATGGACGCCGCACTCACCGTTCGCGAGCACACCGACGAAGAGATCGTCTCCAACCCCCAACCCGGACGGGCCGGCGCACGCCGGATCGAGATCGTCCCGGACTTCAATGTCCAGTCGATCCTCCTCTCCGGCGTGTCCGTGACCATCATGGACGCATCCGGCGGCGAACCCGTCTTCCAGCGCGGCGCCTATTCCGAGCTCTGGCCGACCGAAGAGGATATCCAGGAGCTCCTGCCGCTCGACGAGCCGAGGTTCATGACCACGCGCGTCGACAACTACTCGCTGCGTAGTCTCGCCATGCCCATCTTCAGCACCGAGCAGATCGATCGGCAGACGGAACAACCACTGATGATCGGCATGATCTTCACCACCGAGTCCCTCGCCACCACCAATCGCATGCTCGGACAGCTGAACCAGATCCTGCTCGTCTCCGGTATCGCCGGCGCGGGCATCGCCAGCGTGGGCGGATGGGTCCTCGCCGGACGGGCCCTGGCGCCCGTCAACCGCATCATGAACTCCGCGGACGACATCGCGAAGGACCGCAGCCCGGCGTCCCTCTCGCGCCGCCTCGAGGTGCCGCGAACCGGGGACGAGATCGCGCAACTCGCCGAGACGTTCAACGCGATGCTCGATCGCATCGAGCAGGCATTCGCCACCCAGCGTCGCTTCGTGGCCGACGCGTCGCACGAGCTCCGGACACCCCTCACCTCGATCAAGGGGAACATCGACGTCCTTCGTCGGCAGCTGTCCTCCGGGCGCATGCCGGCGCCAGAGGACATCTCCGAGGCGCTGGGCGACGTTGGCCGCGAGTCGGAGCGGATGGGGCGCCTGGTGGAGGACCTCCTCGCGCTCGCCCGCAACGAATCCGCCGGGTTCCGGGCCGGTCACGCTGTCGTTTCGCTCGACGTCCTTGCCCGTGAGGCCGTGCGGACGGCTGAGGGCCTGCTCAAGGGCCAGAGACTCACCCTGCACGCGCCCGAGCCGGTCACCTTGCATGGCAGCGGCGACCAGCTGGTCCAGGTGATGCTCATCCTGCTCGACAACGCGATCCGCCATACGCCGCCGGAGGGAACGGTGGATCTGTGGATTAGCCAGGATATCGACCCGGTCGACGATGTCGCCTGCGCCCGGATCGACGTCGAGGACACCGGCCAGGGCATCGACCACGAGCACCTGCCGCACCTCTTCCAGCGCTTCTACCGCGCGGAGGGTGCTCGTGACCGCCATTCCGGCGGCACCGGCCTCGGCCTCGCGATCGCGCTCTCGATCGTCCGGGCCCACTCCGGCTGGATCGATGTCGAGAGCGCGCCCGGCGCCGGAACCCACTTCACCGTCTGGCTCCCGCTCCCGGAACAGCCGGAGGACGAGGAAGAACGTCCCGCAAGCCGACTCATGCCCCGGGTCCCGCGTCGAAAACCTATCTCCGAGGAATAGTTGCTTTCCAACCAACGAACGGGCGGGTTACCGATTGGCCACCCGCCCGTCTCTGCGCTGGATGTTGCGTCGGTTAGTCGTGAATCCCCGGGTCGGCCAGCACCGCCGGGTCGAGGATTCGGTCCAGATCCTCGTCGGACAGGTCCGTCAGCTCCTTTGCGACCTCCTTCACCGTCCGTCCCTCGGCGTACGCCTTCTTCGCGATTTTCGCGCCGTTCTCGTAGCCGATGACCGGGTTCAGGCCCGTCACCATGATCGGGTTCTTGTCGACCAACTCGGCGATCCGCTCCGTGTTCACCGTGAACCCGGCGATCGCCTTGTCCGCCAGCACATTGCTCATCGTCGAGAGGATCTCGATCGACTCCAGCAGGTTGTGCGCGATGACCGGCAGCATGACGTTCAGCTCGAAGTTCCCGTGCTGCGCGCCGATCGT
>DATGPC010000471.1:0-3526 GCA_035305265.1 Thermomicrobiales bacterium | reverse complement strand
GGATCACGTCGCCATCGTCGACCGGCGTGTGCTCGTACTCCACCTGGCCCAATCGCGGTGCGTAGATCGGAGCGCCGGTGACGCGGGCGAGCTCCTTGCCGCCTGAGACGAAGTCGGCGTGAACGTGCGTCTCGAGAATGGTGACGAAGCGGAGTCCCCGCTCCTCAGCCCAGGCAACGTACGCATCGACATCGCGACGCGGGTCGATGATCGCCGCCTCGCCGGCCTCCGTGTCGGCGATGAGGTAGGCGACCTGCGCGAGGCCCGGCGTGAAGATGCGGTCGGTCAGGATGCCAGTGGTGGCGGTTTCTGTTGTCATGGTTACTTCCCTGCACGAACGAGCGTCTTGACGGCTGCCCGGATCGATTCTTCCTGGCTGCCGAACTCCTCGGGGTTGTTGATGCAATAAAGGGCGAAGGACTCGAACAGGTTTGCGCTGACGGAGTTCACGGCGGCCTTGACGGACGCCATCTGGTTCATGATCTCGGAGCATTCACGCCCGTCTTCGATCATTTTCTGGATTCCTCGCGCCTGCCCCTCGATCCGCTGGAGCCGGGCAACAAGCTCGTCGCGCGCATCATCGGGCAAACGGGTTACGGATGGCATTGGACTTTCCTCGAATGAATTACGTCGACCCAACGCCCTGATAGTACCCCCACCCCCTACCCCTACGCAAGTTCGCGCATAGGAGCCAAGAAGATGTCATTGATCCGGTTCATTTCCCTGATGGCGGTCAGGTTCTTGCGTCAGTCGAACCAGATCGAAGGACACGTGGCGTCCAGTCGGGGACGACTACGGCCGACAAGGGAAGGAGACCCCATGGGCCAGATCCTCTGGATCATCTTCGTGATCATCGTGGCCGTTTGGCTGGTCGGGCTCTTGCTCGATGTTGCCGGCGGCTTCATCCACCTGCTTCTGGTCATTGCGTTGATCGTGCTGGTGTACAACCTGCTCACGGGCCGCAAGAACGTCTAGCGGTACGACAAGGGGGGCGCGGTCATGCCGCGCCCCCCTTGTCGTGTGTCGGGCGAATGGCGATTTATCCCTGATCGGTGCCCCGGCCCGTTTCCTTCTGAAGCTCATCGATCAGCTTCGAAGCGTCCGCCTTGGTCATGTTCTCGTCCAGGTCGTCGATCGACTTGCCGGCTTGCTGGAGCAGCGTCTCGAGATAGGAACGCTGCGGACCGGTCATCGGCTGGTCGCCAGTCGTCCAGCTGTCGGGATCCTTGACCGGGTTCTGCTGCTGGTTCTGGTTGTCATTGCGGTCAGTCATGCGAAAATACTCCTCTGTCATCCTGTGTGGCGGATCTCATGGCGGAACCGTTTCGAACAAACGTTCCACTCCATACAGGCAAATTCCTTGCCAGACGTTTCGCATATGTCGGAAGAGCGTCGGCCGTGTCATTGAAAGGGATACGCGCATGCCTATCTTGCATTCGTTAAGGACTCTCGCATTCGCGCTGATGATCTGTGCCGGGTTCGCGCCAGGCGCGCTTTCCGCCCAGGACGAATCGGCCGTCGATTTCACCGATCTTCCGGTCCAGAACGCGACGACCGTCCAGGAACCCGGCTCGACGCCGGTCGCGTCGCCCGAAGCCTCCCCGGTGGCGGATGTCGAGCTGCGCGGGTACATCGTGGGAGATCCCGATGCGCCGGTGACGCTCCAGATCTACGCCGATTACCAGTGCCCGCATTGCCGCAACTTCTACAACACCATCGAGCCACAGCTCGTCGCGGACTACGTCGCAACCGGCAAGGTGAAGCTGGAGCTGCTGGACTTCACGGTCGTGGGCGTCCCGAGCATCCAGGCGCTCGATGATGATTCGCTCGAGTCGGTCCAGGCGGCCGAGGCGGCGATGTGCGCGGCCGAGCAGGGCGCGTATCTGGAGTACTACCAGACCCTCTTCTCCGGCGAGATGACGCCGAACTCCGGCGCGTTCAGCAACAGCAACCTCAAGGCGTTCGCCGCGGACCTCGGGCTCGACACCGACGTCTTCGACGACTGCCTCGACAGCGGCAAGTACGAACCGGCGATCATCTCCTACGTCTACCTTGGCGTGGAGCGGGGCGTTCCCGGCACGCCGAGCCTGTCAATCGACAATGGCGAGATCTTCTCCGTCGGCAGCTACGAAGAGCTGCAGGGGCTCCTCGACGAAGCGCTGGGCGAGTAGCCGCAACCCTCGCCACAGAGCTCCACTACACGGATGGTCGATATCGACCATCCGTGTATCGTTTCCCCCTCGGTCCCCTCTACTGGAGTGAAGGGTGACATGGCATGGTCCATGCACGTCCCCGGTACAGAAACTCTCGTTCCAGCACTACGAGAAGGAGTCACCATGACCAACGGAACGACCTGGAAGACTTTGCGCGGCATGCTGGCCGGATCGCTCTTGCTCGGCACGGGACTGATCGCGGCGCCCGCATCGCTCGCGCAAGACGACGACGATCGATTCAGCGCGTGGGTCTACAGCGGAACGGTCGAGGCCATTGACGACGCCGAGCCCATCGAGGAGATCGGCGAGCTCGAGATGGACGACGATGACGATGACCGGGAACGCATCTGGGCAGTCATCGGTAACGGCCAGGAGATGCCGGACGAGCTCTATACCGAGGAAGATGATGAGGACGAGATGATCCTCGACGATCTCCTCAACGAGCCGCACCTGCTCGTCATCCACGAAGGTGACGACACCTCTACCCCGATCGTGGCGGTCGGCGTCATCGAGGGCGAGATCGACGAGAACGGCGGCGTCCTGATCCAGCTGGACGAGTCCGAGGGCTCCGGCTTCGAGGGCCGGGCATGGATCGGTCCGGACATGGACGATGACGACGACGATGATGACGACAAGGACGACCTGGAGGTCTATGTCGGCGTCTATCCCGCCGGCGCGGTCGAGCCGCTCGGCACACCGGAAGCGACGGCGGTGAGCTAGCCGCCGCGAATGACGGAAGGCAAGAGAACGGGCGGCCAGGCGGCCGCCCGTTCTCTTGCCTAGATTGGCGTCTGGTCCTGCGTGATCGTCCGTTGGTCGCGCGGGCTCAACGGCGAGGATGTTTCGTGCAGCGACGCTGCGCCCTGCAGCTCCAGCTCGTCGGAGAAGTGGCAGGCGGCCCAGTGGCCCGGCTCGACCTCTCGCAGCTCCGGTCGGACCTCCGAGCAGACGTCCTGCGCATACCGGCACCGGGTGTGGAACGGGCACCCCGCCGGCGGGTTCGCCGGGTCCGGCAGCTCGCCCTGGAGCATGATCCGCGTCTTGGACCCGCGCTGCCTCGGATCAGCGATCGGCACCGCCGACAGCAGCGACTCGGTGTAAGGCATCTTCGGCGAGGCGAAGATGCGCGACGTCTCCGCCAGCTCGACGATGCGGCCGAGGTACATCACGGCGACGCGGTCGCAGATGTGCTCGACGACGCTGAGATCGTGCGAGATGAAGAGATACGTCAGGCCCAGCTCGCCCTGCAGGTCGCGCAGCAGGTTGATGATCTGCGCGCGAACCGAGACGTCGAGGGCGGAAACCGGCTCGTC
>DATGPC010000470.1:0-3829 GCA_035305265.1 Thermomicrobiales bacterium | reverse complement strand
TCGGCCGGCTCGACATCGCCCCAGATGTGCTCCGGCATGATGCCGAACTGGCTGAGGGCGTCCGAGAGGAAGAGGGCGGTCTGGAACTTGGCGACGAACTTGACGGTGTAGTCGTCGACCTTCTCGAAAGACTCGAGAACCTCATCGATGGTCGCCTTGCGGACGGACTGGCTGTCCTCGGCAAGGGCCTTTTCGAAGGTCATGATGACGTCGTCGGCGTTGAAGTCCTCGCCGTCGTGCCACTTGATGCCTTCCTTGAGGAAGATGGTGTAGGTCACGCCGTCCTCGGCGATCTCCCAGCCATCAGCCAGACCCGTCGGGATCTCGCGACCATCAACCACCGACGCGCCGATGAGGCCGTCGTAGATGAAGTTGGCGATCCACCCGGAATAGGTGTCGGAAACGAGCACCGTGTTCACCGTCGAGATGTCGGTGGTCATCACGTGGACGATCTGACCGCCCTCGCTGGCCGGCTCCTCGAACGGGAACGCCTCGTCGATCTGCGCCTGCGCTTCTTCGCGGGTGATGTCGTTCGTGACGACCTCGCCGGTCCCGGCCGGGCTCGCTTCCGGCGTCTGGGCGGCAGCGTCGCGGATCAGCATGCCGGCGGCCGCGGCGGAAACGCCGAGGGCCGTCGCGCGGCGCATGAAGCCGCGGCGGCTGATGTTGCCACTGCGGAACTGCTCGACGAGATTATCGATCTCGAACCTGTTCATAAACATAGACCCCCTAGTCTATATCCCCTCCACCGCCATCCATCGACGATGGATATGTGGGCCCGCAACGATGGGCCCGGTGCCTACCGAAAACTGTCGGGCAGGTTGACGTGCATTGTCGTTCTCTTCGTCACGGTTCTTCAACCTCTATTCGCGGTAACGATCCAGGCACACCTGAATCCAGTCACCGCAAATCGGGTTTCCGGTAATCCGCCGGCCACACGGGGAACGCGTCAAGCGATTCTCATGCTTCCCGGACAGACCCGTATCGATGAGTTGTTCGCACTCGCACGTACCTGTGCGGAAATAATAGGCGCTTCCAAACGTAACGTGCAACATGGATCGAAGATGAAATGGCCTTTTGATGAGGTTTTCCGATATCGGACGTCCTGATCCCCGCGACCGTACACGGTGAATCTGCGTTTCAGGCGATTCTTCATTTGTCGGGCACACCCGAGGTGGGTGGTCGTGGCATGGCCCTGAAAGCTGACTGCCATGCAGCGTTTCGCTGTTTGGGATTGCACTCGTACGTCCGCGCAACCTTGATACCGGGTACGAAAAAGGGAGGGCCGCGAAGGCCCTCCCTCTGCGCGTCCTAGTCTTGCTCAACCCAGGCCCACTGGAGTGACCAGTAGTTGCTGTAGCCGTTTGGCAGGAAGTTGTGGACGCGCGGATTGCTGCCGAAGATGTCCCTGGAGAAGACGTTGATGCCGGCGGCCGCCTCGTTATTCGCGATGTTGGACTGCTCCAGCAGCAACTCGATCCGGCGATCGGGATCCAGCTCCCGTCGCTGCTGGACATCCAGCTCGTCGTACCGCTCGTTGCAGTACCTCATGCGGTTGAAGCCGTTGGGCGGGGCCGCGTCACACCGGAACATGTCGCCTTGCGAGCCGTCGACCGTCCACTGGAACCCGGCGATCGCCATGTCGAAGTTGCCGGCGGTTGCCTGCTCGATCAGGGTCGGGAATGGAACGGCGGTTGGCAGCATCTCGATGCCGACGTCGAGCCAGGCCTGCTGCATGTACGGGATCTGGACTTCGTAGGTGGCGGACCCCTCTGCATAGAGAAGCTCGAACGAGAGGCGGTTGCCATCCTTTTCGCGGATACCGTCTCCACCTTCGGTCCATCCGGCCTCATCGAGCAGTTGACGGGCCATATCCGGATCGTAGACGTAGTCGGTCTCCACGGACTCCGGATCGTACGCAATCGAGAGGACGGGCTGGGTCCCGACCGCCCGGATCGCGTAGCCGTTGTAGACCGTCTCGGCGATTAGGTCGCGATCCAGCGCGTAATGAAGCGCCTGGCGGACGGGGATCTCGGTGAATGGCGTACCCCGGGATTCGTCCTGGTTCGTGTAGTAGTAGTTCATCGAGGTCGTGTCGAACTCGGTCAGGACCAGCTCCGGGTTGGACTGGCGCAACTCATCGGCGGTCGCGAACGGGACCTCGATAATGTCGGCCTCACCGGTCTGGAGTGATGCCACTGCCGAGGCGGGGTCCGCGACGACGCGGTAGATGAGCTGGTCGATTACCGGGACGTTCTCCTGATCCCAGTAATCCGGATTCCGCTCGATGGTGGCATGGTCGCCGAGCACCCACTCGACGAACCGGAACGGCCCGGAGCCGATGACACGCGAGGGATCCTGGCCCGTCGAGCCGGGGTCGGCGCCCCATTCGGCAATGTCCACGCTCTCCCAAATGTGCTTCGGGATGATGCCGACGGTGCCCGCCGTCTCCTGGACGAAGGTCGCCATAGGCTCGTTGCTGACCAGCTGGACAGTCTTGTCGTCGACCTTGTTGACCGACGCGAGCGCAAGCGCCACGCCAGATCGGCGCACGCTGAGGGTGTTCTCGTCCAACATCGACTCGAACGAGAACACGACGTCATCGGCGGTCACCGGTTCACCGTCGTGCCAGGTCGCGTTCTCGGCGATGTAGAAGGTATGGGTAACCCCGTCGTCCGCAACTTCCCAGTAGTCAGCCAGTGAGGGAACCGGCGTTCCGTCGATCGCGCTGCCACCGGCGAGGAACTCGTAGATGTAGCCGGAGATCAGGCCGGAATACACGTCCGTATAGAGGTGGGGATGAAGCGTTCGGATATCCGTGGTTTCGACGTAGATGATCTGCCCGCCTTCTTGTTGGGGCTCTTCGAGCTCGAAGTGCTCCTTCAGCTGGGCGAGGTATTCCTGCCGTGTGATCGACTTCGTGCCGCCGGCAACCGGACTGGCGGCGGGCGACGCGTCCTGCGCGAGGGCGTGACGAGCCATCATCGTCGCTGCGGAGGCGGAGATGCCCATGGCGGTCGCGCGTCGGACAAATGCACGGCGGCTCAGTTGGCCGGCACGCAAGCTGTCGAGAAGCGGTTGGATATGGACTGAGTTCATCGTTCCGATGTCCTTTCGCATACAGCTACTACGCATCGTGCGGCCAGGGCCGCCTGCGCCGTCGATCCCGGGTTCGATCGGTAGAGGCATTCGATGCCAAAGACGTGGTACCTGGTGCTGCGTGGTTTCGTGCCGTTCCCGGCCACCATCGCGATACCTTCTTCGGCATCATCCTCCCGACATCCCGATTGTTGACAGCATTAGCATGGTAGGCGTTGCTAATTGCCGAGTCAAGCGACGCGCAGGCAACCAAATCTGCTGCGAACTTCTGACGGGAGCGAACGGAAAAGGTGTCAGGCTTCCGCCTGACACCTTATGAAATACGATTCGATTTCTCAAGTAGGGACGTCGAAGCGGTTACGCGTCCTCCAGCCATGCACGCGTGATCCACCAGACGTTGCTGTACCCATTCGGGAAGAAATTGTGTAAGGTCGGCGCGCCTCCATAAATGCCCTTTGCGAACAGGTTGATGCCGACTGCCGCGTCGTCATTCACGATGTTTCCCTGCTCGACGAGCAGATCGATCCGCTTGTCGAAATCCAGCTCTCCCTTGGACGGTTCAACGAGTTCGTCGAACGCTGAATTGGAGTAACGCATCTTGTTGAATCCATCTGGTGGCGTCCTGTCCGAGGCAAACAGAATGGACAGATCCCCGACCACCGTTCCGTTGAGGCCCTGCAAGATCATCTCGAAGTTGCCTGCGTCGCCATTCTCGGAAAGGGTAGGGAAC
>DATGPC010000469.1:0-8324 GCA_035305265.1 Thermomicrobiales bacterium | reverse complement strand
CGAGAGCCTCGGCGCCGACGTCAACGCGGTCGTCCAGGGTATGGGCCTCGATGCCCGCATTGGCCCGCAGTTCCTGCAGCCGGGTATCGGGTTTGGCGGCTCCTGCTTCCCCAAGGACGTCAGCGCGCTTGCGCAGATGGCCCAGGACCATGGCTGCCATCCAGCGCTGCTGCAGACGGTGCTCGAGATCAACCGGGCCATGCGAACGAGCGTGATTCGCAAGGTCGAGAGCCATCTGGGCACCCTCAACGGCGCCACGATCGGCATCCTTGGCCTCTCCTTCAAGCCCAACACCGACGACATCCGTGAAGCGCCCGCCATCGACCTGATCAAGCAATTGCTGGCCGCAGGCGCCCGGGTCCGGGCCACCGATCCGGTCGCAATACGCAATGTCGCCGCGATCCATCCCGACATCACCTACACGAAGGATGCGTACGGCGCGGCGATGGGGGCGGACGCCGTCATCCTCGTCACCGAATGGGAACAGTACCGAATGCTGGATCCCAATCGCCTGGCGAACGCGATGCGGGGAAACCTCGTCGTCGACGGTCGCAACGTTTTGTGCTCGCAGGACATCACCGACGCCGGGCTCGTGTACCAGGGCATCGGGCGCGGCACCGCGACCGAGATGTCCACGCCGACCTCGCTCATCCAGATCCATATCCAGCCGGCTCCGCATCCAAACGGCGCATCGCCGGACATCATGCCCGCATCGGATCCATCCGACGTCGCGGCAGCGTCAACGGAAGCGAAGCGGGACTGACACCCGTTCGTCGAACCGGCCAGATCGAGGAGCAGGAAGATGGCCCTCCCGCACATTCCGGACAATCAGGAGCCCGAGAAGAACCCGCAGCCGGTGCTCACCACGGTCGCCCTCGAGACAACCCAACTCGACGCTACTCCCTCGATCGCCCGCGCCCGAAGCGTCTGGATGCGGGCCTGGCACTGGTGCTACCTGGCGTTTCTGAAGCGGACGATCGACATCCTTGTGGCAAGCGTTGCCCTCCTGCTCATCGCTCCGCTACTGCTGGTCGTTGCCATGGCCATTCGAATCGATTCGCCGGGTCCGGCGCTCTACCGACAGAAGCGAGTGGGTCGGGGCGGGAAGGTCTTCACCATCCTTAAGTTCCGAACCATGCGGTACGAACCTGCGGGTCGCCTGCAAATGATGAAGGCGGAGGACGGCACGATGACGCACAAGATCCGCAATGATCCGCGCATCACTCGCGTCGGAGCCTGGCTTCGCCGCACCAGCATTGACGAACTCCCGCAGCTCCTCAACATCCTGATCGGCCAGATGAGCCTCATCGGCCCTCGCCCGGAACTCGTGGAGATCGTCAATCGGTATGAGGACTGGCAACACCGGCGGCATGAAGTCCGGCCGGGCCTAACCGGCTGGTGGCAGGTCAGCGGTCGCAGTGACCGACCGATGCACGAGAACACGGAGCTCGATGTTTTCTATGTTGACCACATCTCTCCTGGGTTGGATTTCAAGATTCTCATCCGAACCATTGGAGTTGTGACCAAGGGACGCGGGGCCTTCTAGTCGTATCGGTTTTCTCAATAGAGAGGAACGTCAGATCATGCAGACGCAGCGAAGGGTTCTGGTTACCGGCGCCGGTGGATTCATTGGTCATCATCTCGTGACCCGCCTGAAGCAGGAGGGCTACTGGGTGCGTGGTGTCGACATCAAGTATCCCGAGTACACCGATGTCGACGCGGACGAGTTCGAGATCCTGGATCTCCGTCGGTGGGACAACTGCCTGCAGGCCACCCGCGGCGTGGATGAGGTATACGCGCTGGCCGCGGATATGGGCGGCATGGGCTTCATCTCCTTCCACCACGCCGAGATCCTCTACAACAACGCGCTGATCAACTTCCATACGATCGAAGCGGCGCGGGTCAACGGCGTCCGGAAGTATCTCTACACCTCGTCTGCCTGCATTTACCCCGAGTACCTGCAAGATCGGGCCGATGTGACTCCGCTGAAGGAAGAGGACGCCTACCCGGCCCAGCCGCAGGACGCCTACGGGTGGGAGAAGCTCATCGCCGAGCGCCTCATCCACCACTACCAGCAGGACTACGGCATGGAAACGCGTACCGTGCGCTTCCACAACATCTTCGGTCCCTACGGCACCTGGGATGGCGGACGCGAGAAGGCACCGGCGGCGTTGTGCCGCAAGATCGCCCGCGCCAAGCTCTCCGGCAATCCGGAAGTGGAGATTTGGGGCGACGGCGAGCAGACCCGCTCCTTCTGCTACATCGATGACTGCGTCGAGGGCCTGTACCGGCTCATGCAGTCCGATTACAGCGAGCCGCTGAACCTCGGGCAGGATCGCATGGTCTCGATCAACGAGCTGGCGGACATCATCGCCGATGTCGCCGAGATCCCGATCGAGAAGCGCCACGTTGACGGCCCGCAGGGAGTTCGCGGACGGAACTCCGACAACAACCGCCTCCGCGAAGTCCTCGGCTGGGAACCGCAGATCTCGCTGGAAGACGGCCTGAAGCGGACCTACGACTGGATCGAGGCCCAGGTGCGACAGCAGATGCAGGACGAGCCCCTGCGTCGCGACGCGCTCGCGCAAGCGGCGGACTAGGCCATGGCGACCATTGCTACCCAACCATCACACGGTCTTACACCAGGTCCATCGCCAGCAGGGGTGGTCGACGTCCTCGGCGTCAGGATCACGGCGCAGACGCTGGACGACGCGGTCGCCACGATCGAGCACTGGATCGAAACCGGTCAGCGTCATTACGTATGCATCTGCACGGTGAACACCATCATGGAGTGCCAGGATGACCAGGGCTTCATGGACGTGGTCAACGGCGCGGGAATGCGTACCACCGACGGCATGCCGCTGGTCTGGCTGGCGCGCCGTGCCGGCCACAAGGGCGTTACGCGAGTCTACGGTCCGGACCTGATGCTGGAGATGTGCGCACGTTCGGCCCGAACCGGGCATCGCCACTTCTTCTACGGTGGTGGGCCGGGCGTCGTGGAGGAGCTCACGGGGAACCTTCAGAGGAGGTTCCCCGGGCTCAACATCGCCGGCCAGATTACGCCGCCGATGCTGAAGGTGGGCGAACTCGAGAGCCAGGAAACGATCGATGCGATCAACGCCAGTGGCGCGGACATCGTCTGGGTCGGCCTGAACACGCCGAAACAGGACTGGTGGATCGCCAACCACCGCGACCTGCTGAACGCACCGGTCCTGATCGCCGTCGGCGCCGCCTTCGACTTCCATAGCGGACGGGTTCGCCAGGCGCCGAAGTGGATGCAACGAAACGGACTGGAATGGCTCTTCCGGTTGACGCAGGACCCGAAGCGTCTGTGGCGACGCTATCTCGTGCTGAACAGCCGGTTCGTGGGCAACCTGGCCCTCCGTGGCCTTCGGGGCGGGAGCCGATGATCGATATCCGGTGGCATGCCGGCAGCTGGACGACGCGGAGCGAGGGGCAGCATGACCAGGATGCCTGACCGCCTGCAATCCTTGCTCCGCGTTCTCCAGACCGATGGCGCAAAACGCCTCATGCGCAAGGGCGCCTGGGGCTTCGCCGACCACGCGCAGATTTCGGCGAGCGGGTTCATCATGACCGTCCTGCTCGCCCGCGTCCTGAGCCCGACCGATTTCGGTCTCTACGCGCTCGCGTACACGGCGCTGATCTCGATCAACCAGATCCAGGGCGCCCTCGTGAACCAGCCATACACCATGTTGGGGGCGCCGAAGTCCGGCGAGGACTTCCATCGGTACACGACCGCCACGCTCTGGACACAGGTGGCGCTTGCGTTGATCACCGCCGCAGCCACGCTGCTGGTCGCGGGGATCGCGTTCATGAACGACTGGGGCGCCACCGGGCTCATCTTCGCGTGTGCCCCGGCGACGGTCGCCTGGCAAATGCAGGAGTATATTCGCCGCGTGCTCTACGTTCGATCGCATGCGGCAGGCGTCTTCTTCAACGACGTCATCAGCTATTCGGGCCAGTTCCTCGTCATCGTCCTGCTCTGGTGGACGGACCGGCTAACCACGATCTCGGCATTGACGGCCCTCACCCTGACATCACTGGCCGGCGTGCTGCTCGGCCTGTGGCAAATCCGGGCCTACCTGGGCGCGAATCCGACATCGACGGGGTTCCTGGAGATCGCGAGATCGCATTGGGACTTCGGCAAGTGGCTCATGGGCGGCAATCTGGCCGCGTGGACCTCCGGGAGGATGTACCCGGTTCTCGCCGCGAGCTTCATCAGCGTCGCCGTGACCGGTGCCATGAAGGCGGTCCAAACCATCCTCGGGCCGATGAACATCCTCACCTTCGCGCTGGATCCCTTGCTGGGTCCGCGCGCCGCCCGTGCACACGCGAAGGCGGGAATCCCGGCGTTGCGAACGCAGGTGGGCAGGATGCAGATGTTCGTCATCGGCACGGTGGGTGTGTATTGCCTGCTCGTGATGATCCTTGCGGAACCGATTCTCTCGATCGTCTATGCGGACCAGTACACGGAGTACGCGTGGCTCCTGATCATCATGGCGATCAACTACGCATTCACGGCATTCCGGGGCCCACTGTCCCTCGCCCTGACCGTGCTCGGCAAGACCGACGCCATTTTCCGGGCCCGGCTCGCGGCGTCCGTTGCGAACCTGACGCTTGGCATCGCCGCCGTCTGGCTCTTCGGAGTCGCCGGCATCGGCATCGGTATCCTGCTCAACGGGATCATGCTCCAGGTCGTCACCTGGCACTTCTACCTGATTTATACCGACCGGGCCTCACCATTCACGATTTCCCGGCGCACACGAGAGAGCGGCCCTGGTGGCGCTGCGCTCGAGCCCGCCGCACCTTCAGCTGAATCGACCCGATCGTCATGACATCGCAAGGAATTCGCATGATCACACACGCGGTTGACCAACCAAACGCCCAGCACAACCCGCCGGCGGATACCCGGGCGGCAGATGTCCTCGCGCTGGTCAACCAGATCCTGTCACGGCTTGATGCGGCGAACATCGCCTGGTGCGTACTGCGCAACCGCGACCGGATTCCGTCGGGCATGCTCGAGTGGGATGACCTCGATCTCATGGTCGACAAGCGAGTCCCGCTTCGCGACCTTCTGGAGCTCTTCGCCGACCTGAAGCCGACCCAGGTCGCGCCAGTGCGCGCCGGTTTCACACCGATCTTCTTTCCGGCCGGCGATCTTTCGCTCCGGGTAGATCTGTACCACGGCGATATGGAATGGCGCGCAGCTGCCTACGGCATCAACGAGGAGATCCTGGCGGAACGGCGCGACGACAATGGCATCATGGTCGCTTCCGGCATGCATCAGGCGTTCCTCGCCTGGTTCTCGCGCCTGCTGCGCGAAGGCTCCTTCAAGGACCGGTACGCGCCGATGATCATGGAGGCGATGCGGCAGCAACCAGACGATTTCCGCGCGCTGCTCGAAGAGACGTTCGGCAAACGCATGGCCGCTCACCTCGTCGATCTCGCCCGGTCAGGGCGCCTGAGGGAGTCGGACGCGATCGTCGGTGAGCTCAAGCGTCTGCTCTGGCTTCATAGCCTCCGGCGACAACCGGTCAGCACCCTTACCCGATATCTCCGTCAGATCGGCAACGCGATCGACCACCGGGTTCGACCTGCCGGCCTCGATGTCGCCCTGCTCGGCCCCGACGGCGCAGGCAAGTCGTCCCTGTGCGCGGCGATCGCTGCCCAGCCGGCACGGCGCGTCCCGTTCACCAAGGTCAAATATCGCCGGCTTTATCACCGCGTGTTGCCGACCATCGGTGATCTCGAGGCGAAGATCAGGCGACGGCCGCGCCGCGCCCGGCCGGATGCGTCCGATCCACATGGTGTCTCGCCGCGACCGACCCCGATGTGGGTCGCCTTCCAGATCTATTACACCGTCGATCACTGGCTCAGTGAGTTGATCTGGAACCGTCGCCAGCTGGCCCATACCAACCTGGTCCTTCACGATCGACACCCGCTCGAGGTGATCATCGACCCTACGCGCTATCGATACGCCGGCCCCTCGTGGATCGCTCGACTGTTTGGACGTCTCGCACCCCAGCCGGACCTCCTGATCATCCTCGATGCGCCGCCGGAGGTCTTCCAGGCGCGCAAGCAAGAGATCACATTCGAGGAGACGGCACGGCAGCGAGCGGCGTTTCGGGACCTCGCGTCTCGGATGCCCAACGCCCGCGTCGTCGACGCATCCCAACCGTTCGCGCGGGTTGTGGACGATGTTATCGCGGAGATCAACCAGTTCACCGAGAAACGAAGTCGCCGTCGATTCGCTGCGCTCATCTCCCAATCCGGGTCCCGGAAGACGCCCGACAAGCTGCCTGATGCCAGGTGGCATACCAGGGAGCAATCATGATCACGCTCGGAGCTTCGTCACTGCCTGAGGGGGACCACCTAAGCGTCTTGCCCGGCGACGCATCGCGGTCGCTGCGCGAGACGCTCCGCAGGGTCATAAGCTGTCTGAGAGAGGCAGGAATCTCATCCTGCATCCTCGACGATCCCGATCGGGCACTCGATGATTCGGGCGAAGCCCTGATCGCCGCCAGATCAAACTCCGACACACTGGCTCGCGCGCTCGCGCCATTGGATCCCATCCAGATTTCCCACGTGCATACCGGCGTGCTCATGCTATCGATCCCAGGCGGCGGCGACTTTGTTCACCTTCGGGTCCTGTACCGGGACTTGACCTGGCGGGGAGCACCGCTCATCCCGCTATCCGCTATTCTCGCAAGCGCGGTCGAACACGATGGGGTTCGAGTCGCC
This sequence comes from Thermomicrobiales bacterium, assembly GCA_035305265.1. Taxonomy (GTDB): domain Bacteria; phylum Chloroflexota; class Chloroflexia; order Thermomicrobiales; family UBA6265; genus UBA6265. The sequence goes on along the minus strand of DATGPC010000469.1, from coordinate 1,562 downwards.
GCCGACCATCATCTGGGAACCGTTCCCTGGCTGCTTCGCCTGGCCACGGGAGCGCGAATAACCGCGCTGGAGACCTCGCTCGCTCATCGGGCGATGCTCAATAGCCCTGACCCGATCAAACGTGAACTCCGGGTACTCTTCGGCTCGCAGGCGGCAGAAGTCATCGCGCAGCAGATTCATTCCGGACATCTCACTCTTTCCAAACCCCAGGCAAGCGAACTCCTCCAGCAAGCCTGGCGGCGCTCAGTAGGTCACCACCCGCTAGGCACGTTGGCCGGGATAACTTCGTCCATGCGAGACGGGCTGGGTACATGGTTAGAGCCGGCGGGCCTTGGCATCGCGATCCTCGGCGCGGACGGTGTTGGCAAGACCAGCGTCACCGAGGTCATCGCCGGATTTCCTCCGTCGCGGATGCCGTTCCAGAGCATTATGCGTGTGCACCTCTACCAGAGAGTACTGCCGCCGCTCGGCACCATCGCGCGAGTGATGAAACGCCGTCGCGCTCCCGGCCCAGGCGAGCCAACCTTCACGCCGGGTACGACACCGGCTCCACTCGGCTTCTGGATGATGGCCTATAGCTACTACATCCTGGACATGTGGCTGGGGCACTGGTTGAAGAGACAGCGACAGCTCGCGAAGACAACCCTGGTCGTGCACGACCGGCACAGTCTTGAAGTTGAGCTTGATCTGAAGCGCTACCGTTATCACGGCCCGGCCCGTGTTGCCCAATGGATGGTCAAGCGAACGCCTAAACCTGACCTTGTGATCGTGCTGGACGCCCCGGACGAGGTGGTTCATGCGCGTAAGCCGAACACACCGCTCGAGGAAACACAGCGACGCCTCAATGTCTATCGTGATTACGCCAGACGCAATCCGGGCATCCAGGTAATCGACACCTCGCAACCACTCGAGGACGTCGTCGAGCACGTGCGCACTATAATCACGAGTGCTGTCGCTGCCAGGACCCGAGCACGATACGACCTGCCAGTCACATGCACTGGTTCGTCTCTATCGAATCAGCCAACAACCTCACTCAGAATCGTGAAGGATGACGTTGTCTCTTCGGACACAACGGCCTCTCCCGACACGGGCACCGTCGCAGCCGCGATGGAGGCCACCGTCGAGAGCCTCGGTGAACGCCTTGACCGCGCCGGCATTCCGTGGTGTCTCCTTCGGAATCGTCATCAGATTCCGTGGGGACTGACCAAATGGTCGGACCTCGATATCATCGTCCCGGCCGAGGCAGACGCTGATCGGTTGATCGATGTCCTGGCTGGATTGAACCCCGGCCAAATCGTGAACGTCCGCCCCGGCGTGGTGACATTCTCGTTCCCCGTGCTGAACCGGTTCCTGCGCGTCGATATCTGCTACGGCGATCTCGACTGGCGCGGCGCGCCATTCGCCTATGCCGACGAGATCCTTGCCGAACGCTGGAATGACGACGGGATTATGGTCGCTTCCAGGCTGCACCAGGCCTATGTCACCTGGGTTTCCAAGCTCGTCTGGAGCGGGTTCTACTCCACGACCTATACCGAGGCGATCACGAGCGCCTGGCGAGAAGA
>DATGPC010000468.1:0-17529 GCA_035305265.1 Thermomicrobiales bacterium | reverse complement strand
GGCGATGTCATGTCCTCGCGGCCGTTGACGATCATCCGGCGGAAGGCGTCGCCCCGGACATGAACCGAGGGCGACAGCCGCTCCGCCAAAGCTTGCGCGACGGACGATTTCCCGGACGCCATGATGCCGGTGATCAAGGTGGCCGAGTGCACGGCGTCGCCTACGACAACATGACCGGCAGCTCCTGCAGGCCGCGAAGCACGAGGCCGCCTCGCCACTCCGGCCGGTCCATCTCCAGGCGCAGGCCGGGCGCGTGCTGCGCGAGGGTGCGGAACGCGATCTCGCCTTCCAGCCGGGCGAGCGGCGCGCCAAGGCAAAAGTGGATGCCCATGCCGAACGACATGATGCGCCCGACCTCGCGGCGGATATCGAGCCTGTCCGGTTCATCGAAGGCGCGAGGATCCCGATTTGCGGATCCCATGACGAACATGATCCGGTTGCCCCGGCAAACGGGCACCCCGGCGATCTCCAGATCCTCGAAGGCGAGCCGGGTGGTCATCTGGACCGGGCTGTCGTAGCGCAGCAGCTCCTCGGTCGCGTTCTTCGCCAACGAGGGATCGTCCACCAGGAGCTGCCACTGGTCGGGATGCCGCAGGAGCGCGAGCGTCCCGTTGCCGATGAGGTTCACGGTCGTTTCGTGGCCCGCGACGAGCAACAGGATGAGCGTCGAGATCAGCTCCTTCTCGTTGATCTTGCCTTCGGCGGACTCGGCGGCGATGAGCGAGGAGATGAGGTCGTCCTGCGGCTCCTGCCGGCGCTGGCCGATGATCCACCGGAAGTAGTCGACCAGCTCCTGTGTGGTCTGGTTCGCCCGCCGTTGGAACGCATCCAGCTCCGACGCGGGAAGATCGATCGCCGCGGCGACGACCGCTGCCCAGTCGCGGAAGCGGGGGTGGTCCTCCTCAGGCACGCCGAGGATGCCGGCGATGACGAGCACCGGAAGCGGATAGGCGTAATTGGCGATGAGGTCGACGGGCTCATCCGACCGCTTCATGTCCTCGACCAGCCGGGTCGCCAATGCCTCGATCGGCTCGCGCATGCGATTCACATGACGGGGCGTGAAGGCCATGTTCGATGTGGACCGGAGTCGCGTGTGATCGGGCGGATCGCGAAAGAGCATGAAGTTGTTCGCGACCTCGCCAAAGGAGTCCGGCTCGAACAGCGGCGGCTTCGTGCCCGGTGGCATGAGCCGGTGCCATTCCCGGCCGAGCCGGGAATCCCGGAGCCATTGGGAGACATCCTCGAACCGGAGCAGGACGAGATCCTCCTCGCCGCCGTCCCACGCGGGTTCACCGCGCGCAACGCGCCCGGCTTCGCGGAAGCGGGCGTAGTAGTCGTAGATATCGTCGCGGCCGCTTTCCTGTTGGGGAGCAAAGCGGGTTGTCGCGAATGAAACTGCGTCGCTGTGGGTCATGAATCACCTTTCACCGGAGCGTGACGCTTGCACCCCCCGGCCGATTGCTATCCTGACTGCACACGGAGCCAGTCTACGCCCGCCCCGGCGTACATGCACGAGGAGATAACCATGCCTCCCCTCTTTTCCCGCAACCGTGACGAGCAACGGCTGTTGCGTGACCGGGTGGATGCCGGCGCCCGGCTCGCGGAGCGCCTGCGACCTGTCCTCGGGGATACGCCGGCCGGGGAGATCGTCGCGATCGGGCTCGCCCGGGGCGGCGTCATCGTCGCGGCGGAGGTCGCGCGGATACTTGGCGTCCGGCTGGAGGCGATCGTGGTCCGCAAGCTCGGCGCGCCGGACCAGCCGGAGCTGGCGATCGGCGCGTTGGCGGCGAGCGGCGAGCGGGTCCTGAACAGCGGCCTTATCGCGGATATCGGCATTCGGGAGATGGAGATCGATCGCATCACCGCCCGGGCGCAGGAGGCGGCCGAGACGCTGTGCGAGGAGATCGGCGTGCCTCCGGCGGTGCCCGACGTGGAGGGGCGAACCGTTCTCCTGATCGACGACGGGCTCGCGACCGGCGCGACCATGCGCGTTGCCGTCAACGCGATGCGGCAGCAGGGCGCGGGTCGGATCATCGTCGCGGTACCGGTCGCGCCGGCGCCATCGATCCGTGCCTTCGAGCGGATCGCGGACGAGGTGGTGGCGGTGTTGACGCCGCACAACCTCCAGGCGGTCGGACAGTGGTACGAGCGATTCCTCGAGGTTACCTCCGGGGAGGTGCGCCAGGCGCTCGAGAAGGCCCGGGAGGGCGGCGACGCGGCATCCGCCGACGCGTGACGGATTGCACGATGCGGCCGGGAGTCCGTATGCTTGCGGCATCGAGATGCCGCACGGCACCATTCGCTCCCCGCGCGCTGCTCCCCCAGAGGTACGCATGACCCGATTGCAGGCTCCTTCGTTCGCTCCAACCATCACACCGACCGGCGAGGCCGTCACGGCCGGTCCGTGGCAGCTCACCGTCAGCGAGGTCCAGCTCGGCGACGCCGCGCTCGGGATCATCACGGAGCGAAACGGCGGCAACGAGCCGGCGCCGGAAGGGCTGGCCTGGGCGCTCGCATACGTGAACGCCACCAACACCAGCGACCAGGGTCTCGTGATCAACGTGACCGACTTCGCCGGAACCGGCACCGATGGCGTCCTGCGCCGCACGCCGGCGATGGTGGCGCCGGATCCGGTCCTGCAGGGGCCGGTTGGCGCTGGAGCCTCTATCGAAGGCTGGGTGCCGTTCTACGTCAACGACACCTCGAACGTCCTGATGCGCTTCGACAGCCCCTTCCTGGGAGGGAACTGGGCGGATGCTTGGTTCGCACTGACCGACGGCGCGACGATTCCGACGTTCGACCCGATCCCGGAAGACAGCGGGCTCGGGACGGCGCCGGAGTCCCCGGCCCGGTTCGGGGAGACGGTCCGCGCCGGCGACTTCGATGTCGCGGTGCTGGACCATATCAGCGGCCAGGCGGTGTTCGACATCGCCGAGTTCGGGCTCCGCGCCCTCGGGGCGGAATCGAGCGGTACATGGCATGCCTTCTGGACCCGCGTCACGAACGTCAGTGACCGTCCGGCGTTCTTCCCGTTCACGGCGCTGCGCATCGCCGACACGACCGGCGAGCCGTGGGATCACCTGATGGCGCTCACGCCGCCATTGCCCGACGCAGCCCGGGAGCTGTTGCCCGGAGCGACCCGCGAGGGCTGGGCCGCGATCGACCTCATGCCGTGGGCGTCGCTCGACCTGATCCGCGTCCAGCCGTCGGTCGTCGCGGACGAGCCACGATACATCACCTTCGCCGGCGAACCGGTTGCGGAGCAGCCAGCGCCGACGCCGGTGCAGGACTTCTCCTCGGGCGATGTCGTCGAGCTTGCGGACACGCCGGTCAACCTCCGCGCCGAGGCCTCGACCTCGGGCGAGATCGTCGCCGAGCTCGACGGAAGCTCGACGTTGACGATCACCGGTGACAGCGTCGAGGCGGACGACTACGTCTGGTACCCTGTTACGGTCGACGCGACCGGCGAAAGCGGCTTTGTTGTCGCAAATTACCTCGCACCGGCAACGGTGGACTAGCTTTTGCGTTTACTTCCGTACGTACAATCGCGGTTCGACTTACGTTCCGCTACACTTGGTATGTCGTAGCAACCATTCACGCGCGACCACGGGAAACACATGAGCGTGCAAACCATCGCCCTGACTGTGGCGGTCCTCGCCTTCGGGGCAGCACAATACACACTCGTGGTACAGGCCATCAGAGACCTGATGCGCCGTCCTCGCGTGCGCGGCGGCAACAAGATGTCGTGGGCACTGCTGATCCTGTGCGTGCCGATCCTCGGCGCGCTGGCCTACGGCTGGCTTGGCCCGACCAGCTTCCTGCAGGCGCGCTCCGCGACCCGGCGGGAGCAGCAGCCGGCGCAGCAGGACCCGATCATCGCCTACATGTCCGACCTGCCCGAGACGCGTCCGCCGAACGTCACGCCGCTGCGGCCCCGGAAGAGCGACGCGATCAGCGGTCGCATGCCGGCCCAGCGGCCCGGCCTGACCCGCAGCCGCGCCCACAACACTGCGGGCACGGTCAGCCGGATGCGCCGTCCCGGCGCCTGATACCTGGCGACGTGTCGCGTCACACCCTTGTTTACCGGCATCCTGCCTTTGCGGGCCACGATACCGGCCCGTATCACCCCGAGCACCCGTCACGCATTGTCGCTATCGACCGCGAGCTGGAGCGGCGCGGGTTGCTGGATGATCGTCCGGAGCCTGCGTGGCAGCCCGCCACCGACGAGCAGATCCTGCGTGTCCACACGCCTTCCCTCCTCCAGAAGCTCGAGTCGCTGAACGCCCGGGGCGGCGGACCGATCGACGGGGATACCGTCCTGGTCCACGACTCGCTCGACGCGGCGCGTCTCTCTGCTGGCGCGGCGGTCGCCGCCGTGGACGCGATCGCGGCCGGGAAGGCGCGGACCGCATTCGTCCTTGGCCGGCCGCCGGGGCATCACGCGACGCCGGACCGCGCGATGGGGTTCTGCCTGCTGAACACGATCGCGATCGGCGCGGCGCACGCGGTTGCGTCGGGGTTCGAACGGGTCGCCATCCTCGACTGGGATGTCCATCACGGCAACGGGACGCAGGATATCTTTGTTGAGCACGACAACATCTTCTTCGCCTCAACGCATCGCTATGACGGCTGGTTCTTCCCGGCGACGGGTGCGGCGAGCGAGCGAGGCATCGGGAACGGGCTCGGCACGACGCTGAATGTCCCGTTGGACGCAGGCGATGGTGACGAGGAGATCCTGGACGCGTTCACCAACCGGATCCTGCCGGAGGTGGCGGCGTTCCGCCCCGACCTGATCATGATCTCCGCGGGATACGACGCCCATCGCGTCGACCCGCTCGGCGGATTGAAGGTCACCGACGAGGGATTCCACAAGCTGGCGGAGGCCGTTTGCGAGGCGGCGCGTGAGCACGCAGAAGGGCGCGTCATCGCCGTGCTGGAGGGCGGATACCACCCGGAGGCGAGCGCCCGTTGCGTGGCGGACACCCTCGAAACGCTGGACGCTCTTTCCATATAAGGAATGCGCGGAGCGCGGCACGCGAGGGCTGTCTTCCCGTATCCTGTAATCTGCTGTGGGCGATGTGCCCGCGTGAAACCCGAGCATCATACGACAACATCCCGACCAGGCGACCTCTCATGTTCGTACATGTGGCCGGATCGCGCCCGGGAAATCATTGAAGGCACGTGCATGGCGAGGAATCTTTTCGGACAGGCAACCCGCCGGGGGGCCAACAAGAAGCAGGAAGAACGGGAGCGCGCCGCGCGCGAGCAGCAGGAGCGCCGCCGCGCCCAGCAGGAACGGCATCGCGCGATGCTGCGTGGCGAGGCCGATCCGCAGGCGCCACTGCCGGACGTCGACGAGGTCGATCCGATCGAGCCAGAAGTCACGGTCGCCCGCCCCGACACCTACCGCCAGGCGGACGAGCAGCGGCGTGACGACTCACGCGTCCAGGGCCTGCAGGGGCAGATCGACGAGCTACGCGCCATCGTCCGCGACCTGGTGAAGAACCGCGAGCAGGACGCCGCGACGATCAAGGCGCAGGAAAGCGAGATCAGCCAACTCCGCATCGCGCTGGAGCAGGCACAGCAGGAGAACAACCAGGCGGCCCAGGCGGCGGCGCTCAACGAGAACCGTACCCGCCAGCAGCTCGAGGATCTCGAGGAGCGGCTCGACGACAGCATGCGGCCGATTCGGTCGCTCCAGGCACACGTCACCGACCTGCTGGAGCAGTCGCGGCGCAAGGTCGACGACACCACCCAGAACAAGGAGCGCTTCGCCGAGGTCATGACCAACATGGAGCACCTGACGGCGATGAGCGACCGCACCAGCGCCATCGCCCACGGGCTCCGTGACAGCATCGACAGCATTCGCACGGAGATCGACGAGCTGCGGCGCGACAACATCCGCACCGACGACTCGATCAAGATCGTCGACCAGGAAGCCCGGCGTCGCACGCAGGCCGTCGCCGAGAGCATCGAGGGCTTCACGGCCCGACTGGACGAGCTACGGTCCGACATCTCGCACACCTTCGAGACGATCGAGGATACGCGCCGGAGCCTTGTCCACATCGACCCGACGCTGGATGAGCTGCGATCGGGCGAGATCAACCTGCGGAACGACCTGACGAAGCTGCAGAACCAGGTGGATGCCCGGCACGACCAGCTCGTCGACATGCAGGACGAGGCGCGCCAGGAGACGGACGCCCGCTTCGACCAGTTGCGGCACACGCTCGAGGAGCGGATCGACCGCCTCAACGAGCGCCTCGAGGAGACGAACGAGACGTTCCGCGAGACGACCTACAAGCTCTCCGAGATCAACGCCCAGATCGAGGACCTTCGCCAGACCGACGTCTCGCTCCACCGCGACATCTGGTACCTCCACGAGCAGCGGGTTCGCGTGCGGCTCGAGCAGGTGCAGGAAGAGCTCGACCTCGCCACTGCGCAGCGCCGCGATGCCGAGGGCGAGGCCCGGGTCGGGCTCGGGAATCGCGTTCGCCGCCGCCGGAGCGACGACACGACGATCTGACATCCCCATTGAGACGATCCAGGCCCGGGAAGCTGCCGACGAAGCACGCTTCCCGGGCCTTGGCAATTTTCACATCGAACACTTTCGTGCATTGATGCACAAATATTTGACCCGGGTATATGACTTGCCGTCACCAAGTCCAAACGGTCCCTCCAAGAGGCACCATCGCACCGGCCCGGAAACTGGTCGAAAGGTGCCTCCCCGGCACATACTTATGGACAAGGCAAGCGGAACCTCCCGAGCGTTCCGGACGTTTGAAGAATTAGCAAACGTCAGCGGGCAACGACGTGGACATCGCGTCACGACCCCTCGGCCCCTCCCCCAAAAAGTGGGTTGACCCTCCGTCCAGGGTGCGACTCCAGGTCCAAATTGGCACCTGATCCGGCTCACGTGTCCGGACAGGCCCCTTTGCCATGCCTTGACACCGGTTATCGGGTTTTGCTACGGTCACGTTGTCTTGGTATGTGCGGTATCGGGATGTCGCGGTCCCTGGCTGAGACCTTGCGACATTTCACTGGCACAGGCGGACGGTTAGATCGACGGATTCACCACACTGAAGAACGCGCCGATCTCCCCGTTTTGCCTGACCACCTCACGTTCCTGAGACAGGAACCGCGGTTCTCCGCGAATGCCGGATGGCTCCCGGCGGCGTTCCACGAATCGACTTATTCATGGGTGTTGGCGCGGGGCGCCAGCAGCTTCCGAAGGGGACGGCCTTCGGTCGCCAATAACCAACTGTCCGGCGCTCAATGCCGGCAGCGCGGCGCGATCGCCGCAGGTTAGGCCCACCATCGACCGGACGGCTGATCGGTCGAACGTCAACTCACAGGAGGGGGAAGGGGTTGTCTACGCTCCTTACGCGTGCGCCACGTGCGCTCATGCTTGCAGTAGCTACACTCTTTACACTGTCGCTACTCGCACCTCTGGCTGTCTTCGCAAACACAGATCTTGCCAGCGGAGACCAGGCAGTTATCAGTAACCCGAACGGCACGGGCGCATACCTGCGCAGTGACAATGTCGTTCTGGACGATTCCACCATCATCACCGAACTTCCCCAGGACACGATCGTCACCATTGTTGACGGCCCGTATGTCACCGACACGGGCGTCTGGTTCTGGGTGGCCGTCGAGTATCCGCTCGAGGGCTGGGTCGAGGCGTCGCTCCTTCGCAAGACGGACGCGCCCGCCGAAGAAGCTATCCCGGAACTTCCTGCCGAAGATCCTGCCGAGAGCGAAGAGGTCGTCGGCCTTCCGTGGCTGGAGCCGATCGACCGCGCTGTTGTCGTGGACAACAACGCAGAGCTCCCCGAGGGTGGCCTGGCGGTTCGCGTTTCAGCGACCGTCGACGGCGAAATCCTGGGCCGCGTTCCGGTCGGCAGCTCGCTCGATGTAACCGAGCAGCGCATCTGGGACGGCGAGCAGAGCTTCGTCCGCGTGAACTTCAATGGCCAGGGTGGCTACGTCAACGGAAACTTCGTCGTGCTCGACTCCGAGCAGGTGGCGGAAGAACCGGTTGTCGAGGAGCCGGTCGTTGAGGAACCCGTGGTCGAGGAGCCGGCGGTTGAAGAACCCGTTGTTACGGAAGAGCCGGTCGTCGAAGAACCAGTTGTTGAAGAACCCGTCGTGACAGAAGAGGCCCCGGTCGTCACCGAGGAGCCCATCGTGACGGAAGAACCGGCCGTCGAAGAGCCGGCGGTTGAAGAACCCGCCGTGACCGAGGAGCCGGTTGTCGAGGAGCCCACCGAGGTCCCGACCGAGGACGCTCCGGTTGTGACGGAGGAGCCTGTCGTCGACGAGGTCCCGACGGAAGAGCCGGCCGCCACGGCTGAGGCGCCGGTTGAGGACGTGGTCGAGACCGAGACCGAGGTCGCCACTGAGGAGCCCGTCGTGACGGAAGAGGCTCCGGTGGTTACCGAAGAGCCAGCTGTCACCGAGGAAGCTCCTGTCGTCGAATCCACCCCTGAAGTCATCCCGACCGAGGAGCCGGTTGTCACGGAAGAGCCCGTGGTCACCGAGGAGCCGGTTGTCGAAGAAGCGACCGCCGAGGTCGACCCGACGGAAGAGCCGGTCGTGACCGAGGAGCCGACCGAGGTTCCCACGGAAGAGCCGACCCCGGCCGTGACCACTGCCCCGGCCTTCGACCCGGCGACCATGATCGGTTCCGCCACGGTCACCGGCACCAACGACGGCCTTCGCTGCCGCGTTGCGCCAGACGCTGCATCGGCCACCATGATGGTCCTCCCTGAGGGCACCAAGGTGATGGTCTTCGCCGAGGCCGTCAACGGCTACCTCGGCATTGACTGCGGCGGCGTCCAGGGCTACGCCGATGTGACCTACCTCTGGTCCGGCGGCGCTGGCGACGGCGAGATCAAGAACTCCAACATGACCGTCGTCGTGACGGGCACCGGCAACGGCCTCAACTGCCGCACCGGCGCGGGCACGAACTATCCGGTCATCACCGTCCTCCGCGACGGCAACACCATGACGACCCGCGGCGCGGCCTCGAACGGCTGGACCCCGGTCACCTGCGGAGGCCAGAACGGCTTCGTTTCCACGACCTGGATCGAGGTCAAGTCGGGCGGCTCCGGCTCGACCGGAAGCAACGGCTCCGGCTCGTCCACGACCGGCGGTTCCGCCAAGGTCGTCAACACCAATGGCGACGGCCTCTACTGCCGCTCCGGCGCTGGCACCAGTTACTCCGTGATCACCGTCCTCAGCCCGAACCAGACCGTTCCGGTCCGCGGCGCGAACCAGGGCGGCTGGACGCCCGTCACCTGCGGCGGCGCCAACGGCTGGGCGAGCACGCAGTACCTGTCGATCAGCGCGGGTTCCTCGAACCCCTCCCCGGCACCGTCCAACCCGACCCCGAGCCAGCCGGCCCCGAGCACGGGTACCGTGACCGTGGCCAACACCGGCGGCGTGGGCCTGAACTGCCGCTCTGGCGCGGGCACCAGCTACGGCGTGATCGCCGTCCTGAGCCTCGGCCAGACGGTCTCCACCCGCAGCGGGTCCACCAATGGCTGGACCGCCGTGGTCTGCGGTGGCAAGAACGGCTTCGTCTCCAGCGAGTACGTGACCGGTGGCGGCTCCACGCCGGCCCCGGATCCGAAGCCGAGCAACCCGACGCCGACCGATCCCGGCTCCGGCGTGACGGGAACGGCGACCGTGACCGGCACCAATGGTGACGGCCTGAACTGCCGCTCCGGCGCGGGTAGCAGCTACTCCGTGATCACCGTCCTGGCGCCGAACCAGAAGGTCGACGTCCGTGGCTCCGCCCAGAGTGGCTGGCTGCCGATCAAGTGCGGCGGCGCGAACGGCTGGGCCAGCACGCAGTACCTGACCGTTGGCGGATCCGGTTCCCCGGCGCCGAGCAACCCGGATCCGACCCCGGCTCCGCAGCCGTCCGGCATGAAGAGTGGCGATCACGCCCAGGCGACGGCTGCCGTCAACCTGCGCTACTCCGCCAGCCTCAGCAGCGGCGTCTCGACGGTCGTCCCGAGCGGCACGGTGGTCCTCGTAACCGGGAACGCCAGCAACGGCTTCTACCCGGTGGACTACGATGGCCTCCAGGGCTTCATGAGCGCCGACTACCTGGTCAAGACGAACGCCGAGCTTTCCAAGCGCGGTGGCTCCGGCAACCCGACCACGCCGACGAACCCGACCAACCCGGGCGGCGGAACGGCTACGGGCAACGCGCTCGTCAGCTACGCGATGAACTACCTTGGCTACCCGTACGTGTGGGCGACGCACGGCCCGTCGAGCTTCGACTGCTCCGGCTTCACCTACTGGGTCGTCAAGAACGTCATGGGCAAGAACATCGGCACGGGCACCTGGACCCAGGTGTCGGCGGGCACGCCCGTCTCCCGCGCCAACCTGCAGCCGGGTGACCTGGTCTTCTTCCAGAACACCTACACCGCAGGCCTGTCCCACGTCGGTCTCTACATCGGCGGCAACGAGTTCATCCACGCCCAGAACGAGGAAACCGGTGTCGTCATCAGCAGCCTGGACTCCACGTACTACAGCACCCGCTGGTACGGCGCGGTCCGCGTCTAGCTGACGTACGGAGAACACTCTGGCACCAGGAAAGAGCCCCGGCGAGACAGTCTCGCCGGGGCTCTTTCGTATCCGGTGTATGCTGCTCCCCGTTGACCACGCATACCAGAGGAGCCGCCTGCCCATGAATCCTGCGATCGACCACATCACCATCGACGAGCTGCGCATCGCCGTCCAGTGGCCCGGCAAGCACGACGCTACGCCGCTGGTCTTCCTGCATGGGCTGGGTGATTCATCGATCATGACGTTCTCGCGCATCGCGACGCACCCGGCGCTCGCGGCCCTCCCTTCCCTCCTCATCGACCTGCCCGGCTTCGGGCACAGTCGCGCGCCAGTCGATTGGCCCGCCACGATCGAGGACCACGCGGCCGCCGTCGCCGCCACGTTGGATGTGCTCGGCATCACCGACGCGACGATTTCCGGGCACAGCATGGGTGGATCGACCGCGCTGGTGCTCGCGGCATCGCGGCCGGACCTCGTCACCCGGCTGGTCCTCGCCGAGCCGCTGCTGCGCAAGGAACAGAGCTCCCTCGCGATCGCCATCGCCAATCGGTCGGAGCGCGTGTTCATCGACCGCGGGTACGAGATGCTCCGGGTCGCCACTCGCCGGCAAGCCGCCAGGGGCGAATTGGCCGCGATCGGGTTCCGGGAACCGCTGGAGCATGCCCAACCGGAGATCCTGCACCGGAGTGCGGTCTCGCTTCTTGCCGACCGGACGCCCTCCTTCGAGAAGACGCTCGCGTCGCTTCGGATTCCCCGGGTGATCATTGCGGGCGAGCGGACGCCGGTCGCGCCCGACCTGTTGCCGGACGACGTTCCGCTGATCCGCATACCCGACGCCGGGCATTCGATGATGAGCGAGAACCCGGACGCCTACGCCCGCGCGGTTGCCGCGGCGGTCACGTCACCATCAGGATGACGATCCTGCCCACAACGGTACGGCGGCAAGTTCAGCTCAGGATGCGGTGTTTGGGGAAGAACTGGTTCTTTAACGAGAGCCGGCCAGGTTGAGTGATTGAGCCGTGCCGTCGGTGTAGCTGGGGGACCATCCGCCGGCTTCTCGATTAGCTCGTTCATCTCATGCCTGGCCGTCTGTTGATAGACTACGGCAAACGTCTCGGAAAATTACCCCACTGTTACGGAAATGTTCACCGAACTGTTGCGCTTCCGTTTGGCTTCATCCCGCCGTGGGGCATGTCGTTCCTCGCTCCGCCGGCCGTTTGGCCCGGCTGTTCGCCGGTCGCTGCGGGATAACGCTCACCCAACCTCCGCCTGACGGCCCAGCTGCCGCCAAGACCAACCCGGCTTCGATCGCGCGCGGCGTTTCCGCACACGTCTTCCCAATCCGGGAGCTCCGGCTCGGCCTTTCGCCGCCTGCCCAAGATAGCCATCACATCCTCCTATAAGACACGATAACGACCCTCGACACGGCTGGGGTGGATACAGTACTCTCGTACTGGAATCCTTGACCACGTCACACCGGGAGGTTTGAGTTCTCACTGAACATAGTATAAATCGACATCGTTACGTCGACCAGAGAACCCTTACCCACTGACATGTGACAGAATAGAACCAGGTATCAGGTGCCCGGTCGGGTATACTTTGGCCAGGTTCACTGAATCCGAAGTGTGGGGAGTGCCCATGGCAGAAGGGCTTCGTTCGCCGTTTGGCAAATTGCTTCGTGCTTATCGGCAACAGCGCGGTCTTTCCCAGGCCGGGCTCGCTGACCTGATCGCAGAGCGCAATTTCCAGGATCCCGAGTTTGCGAAACTCGGGGTCGTTACCGAAAAGGCGATCGCGAACCTTGAAACGGCATCGAGACCACCTGCGCGTTGGGTTCGCCCGCGCCCGCAGACCGTCTCCCTGTTCCTCGCCGCCCTCGAGATCGCGCCCGGAAGCCGCGAGGAGGAAGCATTCCTCAGCGCCGCCGAAGAGACGCGCAACCGCACCGTTCAACGCGCCCAAACGATTCGCCAGCCAAACCTCTTCATCCCTGAAGGACGCGAGGTGCCGCTGGAGATCCTGATGGACGCGTGGGATTCGGCGCGCTCCGGCACCCCGCAGTTCGTCCTCATCTCGGGCGACGCGGGCACCGGAAAGACGCGCCTGATCCAGCACCTGTGGGAAGTGGTCAACGAGCAATCCCCAACCACAATCTTCGTTTCCGGCAGCTGCACGCCAGGCGCCGAGGCGATCGAGCCGTATCAACCGTTCCTCAATGCGTTCAACCAGTTGCTGGGGATCTCCACCAGTGAGCTGACGAGCGGGGCCCGGGAGCAAGATCCGGACGAGAAGATCCTTGTCCAGATGTTGACACTCGCGCCCGGGCTCGTCGGCCCAATGGTGAACGAGGCCGCGCTCTTCGAGCGCATCCAGCAGATGGGCGACCAGGGCCAAACCCTCTCAGAGATGGTCAGCCGCTTCCGGGCGCTGAACTCTCCGGTCGACCAGATGACCCGGCTCGACCAGGCGGCGAGGTTCGTGACCCGGGTGGCGGAGATGCAACCGCTCATCATCGTCCTGGAGGATCTCCACTGGGCGAACGAGCGCGCCTGCACGCTCCTGCTCCACCTGCAACGCCACGTCCAGTACCTGTCTCACCTGCCGCTGATGGTCATCGGCTCGTACCGGTCAAGTGACCTGCTCCCGAGCAACGATGGCGAACGGCACCCGATGCACCGCACCATCGCCGAGCTCCAGCGGCATGCGGAGTTCCCGATCATCGACCTCTCGACCTCCGTTGGCGGGAACGAGGGGCGCCGCTTTATCAACGGTCTGCTCCGGAATATGGGCATCGACGACCTCGCAGCCGAGGGGCTCGGGGAGTTCCTCTTCGAACGCACCCAGGGACACGCCCTGTTCGCGGTCGAGCTTTTCCGCTGGCTTCGGGATCGGCGCCAGTTGCAGCGCGAACCGAACGGGACATGGCGTCCTGGCGACTCCGCCATCATGAGCAGCGTGCCGCACAAGGTCCGCGCCATGGTCGCCGAGCGCATCCAGCGCCTGCCGGTCGACCTGCGGCGCGTGCTCTCGATCGCGGCGACGCAGGGGCAAATCTTCCTGATCGAGGTGCTCGCCCGCGCGGCGAACCTCAATGAGGACGAGCTCTCGACGATCATCGACGACGAGCTGACCGCCTATCACAAGCTGCTGGCGCCCACCGAGTCAACGACGGTCGCGGGCGTCACGCTCCACCGGTACGCGTTCGCACACCAGATGTTCCAGGAGTACCTCTACTCCTCCATGTCGGACGCTGAGCGGGTGCGTACCCACGGCCTGATCGCCCAGGCACTCGTGGACGTCATGGGGATGGACAACAATGCCGTCTCCGGCGAGATCGCGATCCATTTCCAGAAGGCACGGAAGTTCCAGGAAGCGGGCTTCTACGCCTATATGGCGGGTGCCCACGCGACCCATCTGCTCGAATTCGACCTCGCGCTGGCCTGGTTCGAGCGGGCCATCGAGTTCGCGACCGAGGCACGGGACCTTGCCCGCGTCGGACGCGCCCAGAACGGCATCGCGCTCATCAAGCGCCGCCTCGGCCTGTTCGACGAAGGCATCGACATCGCGCGAAAGGTGCTCGAGCACGCCCAGCGCCACGGGTTCCAGAACCTCGAAGGCGAGTGCTACACCCAACTCGGGCAGTTCTACTATGACCTCATGGAGCTGGACGCGGCCGAGCGGAACTTCCAGAAAGCACGGGAAATCTACAACTCGCTCGGCAACCGTTTCGACCTGAGCGGTGTCGAATCCATGCTCAGCCACGTCTACTACCGTCGCGGTCGTTACGACGATGCCCTCGCCCACGCCCGGGTTGCGGGGCGCCTCTCGGCGGAGCTGGATCATCACGACCACACCGCGGAAGCAATGCTCGCCGCCGGGAACTGCGAGATCGACCTCGGCATGTACGACAAGGCGCTCGATACCTACCAGCAGGCGGTGACGTTCTACCGCGCGGCGGGTGACCATCGCGGAGAGCTTCTCTGCTCGCTGAACTCCGGACTCGCCAATGTGAACCTCGGCGAGTATGACGAAGCGGTGATTATCCTCAACAACACGATGGATCTCGTCATTCGCCGGCGCCTGGACCGGTACCTGCCCTTCGTCGCCTCGTACCTCGCGATGGCCCACGAAGGTCGCGGGGAATATGACCGCGCCGCGGACCTGTATCGCACCGCCCGGGACCGTCGCCGCGATTCCGGTCTCGGCGGCTTCGCCCAGGACAACGTCGCCGGCTTGCTCCGGATCGCGACCGCCCGAAACGACCGGGCCTCGATGATGCGCTACACGCGCGAGCTCGCTGACTGGTTCGCCAAGCAGGGAGACGCCGGTCTCGAAGACCCGCTGGGCGCCTATCTCGCCCTCGCGATCGCGCAAGAGGCGCTCGGGGACGTCGAGAAGAGCCGCGAGACGACCCGCGTCGGCTACCAGCTCCTGATGTCGCGCGCTCGCATGCTCACCGAGCCGGAGACGGTCCGCAGCTACCTCGAGAACGTGCCGACGAACCGCAAGCTCCGCGCGCGCTACGCGGCGATGAGCGCGGCGAACCCCGTTCCCATCGCGCATACGCCGGACTCGGCGCCATCCAGCATCGCGGCGCCGTAACCAACGGAACATCCGGACATGCAAAAGCGGGGTGGATCGCTCCACCCCGCATTGTGTGTCTTTTTGGGCGATAGGCCCCGATCGACCGCGTCCTACTCGACCAGGACGCCGTCCTCGTCGACCTTGTCGCCTTCCGAGCCGTCGTAGGCCAGGCGGCCGCTCAGCTCCGGCGACGAGCGCTTGATCTCGTCCCGGATCGCCTCGAGAATGTCCGGATTGGTCTTCAGGAAGGTCTTCGCGTTCTCGCGCCCCTGCCCGAGCCGGTCCTCGCCGTAGTAGAACCATGCACCGCTCTTGCGCACGATTCCGAGATCCGTGGCCACATCGAGCACGCTGCCGGATACCGAGATACCCTCACCGTACATGATGTCGAATTCAGCCTGGCGGAACGGCGGGGCGACCTTATTCTTGATCACCTTCACACGGGCGCGGATACCAACCGCGTCCTGGCCGTCCTTGAT
The DNA here is from genome assembly GCA_035305265.1 of Thermomicrobiales bacterium. GTDB lineage: Bacteria > Chloroflexota > Chloroflexia > Thermomicrobiales > UBA6265 > UBA6265. The sequence goes on along the minus strand of DATGPC010000468.1, from coordinate 1,888 downwards.
CGTCTCGATACGGCGGATATCCATGCGCACCGAGGAGTAGAACTTCAGCGCGTTACCGCCGGTCGTCGTCTCCGGGCTGCCGAACATGACGCCGATCTTCATGCGCAGCTGGTTGATGAAGATGACGCAGGTGTTCGACCGGCTGATCGCGCCGGTCAGCTTCCGAAGCGCCTGGCTCATGAGCCGGGCCTGGAGACCGACGTGGGAGTCACCCATGTCGCCCTCGATCTCCGCCTTCGGCACCAGCGCGGCGACCGAGTCGATGACGATCACGTCCATCGCGCTCGTCCGCACCAGCGTCTCGGCGATCTCGAGCGCCTGCTCGCCGGTGTCCGGCTGGGAGATCAGCAGGTCGTCGAGGTTGACGCCCAGCTTGCCGGCGTACACCGGATCAAGGGCGTGCTCGGCGTCGATGATCGCCGCCATGCCGCCCATCTTCTGGGCCTCGGCGATGATGTGCATCGCCAGCGTCGTCTTACCGGACGACTCCGGGCCGTAGATCTCGACGATACGTCCGCGCGGAACACCACCGATACCCAGCGCGAGGTCCAGCGCGATACTGCCGGTCGGGATCCCGGCAACGTTCATCGGATTCGTTTCGCCGGGGCGCATCTTCATGATGCTGCCCTTGCCAAATTGGCGTTCAATTTGCGCGATCGCGTTATCGACGGCTCGCGTCTTTTCGCTTTGCTCAGCCATTCTCTGGGGATGTCCTTCCCGAACGCCGTCGCGTTCAACCATGGCGCTTCTGCGCTCGCTGTTGGTCAGGGGTGTTTGTAGCATTGTCTGGACCACCGCTCATGCTCCATTTTAGGTGGCGCAAACGTGAATAGCACGGACCCGAACATCTGTTCGCATCCGTGCTATTGTACCGGTTTTGGTGCCCTGCGGTCAACCTTGTACGTCTACCCCGAGACCACGTCCCGGCGGAGGAACACCCAGTAGGAAAGCCCTACGAAAATGGCGGTGTAGACGGCCAGGATGATCGCGCCGCGCGTCGCATCGCCGTCGCTGAAGCCGACCACGGCGTTGAGGTTGTAGGTCAGGCCGAACTCCTGCACCGTCTCGAAGACGTCGCTCGCCAGCGCCAGCAGCTCCAGGATCGGCTGCTCGATGAAGCTCAGGCCAAGCGCCCCGGCGATACCCGCCGCGTTCGACCGGGCCACCGTCGCCAGCAGGAACGCGAACGCGAGATACGGCAGGTTCACGTATGTGATCTTGCCGGCAAAGAGGAACGCGTCACCCAGGATGTCCGTCGAGTACTGCGCGTCCACCCCGGCCAGCGCCGAGCCGACCAGCGACAGCCCCGCCGTCAGCGCCGTGAGGGCCGCCGTGAAGAGCACGGTATAGATCAGCAGGGTCAGGAACTTCGCCGTCAGCAGGCCGGACCGGCTGCGCGCCCGCGCGACCAGCGGCCGGAGCGTGTTCCAGCTATATTCGTTCCCCATCATCCCGGCCGCGATGATGATCACCATGACCGAGCCAAAGAACCCGAGGGCGATCGACAGCCCGAAGTCTTCCAGCTGCGGGAAGGTCAGCACCTCGCTCAGGTCCGCCTGATCCTCACCGGACGTGAGGCGCGCGCCCACGACGAATCCGCCATAGACGAGCGAAGTCAGCAGGAAGGCGATCGCCAGCAAAATCCAGCTCTGCGGCCGCTTTCGCAGCCGGAACAACTCACTACTCAGCAAATGAAACATTTCGATCCCGTCTCGTTTCCCGGGCCCCGCGACGGCGCCAGGACTTCTCCGTCATCCTGGTCGCCGCGGGGGACCCCTGTGCGAAGCACGTTGTCTTGGCGCGAAGCGCCGTCCTAGACCGTCGATCCTTCGGTCAGCTCGAGGAACAGCGATTCCAGCGTGCTGCGCTTCGGCGTGATCGCGCTGGC
>DATGPC010000467.1:0-2507 GCA_035305265.1 Thermomicrobiales bacterium | reverse complement strand
TCCACCCGGGCAGGGAGATGTCTTTCGGCTCGAGGTCGAGTTTGACGAATTCACCCTCGACGGCGACCCTGAGACCTGGCAGCGAATCAGTTTACCTCTCGACGACCTCAAAGCAGGCGACTTCGATCGGAAAACGACCGTCGGCGTGGTCTTCCGGCACGGAGCGCCCAACGAAGCCACGCGGACGCTCTGGTTCGACTTGCTGACCATCGAGCAGAACGACGACGAAGCCTTCCTCGACATGGTCCAGCAGAAGACATTCGACTTTTTCTGGATGGAGGCGAACCCGTCAAATGGGCTCGTGCGCGACCGCACCGGTCAGAATTACGCGAGCATTGCCGCCGTCGGATTCGGGCTTTCGGCGATGACCGTCGGCATCGATCGCGGCTGGATCACGCCTGAACAGGGCCGAGAGCGCGTGCTCAATACGCTCGAGTTCTTCTGGACGGCAGAGCAGTCGACGGCCCCGAACGCGACCGGCTACAAGGGCTTCTTCTATCACTTCCTGGACATGAATACCGGCCGGCGATCCGGAACGAACGAGCTTTCTACCATCGACACGGCCCTTCTGCTGGGGGGTGTGCTTCACGTGCGGGAGTATTTCGTGGATGACGACGAGATCCGGTCGCTCGCCGACTCGATTTATCATCGCGTGGATTGGACCTGGATGCAGTATCGGAATCCGAACAATCCGACCGCCGCCATCAGCCACGGATGGTTTCCCGATCCGGAGGGGCGCGCCAACGCGGACCCGAGCACCGGCTTCATCGTCCACGACTGGCTCGGCTACAATGAGGCGATGATCCTGTACATCCTGGCTCTCGGCTCGCCCACGCACCCGGTCGGGCCGGAGGCCTGGGACGCCTGGGCGAGCGGCTACGGCGGGCAATGGCAGACGCACTACGGCTACACGTATCTGGTCTTTCCTCCGCTCTTCGGCCATCAGTATTCGCACGTCTGGATCGACTTCCGCGGGATCCAGGATGCGTTCATGGAGGAGAAGGGCATCGACTACTTCGAGAACTCGCGCCGTGCGACGCTCGCGCAACGGGCCTACCACATCGCGAACCCAGGAGGATATCCCAACTATTCAAAGGACGAGTGGGGCCTCACCGCCTCCGACACACCGGACGGCTACAGCGCGCGTGGAGCGCCGCCGCCGCAGAACGACGACGGCACCATCGCGCCCACGGCGCCGGGCGGCTCCATCGCCTTCGCGCCGGACGAGTCCATCGCTGCGCTCAGGACGATGCATCGCAAATATCCGGCCCTCTGGGGCCCGTACGGCTTTCGCGATGCGTACAATGTCGATCGGAACTGGTTTGCGCAGACGTACCTCGGCATCGATCAGGGGCCCATCCTCCTGATGATCGAGAACCATCGTACCGAAGCCATCTGGGAGGTCGCTATGCGCAACGAGTCGATTCGACGCGGGCTCGAACGGGCCGGGTTTACCGGAGTCGGCGTAGCGGTCGACGACCCGGTTGAAGTAGCGAGGACCGATGTTCTCGCCGTCTTCCCGAACCCTACGGCGGATCGGGCGCGTGTCAATTACGTGCTGGATGCCCCCTCGTCCGTGCGCCTCGTTCTTTACGACGTGCTCGGGCGCGAACTGACTGTGCTGGAGGATGCCACGCGGCCGGCAGGCGAGCACCAACTGGACATGGACCTCACGATGCGTCCCAGCGGGCTCTATCTGCTGGTGTTCGAGATGGGCGATCGCCGGACGACGCGAGTGCTCACCAAAATCGAATAGACGTGTACGCTGAAATCTTTACGGATCTATCCGGGGCGATGATGAACGGGCGACAGGATGGCGCGAGATTCCGGGTCGTGCGCACGATTCTGATGGCGGGGGTGCTGTTGCTCGCACTGGGTGGGGATCAAATCGCCCTGGCGCAAGAACGCGACCTGGCCGAAGCGCCTTCGTCCCCGGCGATCACCATCCTTACGCTGAACATCTGGCACAACCAGGGCGACTGGCCGGCGCGGCTCGAGTACATGGTGGATGAAATCGGCGCGCTGCAGCCCGACGTCATCCTGCTTCAGGAGGTGCTCCAGAATCCTGAGCTGCCGAATCAGGCCCATACGATTGCTGAGCGACTCGGGTATCCGCATGTCCACTTCGCCTCCGTCGATCCAGAGGACGCCCCGAAGCGGTACGGCAATGCTATAGTGAGCCGGCATCCGATCCTGGAGGCATCCTCGCGAAAGCTCGAGCCGCTGAACGATTACCGCGTCGCCGCGCACGCGCGCATCGAATTCGAGGGGCGACCGGTCAACGTCTATAGCACCCATCTGCATTACAGCGGAGATGCGCCCGGTACGGAGGTGCGACGCCGCCAGATCGAGGATCTGCTGGATTTCATCGAGGCAACGCGGGGCGGCTACCCCGTCGTGCTCGGTGGCGACTTCAACGCGCCGCCCGACACCCCGGAAATGGCGCTGATCACGGCGCGCTATGTGGACATCGCGCAGGTGACGGATGGATGGAATGAGGGCGGCGG
>DATGPC010000466.1:0-11556 GCA_035305265.1 Thermomicrobiales bacterium | reverse complement strand
AGGCGATCGCGCTCCGCATGCTCCTGTGCCGCTCCGGGGCGTCCCGGGGGCCATCAGAGAGGATGCCTCGCTGGTGGGCGAGCACCTGGAGTAACGCCGCCGGCGAGAGCATGCCGCAGCGGGCGGCGGCAAGCTCGAGGGCGAGCGGAAGGCCATCCAGGCGCCGGCAGATGTCGACGACGACAGACGCATTTTCCTCCGTGAGCGCGAACGTTGAGGAGCTGGCCTCCGCGCGTTCCACGAACAGCCTGACCGATTCGAGCGAGCGTAAGCGTTCGATGGGAAGATGCGTCGTGCCGGGGAGCTCCAGCGGCGGCACGACCACGATGTGCTCGCCCGAGACCTGCAGCGCGATGCGGCTCGTCACCAGCATTGTGATGCCGGGGCACGCCCTGAGTAGAATCGCCAGGTCCGGACCGGCAGCGACGACCGGCTCGAAGTTGTCGATCACCAGCAGGGCATGTCGTTCCCTCAGGAACCCGATAAGTGTCTCTGCGACAGGCCGGTCGCTGACCTGGCCGACCCCGACGGCCTGGGCGATATCCGGAACGACGAACTCTGGATCACGGACGGCCGCCAGGGAGATGAACCAGATGTCATCCCATGCGCCCGGTGGGAGACGCTCCACCACTTCGACCGCCAGCCGGGTCTTACCGGAGCCTCCGGGGCCGACCAGGGTCAGCATCCGCACGTCATCGCGCGACAGGAGCGCGGTAACGTTCCCGATCGCCTCATCCCGTCCGATGAATGTTGTGAGGAAACGCGGAAGCCCCGTTACGGAGCGATGCGGTTTGGGCAGGAGGGTCGGGTACGGCTCTGCTCGCCCGTTATTTTCCGCAAATGGCGGTGGGTGAAGCCGGTTCTCGCTCACGGTTCCAACTCTCCCGGACGTCGTGCCTACCCGAAGACGCTCTCGTGGGTGGCGATTGGATTCTCGTACCGGTGGTACGCCGGCGGGAACAGCTGTGACGGAGGGGGCCTGTCGCCATCATACAGGTGTGCCTGCCGGAATGTGTTGACCATGCTTCCGAAGGCCTGCGCCGGCCTTCTCACCGGGCATCGTACCCTTGTGAGTGATAGCGTCTCTATCCGATCGATGAGGAGCCCGATGAACTTTGACACTCTTCATGCCTGTCCCGCGATGCAGCTTGTTTTTCCTGAATCCCTCCCCGAGCTTGCGCCGTCGCTGCCCCTTCTCCGCGCCGAGAAGGCGGAGTTCGAGGCGCTGTTCGGCATCCCTGTCGCCTTCGTGGATGACGATCCCGGCCACGGGCCGCGCTGGCTGATCCGACTCGAACCGGAACGGGATGACAACATGCTTGTGTGGGACCCGGAGGGGCTGACCCTGACGTCCTACGCGAAAGACGCCGACGGCCTGATGACGACGTTCAACCAGGTGCATTCGCTGGTCTCGCTCGGGGTGGAGCGGGTGACCGACGCGCCGGAGGTGTCCACGATCGATGCCGCCGAGCGTATCCGGAAGGAGGTCGCGGGCACGTTTCCCGGCTTCGGCATCCGGGGCCTCGACTGGGACGGGATCTGCGAGCGGCATGTCCGCGAGGACATGACCTTCGAGGACTTCGAGCGCTGGATCGCCGAGCTGGAGGACGCGCACACCGCGATCCGGCGGCCGGTGAGTGTCTACAACCCGCCGTACGCCGTCGAGCTGACGGCGCGCGGGGCGACGGTGCGTCGCGTCCCGGAGGGGAGCCCCGCCTGGGAGGCCGGCGTTCGTCCTGGCTGGGCACTGGAGATCGATGATCCTGCCGGATGGATCGCGCGAAACGGCGCGCCCGCGCACGCGAGGGGGCTGACGGCGGGCCGCAGGGCGATTGCCCTCAATGGCGTCGACAGCCGGGATTTCCGGGCGACGTCGCCTCGCGGGGACATGGTGACGTGGACGGAGCGGCCGGTGGCTCCGACGCTGGGATCGGTGTTTTCGTGGCATAAGGTCGATGCGGGAACCGGCTATATGCGGCTGGTGAACTGGTTTACGGGCATCGGGTTCGAGGACGCGCTGGATGAGGCACTGACCGGGCTTCGCGGCGTCGAGCGGCTCATCCTCGACCTGCGCGGCAACACCGGGGGCAACCTGATGCTGGCGACCGAGACGCGGCGGCGCTTCCTGCGCGAGCGGACGTTGCTCGGGACGATTCGCTTCACGCGGGGCGATGGCACGCTGGCGGATGCGGTCGAGCTGTGGGACGAGCCAGTTGTCGATCGCGTGCGGTGGGACGGCGACCTCGTGGTACTGACCGACCCGATGACGTATTCGGCCAGCGAGGATTTCCTGCTTGGCCTGCAGGGATTGCCGCATGTCACCGTCGTCGGGCAGCGGTCGGGAGGCGGTAGTGGCCGTCCCCGCACCATTCGCATCCTCCCCGACATGACGATCACCATCAGCACCGCCCTGACGTTCGATCGCGAGGGTGTCTGCGTCGAGAATCACGGTATCCCGGTCGATCTCGAGACGCCGGTGTTCGCTGACGGCGGGAGGGATGTGGCGATGGAGACGGCGCTCGCCGGGGGGCGGTAGGGGGCGTTCGCCCGGAGACGCAAAGGCCCAGGCGATGGCTTGACGCGCACGATTCGTTAACATAATGTTGATGTCAGGGGTCGCTGGAGATTGGCATCATGCGCTGGCAGCCACCATGCGCGATTGGGAGGCATTGTTTGCGCCATGCGACCCGCACTTCGAGTCCTCCTACTTCTCTTCCTCTCCGTGGTGGTGACACTCCCCGCCCTTGCGCAGGAGGCTGCTGATACCGATTCGCTGCTCGCCATGCCCGGGATGCCTGAGGTGGTGATCCGGGCGGAGAATGGCGAACTGGAAATCCCGAGCAACCTGCGGTCAGCGCGTACCCTCATTCGGTTCGACAATGCGACCGACCGGACGCTTCACCCTCTGTTGCTTCGCTTGCCCGCCGATATCGGCGTCGAGCGCGCGCTGGGCGATCTCCAGTCCGGGGTCAACGGACCGCCAGGGTGGCTCCTTGATGCGACCTATCCCGGATTCGTCGGCGAGACGCCCTCCGGGCGCACGTCGTACGCCGTGATCGATCTCGTCGCCGGAGATTATGTGCTCGTTGCCAACGACGTCATCTCGTTCGAGGTCACCGGGGCGAGCTCGATTCCGCCCGCCCAGCAGATGCCAGCGGCGGATGTCGAGGCGCGCGTCTTCGACCACAGTTTCAGCTTCCCGCTCCGCATCGAACCGGGCCGGCAGGTTTGGGCGATCACCAATACGGGGAACGAGACGCACGAGATCGTGCTCGCCTGGTCGCCGGACGTCATGACCACCGATGAGATGGTGGCCGCGATGGGGCTGGACGGGGAGGGCACGCCGCCGGAGGGTTTGACGCCTCCCGTGACCATCGGCGGCATGGGGTGGCTGTCGCCGGGCGAGACGGCCTGGACGGAGCTGGACCTCGCGCCTGGCTCCTATCTGGTCCTGTGCCTTGTGTATGACCCGGATATTCGCGCCACGCATTTCGAGCGGGGGATGGTCGATTCGTTCACGATCGCTCCGGGGACGCCGGAGGCCGCGACGCCGGAGGGGTAGCCAGCGGCGGGAATGACACCGGAACCTCGTAGTGCTCGACAGTGGCGGGGCGCTCGATCAGGTACCGGTCGTCCTCCGGGTAGTAGACCGCCACTTCCGGATCGTCGCCCGCGAAGGCGCGGATCGCATCCATAGACTCCCAGAAGCTCAAGGTGATGACCTCCGTCCGGTCGGGGAGGTCGCGCCGCAGCATGTGCGCGCCGATGTTGCCCGGTGTCTCGCGGTATTCCCGGATCCCGGTTCGCTCGATGTAGGCGACATAGGCGGCGCCGTCGCCGGGACGGACCGCCCCGCGCCAGATCCTTGCGATCATGAGGTTGCCTTTCGTCGGGTTCGCGTCCGGTAGGCCCGCGCCTTGGCCTTGCTGCCGCAGGTGGCCATGCTGCACCAGACGCCGGAGTGGTTCTTCGAGGCGTCGTAGAACGCCCAGCGGCAGACATCGTTGCGGCAGATCTTCAATCGCTTCCAGTGCCCGTCGATCATGGCGTGGTGGACCGCGATCATGACCCGTGCGAAGATCGCGTCAATTCCTTCCCGATCGGTGACCAACTGCGGCTCGCCGGTGGCGATGCGCAGTTTGAGGGGGATAGCGTCGAGCGCCTCCTGCAAGGCGGGAGAGGGGTGGCCGGTTTCCACGAGGTCGCGCAGCATCTCCCGGAGCGCGATTGCGCGGGCGCAGTCGGCCCTGGTGAAGGACGTGGCGGCATCGGGTATGTGCCGCGCGACCCATGCCGAGAGCGAATCGGGGGTGGCGAAGGCTTCATCGCCATCTTCGAGATCCGCGGAGTTGAGAAAGGCCTGGACGAGATCCAGCGGAGGGGGCGCCGGTGGCCGCGTGAATGCCGATTCGTAGGCTGTCATGTTGTCACCACCAAACATTGTTGACAGGTAACGATCGCGTCGCTACGATACGCCTGTGTGGTTACCAGTGTACCATGATAGATGGTAACGAATTTCGGCGCTGCCGAGTATCGGGGAAGAACCCATGGCTGGCTCCCGGACCGCGGACGACGTTTCCGCGGCAGTTCCTACACTCGAAACCGTTCCGGAGCACGATGTCCGGCGTTCGCGAGCCATCACCCTGACCGGGGACGGCGTGCGGCGGGGGCTGCGGGCCAGCGTTGCTGTGGCGCTCGGGCCGCTGGTCTGGGGCATCTCGTTCGGCGTTGTCGCGATCGAGGCGGGGTTCGGGACGATCGGGGCGACGATCATGTCGCTGGTCGTCTATTCCGGCTCGGCGCAGATGGTCGCGATGGACATGGTGCAGCGGGATGCCGGGATCGTCGCCATCCTCGTCAGCACCTTCCTGGTGAGCCTGCGGTACATCCTGATGGGCATGACGATGTCCGGGTGGTTCCGGTCGACGCCGCGCTGGCTGTTCCTGCCAGGGATCCACTACCTCAGCGACCAGAGTTGGGCGATGACGATCAACGAGATGCGGGAGAAGCGCCGCGACATCGGGTATTTCTTCGGCCTCAATATCGGCATGGTGGTGTCGTGGGTGGCGGGGTCCGGGGTCGGCGCGCTGGCCGGCGGATGGCTTGCCGGGAGCATCGACGGCCTGTATTTCGCCTCCACCGCCGCGCTGGTCGGCATCCTGGCGGAGATGAAGGTGCGACGGCAGGATGTGCTGCCATGGATCGTGGCTGCCATTGCCGCGATCGGGGCGCACGAGCTCTTCGGCGGTTCCTGGTACGTGTTCATCGGGATCGGGGCCGGGCTCGCTGTGGCGCTGGTGACGGGAGACGACGATGCTGACCGGTGAGCAATGGTTTCTGGTCGTCTCGATGGCGGCCGTCCTTTTCCTGACGCGGATCGCCGGTTTCGTCATTGCCGGGCGGCTGCCGGACTCCCGGCGCATCGGGCGGATGCTGGACGTCTTGCCGGGGATCACGATGGTCTCGATCGTCTTGCCGGCGGTAGTCGCCACCGGGCTGGTCGGGGTCCTCGCGTCTGTCGTGGTCGCGTGGGTGGTGATGCGGACGCGGAGCCTGGGGTTGGCGATCCTGCTGGGCGTCGGGCTGGTGACGCTGGTCGGGTGACCAAGGTGCACGCGGTCTGAATTCAGTTCCGCTCCTGTCGCGGTCCCATGCCTGGCAGTCCAACGCTGTCCAGTTCCGGACAGCGCGATGCTATGCTGGGAAGGCGTACAAGGAGCGAGACCATGCCAGCACAGCAGCGACCGGTTGAAACAGTCATGAAGCTGACGGACACCAAGCAGCAGTTCAGCAGCGTCGTGAACCGCGTTTCACGGGACGGGGAGCGCATCATCGTCGAGAAGAGCGGTCTTCCCGCAGCGGTGATCATCCCGGTCGAGGAGTATGAACGCCTGCGGGCGTCCGAGGACGAGAAGCGCGAAGCCCGTGAACGGTTCTACCGCAATGCGGCCAAATTCAGTGAGGCGTTTCGCGATGTCCCCGAGGAGGAGATCGAGCGCGAGCTGGAGGCGATCCGGGCTGAGTTCAAGCGCCAGCAGCCGTGACGCTTCGGGTCGTCCTCGATGCAAATGTGTATGTCTCCGGGATCGCTACGCTTCTTTTCGGGACAAGCGCTCCGCCGACCATCTTGCGAAGGTGGTACGCGGGTGCCTTCGATACCGTCATTTCCCCTGCGATTCTTGAGGAAATCCGAAACGCGCTGGGAAAGCCCTATTTCCAGGATGCGGCAATGCAGATCCGGGCCGACGAGCTACTGATCGATCTGGAGATCCTCGCGCATACTGTTCATCTCGATGGATCAGTGTCCGGTATCGCGACGCACCGGCATGACGATCGCATCCTCGAAACGGCCCTCAAAGGAGACGCGGACTATCTCGTGACCGGCGACAAGGAGCTGCTGGCGATCTCTCATCCGTATCTTTTTCGGATAATTCATCCAAATGACTTCCTGAGGATTCTGGAAGGCGAGACAGAGGATAGTGAAGACGTTTGAAGCCTTCGGCTCATGGCATGCATGTGCCATCGGCGCTGCATTGCCCTGACGGTGCCCTTGTCGCGCCCCTGCCTCAGGTCGGCTCGCTCCACACTGTCCGGAAGCCGAGGTTGCCGGTGGAGGAGTCCGGCGTGTTGGACGATCGGGCGTCGACCCGGTAGCGATTGCAGTAGGACGCATGGCAGAGGTAGGATCCGCCGCGCATGACGCGGGACGTCCCGTTGTGCGGGCCGGTCGGGTTCGCGATGTCGCCCCGCGTGTAGGCTGCCGGCGAGAACCAGTCGCTGCACCATTCCCAGACGTTGCCGGTCATGTTGAACAGCCCGTAGGCGTTGGGTTTGTAGGCGGTCGCGGGGGCGGTGCCGACATGGCCGTCCGCCTTCGTGTTGCGGCCGGGGAACTGGCCCTGCCAGACATTCATCCGGTGCTTGCCGTTCGGCACGAGGTCCTTTCCCCAGGGGAACGGGTCGCCTTCGCGGCCGCCTCGCGCGGCGAACTCCCATTCCGCCTCGGTGGGGAGACGGACGCCGGCCCACGCGCAGAACGCCTGGGCGTCGTTCCAGCTGATGTGGATGGCCGGGTGGTCCATACGGTTGCGGATGGTGCTTTCCGGACCTTCCGGGTGTCGCCAGTCGGCGCCGAAGACCTGCTTCCACCAGGGCGTGCCGGCCGGGGACGGGTTGCGCTGGAGGGCCGGCGGCAGGAATTGCCAGAATACGAAGGACCAGCCGAAGGTTTCGGCCTCGGTGCGGTAGCCTGTCGCCTCGACGAATTCCGCGAAGCGGGCGTTGGTCACCGCCGTGGCATCTATCCAGAAGGGGTCCAGCGTGACTTCGTGCACCGGGCCTTCGCCGTCGGCGATGTAACCGTCGTCGCGAGGATTGCCCATCCGGAACGTCCCGCCAGGAATCTGCACCATGCCGCGCGGCGGTCGGGCGGCGAGGGGAGGGCGGGTGGAGATGGGATGCTGGTTCGTATCCGGTTCGCGTGACGGGCTGCAGCAGGACATGAGGATGACTCCGACGGGGTAGGACCTTGTTTTCGTTTCACCTTACCCGAAGACAGGGCGATGGAAACAACAACGCCCCGACCCGGCGAACCGGATCGGGGCGTTTCCCGTGCTGACGAGGGGGTGCCTCAGGCGGCGGCCCACTGGTTCTCGCGAATGATCTCCGCGATCTCTTCCTGGCTCACCGAGTAGACGGAGAGCGCATCCTCGCGGGTCAACAGCCCGAGATCGACTGCTTCACTGATCGACATGGTTTTGGGGAGCTCGAAGCGGTCATAGAGGTTTTGGAGATGTCGTGCGATAGCGACCTGGCGGGCGATGTCCCACGTGGTGACGCGGGCGGCCCTGATATCCTTCTCGATCTTCTCCAGCGGCACGCCCTCGAATTCGGAGACCGGGACGCCCTTGCGGTCAGCAAGGAGGCGAATTCCGGCCTGGAGTCGCAGCTGCTCAGATTTGGTCAAGATGACATCTCCTTTCTGGCATGGAGTGGGAGGTTGTCGACGGCACGGTCCTGTGTGGTGCGGTGCTCCTTGTGTGGATAGTCGAGGTTCTGCCCTCAGCCAATTGCCGAAGCAGGTCATGATCTCGCTGCGGGACGTGCCTTTGCAGCGGTCCCTGTCGATGCAAGACCCATACCTGCGAACGCTCTATTTCACTGACTCTATTTTACCCGAAAGGCGAATATTATTCAACCGTATGCATACGCAGGAAAAAGTAAGAAAAGTATTGGCGTCCAGACGGTTGAGATCGCGCGGTCCGGACACGGTTTGCGCCGTGAGCGATTATGCCGGCTCAGGTTTTCCAGGCTCCATCGGCCGGCGCTGGTTCGCCAGCCACAGTCCGGCCGCCATGATGATCAGGACGAGGCCCGTTGCCACGAACGTGGTCCGCAGCCCGAAAGCGGCGGCCAGCGTCGAGCCTGCCAGCGGGCCGAGGAACCCGCCCACGGACGCGAAGGTGTTCGTCAGGCCGAAGACCGTGCCCCGGAACCGCTCGTCGCTGATGTTCGCGATCAGCGCGTTGGCGGAGGGCATCATCCCGCCGGCGAAGACGCCGAAGATGGCCTGCAGCACGATCAGCTGCCACGGGTGCTGGGACAGGGCCATGGGGAAGTAGACGGTGGCCGAGCCGAGGGAGCAGAGGAGCAGGACGATGTAGTGGCCCTTACGGTCGCCGACACGCCCGAGAACGACCGAGGAGATCGCGCTGGTCACGCCGAGGATGCCGAGGGTGAGGCCGGCGAGTGTCGAGGTGCTGCCGGTGGTATGGGCCAATTCTTCGACGAAGAGAGGCGTGATGGGTTGGACCGCCGAGGACGCGAAGCGGATGAGCAGCATGCTGAGGGCAAGCGCCAGCAGGGCCGGGCCGAGGATGACCCGCCAGCTCGATGCTTCCTTTTCCTCGGGTGTCTTCGCGGATTCGGCGGGCGTGAAGCGCTCCTGCACGACGAAGAGGGTGATGAAGCCGGCCGTGAGGACCATCAGCGAGGCGATGCCGAACGTTTGCCGGTAGCCGAAGGTGTCGGCGAGCAGGCCGCCGATCAGCGGGCCGAGGGCCGAGCCGGAGAAGACCGCGGTCTGGACGAGCCCGAGACCGTATCCGAGGCGCTCCCGGGGAATGGTGGAGGCGACGAGGGCCGTCGCGGCGGTGACGGTTCCCGCCAGCACGCCTTCGATCATGCGGAGCCCGAGCATCTGCCACGGGGCGGTGACGAAGACGGTGAGACCGATCGTGACGAATGCCCCGTACTGCGACCGCAGGAGCATCGGTTTGCGGCCCTTGCGGTCGGCCATCGCGCCCCAGAACGGAGACGCCAGCGCCATCATGCCGGCGCCGACGGAGAGGATGATGCCGGTCCAGAGCGCCTGTCCCTCGGTGGTGTCCACGCCGATCTCGCCGAAGAACATGGGGAGGAAGGGGGTGCGCATGCTGAAGCCCATGATGGCCAGCAGCTGCGCGATCCAGATGGCGTAGAGGTTCCTCCGCCACGAGATCTTGCCGGTGGGTGTGCGAAAGATGCGCCCGACGGCGTCGACGCCGAGGGAAAAGTCGCCCAGCCGCTCGCGCGCGGCGTCAATGGGATGGAAGCCGTTTCTCCCGTTCCCGTCGGGGCGTGGATCATCGCCGTTGGGTGTGGAAGGTTTGTCGGAAGGTGATGTCGGGTCGTGCTCACTCATATCGCCTGAGTTTATCGCAGAACCCGGGCCTCCGGGCGATTCCGTGCGCTATCCTCACACGAAAGGAGGCGACACCGTATGATCCCGCTGATCCAAGACAACCGGGATGCCATCGTTGCGTTGTGCAAGCGCTATGGCGTGGCGAAGCTCGCGGTGTTTGGCTCTGCCGCGCGGGGCGACTTCGACCCGGAGACCAGCGACGTCGATTTCGTCCTCGAGTTTCTGGACTATGGGCCGGGCGTATCGAACCGATTCATCGACTTCGCTGACGATCTGGAGGCGCTTCTCGAGCGAGACGTGGACCTGCTTTTCGAATCTGTTGTCATGGATCCCGACCTTCTCAGGGAAGTCCAGTCCACACAGGAGATCGTGTACCGTGATCCGAAGGACGCCGAAGAGGCTGCGTGATGTCGTCGAAGCGGCAAACGAAATCCTTTCGTATACAGAGGGCAAGACGTTCGACGATTACGTGAACGATCGTGGCCTGCGGCTCATGGTCGAGCGGCTCTTCGAGATCGTAGGCGAGGCGATGAACCAGGCGGTTACCGACGAGCCGGAACTCCAGGACGAAATCCCTGAGGCACGTCGTGTCGTCGGTATGCGAAACCGGATCATCCACGGCTACGATGTCGTTCGCCACGATATTGTTTGGGACTCCGTGCAGAATCAGGTGCGTCCCTTGCGTGACCGGATCATGACCGTCCTGGAGGAGCGCGGCTGGTCCTGAGTACTTGTTTCCTTCCAGGAAATGAAACGCCTTCCCTTTTCTAATCGTTGTTGACATAGACCGGCGAATGGCCCGGTTCGTGCGACGTCACAGGTGGCGCGAACCACGCGCGTCGCGGGGTCCCTGATTGGTCGTTTGCTCTTCTCGCTCCGTGAAAGGAGCCGTGCCATGCGACGCTCTCCGAGGGGTCTTCTCGTCCTGGTCATGATGCTTGCGATGGCGGGCGCACACGGGTTCGCGGCGATGGACGCGGCGGCCCAGGCGTCCGGCACGATCGAGATCCACGGCCGGATCTGCGACCAGGTGCCGCCCGACGGCGACTGGTTCACGTACTGTCACGATGACCTCGCCGTGGGCGTGCTCTACGAGGCCACCAACGTCGACACCGCAGAGGTCGTCTCCGGCACGACGGGCGCGGACGGCAACGTTATCCTCAACGTGCCGGCGGGTACGTGGTCGCTCTCCGGCCCTCCGGGTGACTTCCTTGACGCGACATTCATCTATTGCTCGACGGGCGCCGGGACGGCGGAAGTGGCCCAGCCGGTGGTCATCGGCGACGGCACGACGGTGATCTGCGACTACTACGTGGTGCCGACGGACCAGGGCGCGGGTGCGGGGACGATCGAGGTCCACGCGCGGATGTGCGATGCGATCCCGGCGGATGGTGACTGGTTCAACGCGTGCCACGACATGCTGGCGGCAGGCGTGTACTTCGACGCGATCGAGACCACGAGCGGCGCGAACGTCGCCGGGACGACGGGCGCGGACGGGAACCTGGTGTTCACGCTCGACCCGGGGACGTGGCAGCTTTCCGGCCCGCCGGGCGACTTCCTTGCGGCGACCGTGATCTTCTGCTCGCACGGCGCGGGTACGGCGGAAGTGCCGCATCCGGTGACGCTGGCGGCGGGCGATGTGGTGGTGTGCGACTACTACTTCGTGCCGGAGGATCTCTCCGGGCAGACGCCGACGCCGGTCCCGACGGCAGCACCCGGCGCGCAGCCGACGGCTCCGGTGAAGGGGCTTCCTTCGACGGGCGCGGGTGAGTCCGGCGGTGGCAACGGCACGGCGATCGCCCTGGCGTTCGTTGGCGCGGCTGCCTTGCTGGCGGGTGGTGCGTCGTTGCAGGCGGTTCGCAGGCGGTAGTTGT
>DATGPC010000465.1:0-14524 GCA_035305265.1 Thermomicrobiales bacterium | reverse complement strand
GTTCACCGTGAACCCGGCGATCGCCTTGTCCGCCAGCACATTGCTCATCGTCGAGAGGATCTCGATCGACTCCAGCAGGTTGTGCGCGATGACCGGCAGCATGACGTTCAGCTCGAAGTTCCCGTGCTGCGCGCCGATCGTGATCGTCGTATCGTTGCCGATCACCTGCGCCGCGACCATCATCGTCGCCTCGGCGATCACCGGGTTGATCTTGCCCGGCATGATCGAGGAGCCCGGCTGGAGCGCTGGCAACACGATCTCGCCGAGACCGGAGATTGGCCCGCTGTTCATGTGCCGGAGGTCGTTCGAGATCTTGATGTATGCCGTCGCGATGGATTTCAGCGCCCCGCTGACCTCGACCGCCGTATCCTGGCTTGCCTGCGACTCGAAATGGTCGTCCGTTTCCGTGAAGGAGAGCCCGGTCCGCTCCGAGAGCAGCTTCGCCACCCGGCCGCCGAACTCGACGTGCGCGTTCAGCCCGGACCCGGTCGCCGTGCCGCCGAGCGCGAGCCGGCCGAGATGCGGCAGCGTGTTCTGCACCCGCTCCCGCCCGAGCCGGACCTGCGTCGCCCACGCGCCAACCGTCTGGCCCATGCGCACCGGCGTCGCGTCCATCAGGTGCGTCCGGCCCGTCTTCACGACGTCCATCAGCTCGTCGGCACGCTTCTGGATCGTCGCTTCAAGATGCTCCAGCGCCGGGATCAGCTGCTCCGCGATCGAGACGTAGGCCGCGACGCTGATCGCGGTCGGGATCACGTCGTTCGAGCTTTGGCCCATGTTGACGTGATCGTTCGGATGCACGCTCAAATCGCTTCGGAGCTGCATCGCCCGCGTCGCGATGACCTCGTTCGCGTTCATGTTCGTCGAGGTGCCCGAGCCGGTCTGGAAGATATCGATCGGGAACTCGTCGTCCCACTTCCCGTCGATCACTTCCTGGGCGGCCCGCTGGATGACCTCCGAACGCTCCTTGTCGAGCAGTCCGAGGTCGGCATTCACCTGCGCCGCCGCCGACTTCACCAGCCCCAGGGCATGCAGGAACGACCGCGAGAACCGAAGCTTGCTGATCGGGAAGTTCTCCACCGCGCGGGCCGTCGTCGCGCCATAGAGCGCGTCCGCCGGGACCGTCATCTCGCCCATGCTGTCCTTCACCGTCCGCATGGGCCCACCACCCTCAGTCATCGTCGACTCCTTCCGTCGCGGCCGGATATCGCCTCCCGCCGCATCGCAGATCCGAAAGTGTTCGCTGTATGCAAGTGTACCGCTGTCAGCGCCGCTGCAGTGGTCAGCATGCCGTAACACCGATAAGATCAGGACAGTGCGTAACGACTAATCAAGGGAGGAGAAACACCACATGGAAGTCTCCATCATGATCGAGGGCCAGATGGGCCTTACCTGGCCACGCTGGCAGCGCCTCGTCCGGGCCGCCGAAGACCTCGGCTTCTACGGGATCTACCGATCCGACCATTTCACGTCCCCGGGCGATGCGCCGTACGACGACGCGCTCGAGCTCTGGACGTCGCTGACCTGGCTCGCCGACAACACCAGCCGCATCACGTTCGGCCCCCTCGTCGCCCCGGTCTCCTTCCGTCACCCGGTGATCATGGCCTGGCAGGCCAGCGCCGTCAGTGCCCTGTCCGGTGGTCGGCTTCGCCTCGGTATCGGCGCGGGATGGCAGGAGCGCGAGCACGAGGCGTTCGGCTTCGACCTGCTCCCGACGAAGCAGCGCCTGGACCGCTTCGAGGAGGCCATCCAGGTCATCAAGATGCTCTGCTCCTCCAGCACGCCGGTTTCGTTCGAAGGCGAGTACTACCGGTTGAAGGACGCCATGCTTTCGCCGCGCTCGCCTCACGCCGACGGCCCGCCGATCGTCATCGGCGGCAACGGACCGAAGCGCACGCTACCGCTCGTCGCGGAGTACGCCGACGAGTGGAACGCTTCGGGCCTCAACAACGCCGATTTCGCGAACCGCATGGAGATCCTCGACGGTCTGCTGGAAGAGAAGGGCCGGGATCCGAAGTCGGTGAAGCGCACGCTCATGACCGGCGGCCTCGTGGGCAAGACAGACGAGGAAGTGCGGGAGAAGGCGAGCGGTTTCGGCATGTACGACCTCGATCGGCTCCGGCAACGCGACGCCGTCTTCGGCACACCCGACGAGATCGTCGAGAACCTCGGCAAGAAGGCCGAGATCGGCGTCCAGGGCGTCATGCTGCAGTGGCTCAACCCGGACGACATCTCCGGCCTCGAGCTCATCGCCGAGAAGGTCCTCCCGCAGCTAAAATAGCGCGTCACGGCATCAAGCCAACCGGGCAGGGGCGCTGAAATGCCCCTGCCCGGTCGAACGAGAGGCCCCCGACCGGCCTCGTTCTTCTACAACTCGCCGTCCTCCGGAATCCCCGGGGTAACAACATCCGCGCCGATGAGCGCCCGGAGCGTATCGTCGAGGAGCTCGGGACCTCCGGACGTCGAATCGACGACGAGATGGACCGTCCCCTCCGGAACGCCCGGCGGATCCGCCCTGAAACGCTCCCGCTGGCGCAGATAGATCTCGACATCCGCGTCGGAGATCCGACCAGGATCGCGAAACCTCGCCTCCACGCGCTGTCGCGCCACGGCATCGTCGCATGTCACTTCGAGCAAGATGAACGGCACACCGGCCGCCCGGGCAGCCCCGGCCGCCTGCTCGCGCAGCTCCGGATCGAGGAACGTCCCGTCGAGGATCGCCGCCCTGCCCTCGCCCACGCTGGCGGCACCTTCCCTGATCATCCGGTCATAGGTCCGGCGAGTCCATTCGGGCGTGTAGATGTCCTCACCTCGCGCCCTGGCGAGGTCGCCGCCCAGGTATGCCGCGTCCTTCCGGATGATATCGGTGTCGAGAAGCGTTGCCCCGGTCATCCTCGCGATCACCCGGGCCAGTGTCGATTTCCCGGTTCCGCTCAAGCCCGTCATCGCGATCACCGCCGGGTGCGTCACGGTTGCCTGTCGTGTCGCGACATGGAGATAGTCGACGGCGCGCCGCGCAATAGCCTTCCGCTCGTCGCCGCTCACGTCGGGCAGCCGCAGGCACAAGACCTTGGCACGCACCAGCGCCCGGTGAATCCAGTACAGGCGCAGCAGTGACGGTGGCACATCGATCCCGGCATCGCGATAGCGGTCCACCAACCGTCGTGTCACCTCGTCCGGCGCTCCGAGCCGATGCAGGTCCATCAGGAGGAAGGCAAGGTCACTGGCCACATCGGCCCGCCGCAGGTCGACGTTGAACTCGGTGCAATCGACGATCTGGACGCGGCCTCGTTCGACGACCACATGTTCGCAACGGAGGT
The DNA here is from genome assembly GCA_035305265.1 of Thermomicrobiales bacterium. Classification (GTDB taxonomy): domain Bacteria; phylum Chloroflexota; class Chloroflexia; order Thermomicrobiales; family UBA6265; genus UBA6265. Next base: position 11,204 of record DATGPC010000465.1, on the reverse strand, counting down.
CGCCATGCCCCTCCCGCACCCAGCCACGCGCAACCCGTTCCCGCAGGAGGTCGTGCCGTTCCTCGATGAACCTCCGGACTTCGCGATCGACAAGATCCAGCTCACCCGACGGGAGCGGGTCATCAGCGAACGGGCGCAGCTCGTCCAGGTTCTCGGTCAGCACGTCCGTCAGGACCGCGAGCGCGGCATCCGGGTCATCATCGCCCCACGCCGGCCGCTGCTGATGGAACGGCACCAGCCGATCGGCAAGCAGGTCCCCGAGCGCATCGGGCACATCGCCGCTCCGGAGCCGCTCGGAGAGCAGATCCGCGTCGTCGATCCGCCGCATCAGCACGGCCCAATCGACCGCCTCGCCGGTTTCGTCGCCCTCACCGATCCGGTACCCATCCCCATCCTGAAGGATCGGCACCACGCCCTGGTAGATGTCGTCGGAGAGCAAACGGTTCAGGCGCACCTCGTCGAGGCACGCCTGATATCGTCGTTCGAGCGTTGAATAGTCAACAAAGCTGTACCGGACCGGTCGCTTCAGCTTGACGGCATGATCGCCGCCGATCAGCACCCGCGAGATATGTGTCTCGACCAGGCGCACACGCTCGACCGGCCATGGCCATGCACTCGGCCGCAGCAGAGCTTCGACGATCTCACGATCCCCGTTCATGGCCTCCCCGTTACGCTCCCGGCGTCGACACCGCCTCGGGCGCTTCGATTTCGACAGGCTCGTTGAATTCGGACAGCGTCACGACGCGGACCACATCGTCCGTCTCGGTGCTGAGGATCGGGCCGATTATCTCCACCTCCCGGATGCGGTCCTCTTCATCGATCCAAAACGTCACGAGCACCGGCTTGTCGGAGATGAAATCCCGCACCTGGTCGGCCTCGGCGCCCATTCCTCCGAACCGATCCAGCAGGCCGGAGAAATCGACCTCGCCTTCGACGATCGTGGTGTCTTCACCGTCGACCTTGCCGCCGCCGGTGATCTTGGCGTCCTGCACCAGCTTGACTGCCTGGAGAACCAGGAAATCCGGATTGATGAGCGTCTGGATCTCGCCGACCTGGCCAAGCTCCATCCACTCCCCATCGGAAAGCGGGTCCTGGATCCAGAACGTGCCGTCGATCGACACCGCCCCGACGGTCAGGTCGCCGAGCGGGATCGAGACCGAGACCTCGGCGCTCAGGTCCGTCGGGCGCCGGACAACCCCGGACACGGACTTCAACTCGAAACCCGCCATGATCGTGCTGGAGCCCCGGATCGTCTCCATCTCGAAGGCAAACGTCTCCAGGTCGGTGAGCGCCTGCGCGCTTCGCTCCAGCAAGGCGACGGCGTCCTCCTCGCCCTGGATATTCGTCTCCGGCGTCGCGGCGGGCTCCTGCGCGACCGTTTCGGCCGGCATGCGCGAGGCGAGCAACCCGCAGGCGCCGAGGATTGCGGCACGGCGCGAGACCGGCATGGCGATTTTCGAGACGAGCGGGTGAAATGCGGGCGGTTCCAGGTTCGATGGTGTTGTCACGAGGCGTACCTCCATTTCGTCAACGGTACAGACTGGGCGAGGAAGAGGCTGGCATCACAGGTCAGGACTCCTCGCGCTTCCTCCATCATCAGTCCCCGACATGACGTTCTGCTGACGACAGTATCACGATCCTGTCACGAACGTACACCGATGTCCGGACACCTCCGGTCAATACGTGGGATGATTGGAGGAGAGATCGCGCCCCGACGGCGCCCCGACGCCACGACCCTGAAGGACAGATCGTGACCAGCACCCAAGCCCTCCAACCCGTCCATGCTCTCGAGCCGCAGGAGATGCCCCTCCTCGCCGCGTCACTCGGCGATTCGCCCGAGACGGTCATCACCCACCATCTCCTGACCTCGCGTACCTGCAACGCCTGGTGCGTTGGCGATCCACGCCAACCCGTCGCGGCCATCATCCAGGCCCACGACTTCCTCGCCGAGCCCATCGTTTACGGGCATTCCCCGGCGGATATCGCCCGGATCATGGCCTTTGTGGAGGATTGGCACACTTTCTCGGTGCCGCTCCATCTCTCCCGCGCCCTCGAGCGGCCGGTCGCAACCCTCGGCGGTACCACGACGTTAAACACGCTGGAGGACGTGTATCACATCCTGGATGGCCCTCCCGCCGATGTACCCCGGCGTGACGACGTGCGCCTGCTCACCGACGACGACGTCCTGCTGACGGCCGGAATGCCGATCCTGGAGCAGCGCTCGGCCTACAAGCCGATCGCGGCCGCCGGCATTGTCGAGGGCGAGATCGTCGCCGTGGCCCATACATTTGCCTGGAGCCCGCTCTATGTCGATATCGGCGTGACGACGCACGAGGAGTTCAGGAACCAGGGGTATGCAACCTCGGCCGCGTCACTGGTCATCGAGGAGGTCCGCAAGCGAGGCCGCACGCCGGTCTGGAGCTGCGGGTCCGAGAACGAGCCGAGCCTCCGTATCGCCGAAAAGCTCGGATTCCGGGAAACGAGCCGACGGCTCTACCTGATTCCGGTCCCCCACGAGCACGAGCAGGGGTGACAATCCGGGTACGAACGTATACGATGGTCGATGGGCCTGTGACGTAGTAACAGAGATTGGCACTTTTTTCCGCATGGAGACCTCGCGCCAGGAACCACTCATTATCGAGCTGGACGACCCGACCCCGCGTTGGTTCCAGTTCGGCGCTATCGCTGCCGCGCTCGTCGTGGTGGCGCTCATTGCCCTGCCATTCTTTATCGACGTCGAACCGGCCGCCGAAGCGGAGCCCGTCCAGACACAATCGCTCCAGTCCTCCGGCTACGCGCCGGTGTGTCACCCGCGGATCGATATCCCGGCCTTTGCCGAGCCGGCCGCGAGCGTTGCGCTCCCGAGCTGGATGCGCATCTGTGACTGGTTCGCCGACCCGGGCGGCCGTCCCGCCGCGCCAGCGGGCCAACCGGAAGTGGACGATCGGTTTGCCGCCGACTGACAGGTCGTGACCGCGAAGCGGTCATACATACAGGGTCTCCGTGTCTGCCGGAACCCGTGGACACAGGAACACCTGACGAATGACACTCGTATCACGGACGCCGCCGTCCATTTGGGACGCATCGATCATCGCCCTGACGATCGGCTCGATCCTCGGCGTCACCCTCGTCGCCTTCCAGGGCCTTGCCGTCGCCACGATCACCCCTGCGCTGACGCGTGATCTCGATGGCGAGCATCTCTACGGATGGGTGTTCAACGCGTTCCTCATCCCGCAGATCATCGCCGGCGTTGCCGCCGGCCGCGAGGTCGACCGGCGCCCGCCGTGGATGGTGTTCTACCCGGCGTTGGTGTTCTTCGCCATCGGGTGCCTCATCTGCGGCCTCGCCAGCAGCATGGGCGTGCTCTTCATCGGCCGCGCGCTTGTGGGCATCGGCGCCGGGGCAATGTTCTCGACCGTCTACGCCATCGTCGGCGGCGCCTACCCTGACCACCTGAGGGCATCGATGCTCGCGGCTATGTCCAGCGCGTGGATCGTCCCGTCGCTGATCGGCCCGTTCATCTCCGGATTCGTCGCGGATACGTTCCACTGGCGATACGTCTTCCTCGGACTGCTCCCGATCCTTGCCATCATCTGGCCGCTGACCTGGCCGTCATACCGGAAGGTCCGCTTCGACAACGGGGACGCCGGCCCGCAGGTGGGCGCCAACCGGGTATCACTGGCCGTCCTCCTCGCATCGGGCACGCTGCTCTTCCTCGCCGGCCCGGACCTCGACGAGCTCGCGGCAATCGCGCTGGACTCCGCCCGCCTCGCCCCGGCATGGCTCGGCGCGGCCGTGACCATCGCCGGCGTTGGCATCATCATCCCGACGCTCCGCCGTCTCCTGCCCGAAGGCACGTTTGCCCTTCGCCCGATGCTCGGCAGCGCGGTCGCCCATCGCGCGCTCTCGTTCGGTGCCTTCGCCGTCGTCGAGACATACCTCGTCTACTCGCTGACGTCCTTCGGCGCCCTCACCTCGTCGCAGGCGGGGCTGATCCTGACCGTCGGCTCGTTGACGTGGACGGCCGGCTCGCTCCTCCAGGCCCGGCAGGACCGCATCGCCGGCGCAGGCTCCCGGCCCCGCCGGGTCGTGCTCGGCAGCCTGCTCATGCTCGCCGGCGCCGGCCTCATCACGGGGACGATCCTCTTCGCGCAGGACATCTGGTGGCCGATCGCGGCCATCGGGTTCGCCTCCATGGGACTCGGCATCGGGTACGGCTACACCACCTCGACCACCGTCGCCTTCGCCAGCGCCCCGCGCGGGCAGGACGGCATGGTCTCCTCGTCGATGCTGCTCGGCGACCTCTTCACGAACTCGATTGGCGTTGGCGTGGGTGGCTTCCTGCTCGCACTCACCACCGACCTCGACTGGAGCACACCCTCCAGCGCCGGCCTCAGCATGTCCCTCGGCCTGCTCATGATTGGCACAGCTTTCGTCGCCGGGCAGCGGATGCTTGCCGCCATGGATGGATCTCGCGGCCTCGGGCACCACGTCGCGCAACGCTCGTCAGCGCGCTGACCACGTCGACGTCCCGGGGCTCGAGCGATCTTGCGCCCACGTGTATACTGGGCCGATCCCCACACTGCCAACGCTCGATTCCGGAGACGCACCGTTTATGCACTCATCCGGCCACGAATCATTCCAACCGTCCACCCGGACACGCCCATTGCAGTTCCTCACCACAATCATGTCAGTGATCTTCACGATCGGGACGACGCTGCAGAACTTCGTCATCGTCAATCGGGAGATGCTGGAGGAGACGATGCAGCTCGCCGGCCAGACCCCGGACGAAGCGGCGAGCAACGCGCCCGGGTTCCTCCTCGGGTTCCGCATCGTGGGATGTCTCTATATGGTGGGCAACGCAATCGGCATCCTCTCCTTCAAGGGATGGAGCTGGGTGTTCTGGGTCGCCCTCGTAGTCAACGTCACCCAGGCATTCGGGTTCGTCGCGATCCCGTCCGAGGTGTGGGAGGCGTCACTGGACCGGTATGGCATTCCGGGGATTCTCCCATCGGCGATCACCGATGGAGGCGCGCTCATCCTGGCGGTGCTCCTCATCGTGTCCCTGATCAGGTACCGGCGGCCATGGGCGTTCGAGCGTACAACACCTCCGCAGGAGGCCATCCACGTCTGAGCGAGCCTCTGGCCAGGACGAAGCCCCCGGAACATGGCTGTTCCGGGGGCTTCGTGCTTCATTGCCTGATGACAGGCGGGTCGATCGCCCGCTACTTCTTCAGGCTCGCCTTGATCTTCTTGCCGTCGATCTCCTTCGGCGTGTCCTGGTCCTCGTAGGGATTCGGGCCGGTCGACATCGGCGGAAGCGGCTTCTTCGGCGTGCCGTGATAGCGCGGGTCGGTCTGCTCCAGCAGCCCGACATCGTCCGAGATCGGCTTCGGATCGTCCAGGTAAACGAGATCGCCCATGCCATCCGGCGCCTTGCCGGTCGCCCAGCGACCTTCCTTGCTCGCATCGCCCTCCGAAAGATTCCAGAAGGTGTGCATCTGCTCCTGGTTCACGCGGTCCATCGGGAACGGGCTGGGCACGTGGAACTCGTGCAGACCATCCGCCTGGAGCTCCTCGATCGCCGCCGCCCACTGGTTCTGGTGCGCGATATCGCGCGCGAGGTTGAAGCCAAGCATCTTGCGGACTCCATGATCCTCGGTCATCTCGTAGATGCGGCTCACCTGCAGGTTGCCCTGCGTCTCGGCCATGAGGTTCCAGCGGAAGTCCGCCATCAGGTTCCCACTGGCTGCTGCGAAGGCTCCGCTCCAGGGCACACCCTGGCTATCCGTCAGCACAGGGCCCTGTCCTGCCACGATCTGGTGCTGCGGGTTCATCGAGTTATAGATGACATCCTGCGCGGACTCACCACCCAGCGACGCGCGAACCAGCGGATCTTGGGCCGCCTTGTCCTTCACATCGTTCGGCGCATGGTCCAGCAGCCGTGAGATCATCACCGACAGCATCTCGACATGGCCGATCTCCTCGGTCCCGATGTCCAGGAGCATGTCCTTGTATTTGTCCGGTCCACGGCTGGTCCACCCCTGCATGAGGTAGCTCATCATCACCGTCATCTCACCGAACTTGCCACCAAGCAGCTCCTGCAGCCGCTTCGCGAACAACGCATCCGGCTTGTCCGGCTTGACCTCGAACTGCATTTCCTTGACGTGAAAGTACATAAAGAACGGCCTCCTCTGACGACCCTCTCAAGGGCGGGGTGCGAACGAACATGTCCAACGGGAATAGACAAACGCAGGGACTATGCCATCCACCCTGACCGGTTGTGCGAAGGGGGCAACATCCGCACAATGAGGCGACCGGTGACAGGATCGACGCGAGCATTGATGCCCGCGGAAACGGAGATGAGATGAAAATCACGATTCGCGAGGGCATGGTGCCCGGAGACACCCTGCCATCAAAACTGGCCTGGCTTGAATCCGTCGGTTTCGACGGTATCGAGCTCCACGCGGCATCGATGCAGATCACCCACGACGAGCTCATCGGGATCATGCAGGACTCCCCGATCGGCGTCTCCGCTATCGAGGGGATCCCTCGCCTGCTCGACCCCGATCCGGCCGTCCGTGAGGATGCCGTCCGGCAGACCACCGAACGGATCAGCCTCGCCGCCAGGCTCGATGCCGTCGGGGTGCTCATCGTTCCGCAATTCGGCCGCACCGCCGCCCTGCCCGATCTCTCTCCATGGAAAACCGGCGCCGATCTCGAACACGAAATGCTCTACACGCAGCTGAACCGGCTTGCGCCCCTGGCCCGCGACGCAGGCGTCGTCCTCTTCACCGAGCCGCTGAACCGCTACGAGGCCTACATCGTCAACCGCGTCGACCAGGGCGCGGAGATCGCCCGAAAGGTAGGGGACGGCGTCGCGACGATGGCCGATTTCTTCCACATGAATATCGAGGAGGCGGATATCCCGACCGCGATCCGCGATTCGGCAGACCACATCGCCTACGTCCATGTCGCCGACAGCAACCGCGCCCAACCGGGCATGGGGCACCTCGACTTACGCCCCGGCTTCCGGGCACTGAAGGAGATCGGCTACGACGGCTGGCTCGGCCTCGAGTGCAGCCGCATCATCGGCGACTACGACGACGCTATCCGCGAAACCGTCGCCTTCATCCGGCACGAGTGGGACGCCGCCTAGAACCATCCGTGTATACCCGCCCACAAGGTTTGGCGATACGGCGGCCAATGCCAACCCGAAAGGAATATCCATGCCCCGCGAGCTTGTCGCCATCGCCCCACGCGCGCCCCAGATCCGAGCCTACGACGAACGTCCGCTCGGACCGACCGAGATCCGTATCCGCACCGAGCTCGCCTCGCCCAAGCACGGCACCGAGTTGGTTGCTTATCGCGACGATCCGGTCGCCTCCCGGCCGTACGACTCCGCGTGGGGTGCAGTCCGTCCGGCAACCGACACGCAGCGACACGGCCGCTTCCCCATGCGCCTTGGCAACATGGCGGTCGGTACCGTCACGGAAACAGGCAAGAACGTGACGCGCTTCAAGGCCGATGACCGCGTCTTCGGCCATTTCCCGATCCGGGAGACGCAGACGGTCGACGAATTCCGCGCCGACCTCCTCCCTGAGGGTCTCAGCGCGGAAGCAGCCCTCTGCCTCGATCCAGTCGTGATGGCGATGGCGATGCGTGATGGCGGGATCAAGCTTGGCGACCGCGTCGCGATCTTCGGCCTCGGCGCGATCGGCCTGGTCGCCGTCCAGCTCGCCCGCCTCGCCGGCGCCAGTACCGTGATCGCCGTCGACCCGCTGGAGAACCGTCGCGGTCTCGCGAAGGTGTACGGCGCGGACGTCGTTCTCGATCCGACATCCGATGGTGATGATGCCGGCCTTGCGATCCGCATGCTCACAGCGGACGGGGACCCGGCAGCTCCACCGAAGGGCGATCGCATCATCGGCGGATACTCCGAGGACCTCACACAGATCAGCAACCTCGGGGTCGACGTCGCTGTCGAGACATCCGGCAACATCCCGGCCCTGCACCAGGCCATCCGCTCAACCCGGTTCGGCGGGACGGTCTGCGTCGTCTCCTTCTACGGACGGGACGCCTCCGGCCTCCTCCTCGGCGAGGAGGTCCACATCAACCGGCTGAACCTGGTCTCCGTCCGCGCCCAGAGCCTCCCCATGCGCGATGCCCCGGGCTGGACACTGGAGCGGATGGTCCGCCTCTCGCTGGATTGGATGATCGAGGGCCGCATCCGCACTGACGGCATCATCACCCCCATCGTCCCGTTCGACGAAAGCACCGATGCCTACCGCATGATCGACGAACGCCCGTGGGAATCCATCAAGCTGGGAATCCGGTTCGATTAGGAGCGGTGCCAAGAATCCTTGGATCAAACCCGCCCTGCCCTCAAAGCACCGTCATGCTGAGCGGAGCAAGGGCCCGCTGCCGCTTCTCGCTCTGAGGGCTTGGCCGGAGAACCCAACATCCAGAGATGGGGCTTCCCACATGGCGTCAGTGGAATGCCACGGTCGGTAAACCGGGATGACCTATACTGCTCACACTATGAACGCCCGACACTCATCAATCGACCATAGCCCCGCGTCATCTGGCCGGGTTCGTCCTGAAATCATCACGGACGAATTCATGTCCACGCTTCGTGAGCATGGTGTGGTTCGAGCGTACCTCTTCGGTAGCGTGGCGCGTGGTGATGAACGCCCGGACAGCGACATCGATCTCCTGGTGTCCTTTCGATCAGGGACCGAGCCGGGAGCACAATTCCTTCTGGCGGAAGCGCTGCGCCAGTTGACCGGTCGACGGGTCGATGTGGCCATCAGGCTTCATCCGGCATTCGCCCCATTTATCCAACCCACGCTCGTCCCTCTCCTGCCATGAGTAAGTCGTATGCCCCTCATATCGCGATCATCCAGGATGCGATCGTCGCGATTGAACGGTATCGGCCAGCAAGCAAAGAGGACTTCATGGCGAACGATCTGGTTCAGGACGCGATCCTGATGCGTCTTCAGGTCATTGGTGAGCATCTATCCCGAATGCGGAGAATAGACGAGGATCGATTCGCGGCGGTCGCAGAACCGGACTGGTACAAGATCATCGGATTGCGACACGTCTTCTCCCATGGCTACGAAACCATCGAATGGGATTTGGTCTGGCTCTTTATCCATGACCTGTTATCCGGGTTTGCCGTCAGCCTCCAGGCTCTGGAAGACGAGCGGGGATGAGATCTGGCAACTCATGTCCGGAGAGACGCGTTGAGTTGCCAGCGTGTTCTACGTCCGCGCCCCCACGAATCCGCCGCCCGGCACGTAGTTCGGCGACTGGTGCCGGAAATACGTGTTGTAGACGTCGCAGTACCGCCCACCCAGCGCCAGCAGCGACCGGTGCGTGCCCTCCTCCACGACCTCGCCGTGGTCGAGCACGATGATCCGGTCCGCATTCTCGATCGTGCTCAACCGGTGCGCGATCACGATCGACGTCCGGTCGGCCAGCACGACGTCCAGCCCCTCCTGGATCTGCGCCTCCGTCAGCGGATCGACGCTTGCCGTGGCCTCGTCGAGGATCACGATCGCCGGGTCCTGGATCAGCACCCGCGCCAGCGCGACCAGCTGCCGCTGGCCCATCGACAGTGCCTTGCCATACTCGCCAACGTCGGTCTGCAGACCGTCCTGCAGCGCCTCGACCCAGTCGCCGCCCGCGACCATCCTCGCCGCCGCCATCACCTCGTCGTCCGTCGCGTCCGGCTTCGGGTAACGGATGTTGTCCGCCACCGTCCCGGAAAACAGGAACGGTGACTGCGGCACGATCCCCAGCTGGCGCCGGTATGCCGGCAGGTCGAACGTCCGGATGTCCTTGCCGTCGATCAGCAGCTCGCCACCCTGGAACTCGTAGAATCGCGTGATGAGCTTGCCGAGCGTCGACTTCCCGGCGCCGGTGTGCCCGACAATTGCCAGTGTCTGCCCGGCCGGGATCTCCAGGTTGAAGTCCTGCAGCACGTTCGGCCCGTCGCCGTAGCGGAACGTCAGGTCACGGAACTCGATCTTGCCGCGCAGATCGCCCGGGTCCTCCTCGGCGACCTGCACCACCTCCGGCTCGGCGTCGATCAGCGCGAAGATCCGCTCCGACGCACCCAGCCCCTGCTGGAACTGCGACCAGAACGACGAGATCGACGTCAGCGGCCCCCAGAAAATGAAGACGCTCTGCATGAAGAGGAACCAGTCGCCCGGTGAGATCTCGCCGCTGATCGCCCGGTCGCCGCCGACATAGACGATCGCGACCGATCCCAGTCCGGAAAGCAGGAACAACAGCGGGAAGATCGCCTGGAAGACGAGCCCCTGCTTGAGCGACACCTTGTACGCCTGTTGCAGGATCGGCACGAACTCGTTGTAGAGCGTTCGCTCCTGCCGGAAGGCCTTCGCGACGGCGATGCCGTTCATGCCCTCCTGCACCGTCGAGTTCACCCGCGCCGTCGACCGCTGCGCGTCGCGGGTCGTCTCCCGCGCGATCTTGCGGAACCCGAGCGCCGCCAGCACGATCAGCGGCGCGAACGCGATCGTCAAACTCGCGAGAAGCACGCTCCGCATGTAGAGGATCACGACCAGCAGCACCAGCATCAGCACCTGGCTGACGAGGCTCAGCGACAGCGTCACGACGTTCGCGAACTCGTCGCTGTCCGAGGTGACGCGGCTGACGATCTTGCCGGACGGGTTGGTATCGAAAAACGACAGGTCGCGTCGCAGGATCGCCGCGAACGCATCCTTCCGCAGGTCCAGCACGACGTCGCCGACCGCCCGCGCCGAGAGCCACGCCCGCACGAAATTGAACACCCAGGCCAGCACGCCTGCGCCGAACATCCCGGCGAAAAAGAGCCAGAGCACCTCATCCAGGGTGCCCTGCTCCAGCCGGTCCAGCCCCCAGGCGCCGATCACCGGCTGCACCAGCGAGGTGACGGAGTTCAGCAGGATCATCACTGCCGCGATCAGCATCGGCACGCCATGGGGCCGGAAGTACCCGAGGATGCGCCCCAACAGCTCCCGGTCGCCGTATGAGCGATCGTAATCTTCGGCATCGAGGCCGCTCATGATGAAGCCCATGCGCTACCCCTCCTTTCCGGTCCGCGCCAGCGATTGTGCCTTGCCATTTCCCGGTAGCCCCGCCCCCGTGGTGTCCGGGATTCCGGCAACACCGCCGTCTGGCGATTCCGCTGTGCCGGC
>DATGPC010000464.1:0-10320 GCA_035305265.1 Thermomicrobiales bacterium | reverse complement strand
AGGCGGCGCGGGAGCTCGCGAGGATCGCCGGGATCTCCGGTGACGAGGCGTACGGGATCGTGCGCGCGGCGAACCAGGACGTTGACGGCTAGTCGGACTTGCGAGTCAGCCCCTACAGCGGCTGGAATCCCAGCTTGCGATGATGCATGCGGATGCTCTGGAGGATCCCGATCAGGACCATGAACGTCCAGAGGGACGACACGCCGGCGCTGACGAACGGGAGCGTGATACCGGCGACGGGCATCAGGCCGACGTTCATGCCGATGTTCAGCATGGCCTGGAAGAAAAGGGTACCCGCCGTCGAGATCGCGATCATCTGGCCGAAGTGGTCCCGGGCGACCTCGGCGACGGCGATGCAGCGCCAGAGCAGGATGACCTGGGCGATCATTAGTCCGATCATGCCGACGAACCCGAACATGCCGCTGGCATGCGCGAAGATGAAGTCGGACTCCGTCACGCCGACGAGGTTGAGCGTGCTTTGCGTTCCGCCGCGAATGCCCTCGCCGAACAACCCGCCGGCGCCGATCGCGATCCGCGCCTGGATGATCTGGTAACCCGCGCCGAGCGGATCGAGATCCGGGTTGTAGGAGACGAGGAAGCGGGTCTTTTGGTAGGTCTCCAGCACGAATTCCCAGGCGAACCAGATCGCCAGCGGCAGCGAAAGCACCACGCCGATGATCCAGATACGGCTCGTCCGCATAACCAGCAACGTAGACGCCCATAGTGCGATGTAGACCATCGCCTGGCCGAGGTCCGGGCCGATCAGGATCAGGATGGTCGGCAGGCCCACGATTGCCCCGGCGATGATGAAGTTGCTCAGGCGCTTCATCTCGTCGCCCTGGCTGGCGACAAACGACGAGACGCCAAGGATCGTCGTGATCTTGGTGAACTCCGACGGCTGGATGAGCGTGAAGCCGACGTCGAACCAGTTCTGGGCTCCCGCGATCGTGACACCAAGCGGGCTTTGCACGGCTAGCAGCAGCAGGATGCCAATCCCGTAGAGCGGCCAGGTCACCGCCTGGAGGTAGCGGTAATCGATCGAGGCGAACAGCAGCATCATGCCGATGCCGATCACGCCGTAGACGGCCTGCTTCGTCCCTTCATTGAAGGTCAACGGATGCGGCAGCCCGACGGCGCTCCAGATAGCGAGGACGCCGAAGCCCAACAGCACCAGGACGGTGATGAAGAGCATCGGGTCGAAATCCTTCCACCGGTCGGAGCTGACGCTGTAGGCAGGAATATCGAGCTTGTGGTTGCGAGAGCGCGAAGCGAGCATTGATGGTTCCCGATGAGTAGATGGACGCCGGGCAGGCCAAGGGGAGGGAACCCCTAGAGCACGGCGACGTCGTTAATAGTGATACGGAACGTCTGCTCCAGCAGGTTCGCCGCCCGCCGGCACATCTGCATGCGCGGCATGAAAAGCTCGAAGTACTTCATCACGGAGGCCATTTGCGTGTCGATCTCCAGTTCGAGCGTGATCGACTTCGCGTCCGGGTCGACGTTCAGGAACGACGATGTCGTGGCGTAGTTCATCTGGTCGTGATCGTCGAACGCCGCCGGGTCGTTGTTGCGGACTCGGGTCCGGTGAACATCCGACTTGTCGGCGAGGATCAGGGCCGCCGAGACCGGGTGAACCGGCTCGCCGAGCTTCCCGGCGTCATCACCATGCGACCCGATCGCGCTCATGACGACGATGACGTCGGCAGGATCCATGCCCATGCGGGTCAGGATCTGGTGCGCGAGGATCGCGCCGGTGGATGCGTGCCCATGGCGCGAGATGACGTTGCCGATGTCGTGGGTATAACCCGCGATCGCCGCCAGCTCCTGATGCCGATGGTCATAGCCGAGCCGCGACATGATGTTCCGGGCGATGTTCGCGACGAGCCCGACGTGACGGAAGCCATGCTCTGTGAACCCGAGCACGCCAAGATTCCGGTTCGCCGATGAGATCATCTCCCGGATCTCCGGATCTTCCTTGACGACCGAGAACGGCACTTTCACGTGCCCGCCTGGCTCGGCGGTCACGGCGTCTGGATCGATATCGGTGGTTCCGTATTTGGGGTCCGCCGATGAGACGTCGGCTTTCGAAGTGTCGGTCATGGTTCTTTTCCAGGACGTTGATGCGGGTGAGAGAGGGCGGGATGCCGCGGCACCTGCGGCGTTCGTTTCACGGTAGAGCGTACACTATACGTACCACAGTTCGGTGTGCCGGGAGGTCAGCATGTTCCCGATCAATGACGCCCTCGATGCCATCCTGATGGGGATGTTCCTGTTCGGTGTGCTCTTTACCGTGGGGTCGCTGCTGCTTGGCGCGGCCGATATCGACTTCGGACACGAGACCGACGTCGGGCATGGCGCGGATCACGGCGCAGACGGGCACTTTTCTGGGCTGTTCAACGTTAGTTCAATACTGGCCTTTATCACCTGGTTCGGTGGGATTGGCTATATCGCCCGAAACGGGCTCGGTCTCTGGTCATGGCTCTCGATCCTGATCGGTATCCTCGGCGGACTGGCCGGGGGAGCGGCGATCTCGTGGTTCATGATCAATGTGCTTCGGAAGAACAGCCAGGAGCTGGATCCGAAGGACTGGGAACAGGTCGGCGTCATCGGTCGGGTCACCTCCTCGATTCGCCCGTCTGGGTTCGGGGAGATCGTGTACGAGCAGAACGGGATCCGGCAGGTTGCGACGGCCAGGGCGGAAGGCGATCGGGCCATACCGCGCGACACGGAGGTTGTCGTGCTTCGGGTCGAGCGAGGCGCCGTGATCGTTGCCCCGTTCGATGAACTGCTGGCCGGAGACAAGGCGGCGGGTTAGTCCGGTCAGGTCGGTACATGGAGTAATCGTGGTCAGTTTGGGAATGGTCGTTCTGATGATCGCGCTGTTCTTTTTCGTTGCCTTTTGATGGTGTCCGGCCGATGGTGGTCGGAATCGTAAGGAGTTCTCATGGATTTCGTGACCATCCTCATTATTGTCGGGGTACTGGTCGTCGTTCTCTTGTTGATCGCGGCGCTCATCGCCCGGCTCTACCGCAAGGTCGGCCCGAACGAGGCGCTCATCGTCTACGGCTTCGGCGGGACGAAGGTTGTCAAGGGAAGCGGCAAGGTCATCTGGCCGATGATCCAGCAGAGCCGAGAGCTCTCGCTGGAGTTGATGAGCTTTGACGTCGCGCCGACGCAGGACCTGTACACCAATCAGGGCGTCGCCGTGAACGTCGAGGCCGTGGCCCAGATCAAGGTGAAGTCGGACCCGGTCAGTATCCTGACGGCGTCCGAGCAGTTCCTCTCGATGAACTACGCGGAGATGCAGAGCCTGATCCGGCTGGTGATGGAAGGTCACCTGCGCGGTATCGTCGGCCAGCTCACGATCGAGGCGATCGTGAAGGAGCCGGAGATGGTCGCCGACCGGATGCGGGCGAACGTCGCCGAGGACATGGCCAAGATGGGCCTCGAGGTCGTGTCGTTCACGATCCGCGAGGTGACCGATTCGAACGAATACATCCTTAACATGGGCAAGCCGGACGTCGCGATCGTGCGGCGGCAGGCCGATATCGCCATGGCTGAGGCCGAGCGCGATACCGCGATCCGGCGCGCCCAGGCGATGCGGGAAGCTCGTATCGCGGAGGCCGCGGCCGAGCAAGAGAAGGTTACGGCCGAGTCGCTGAGCCAAACGAAGCAGGCTGAGGCCGTCCGCGACCTCGAGATGAAGAAGGCGGAGTACGACCGCTCGGTCCAGGAGCAGCGGGCCATCGCCGAGAAGGCCTACGAGATCCAGGCCAACGTGCAGCAGCAGCGCATCGTTGCCGAGCAGGTCCGCGTCGAGCAGGTTCGTAAGGAAGGTGAAGTTGCGGTCCAGGAGGCCGAGATCGCCCGCCGCGAGAAGGAGCTCGTCGCGTCCGTGCTCAAGGCGGCGGAGGCTGAGAAGCAGCGCATCGAGACGCTCGCCCAGGCCGATCGCCAGCGCCAGGTTCTCCGGGCGCAGGCACAGGCCGAGCAGACCCGGCTCGAAGGTGAGGCCCAGGCGGATATTGTCCGGCTCCAGGGTCGCGCCGAGGCTGAGGTCATCGAGGCGAAGGGACAGGCCGAGGCGCACGCCATGCAGACCAAGGCCGCGGCGTTCCAGCAGTACAACCAGGCTGCGATCCTCGACCAGCTCATCTCCCAGATGCCCGAAATGGTGCGCTCGATTGCCGAGCCGCTCAACCGGGTCGACAAGATCACCGTGGTTTCGACCGGTGGCGATGGCGAGGGGGGCGGTACGACCGGCGTGAACCGGATCGCGGGCGACATGACGTCGCTCGTCGCCCAGGTGCCCGCCCTGCTCGAGGCGCTCACCGGCATCAAGATGGACGAGCTCCTGAAGAACGTCCCGGGGACGGACGACAACTACCGCAAGCGCGGCTCGACGTCGACGCCGGCGCGCACACCGTCGGGCGAGCCACGCCCGCCGTATGTGGACGCTGAGCCCGTCGACGACGCACCGGCAGAAGATGAAGAAGCAACGGTCGCGGCGGCCAGCGACGGGCGCTCTTCCTAGACACATCTGGGACAATGGAGGTGAATGCCGGCAACGGTGCCGTCTTTCCTCCATTGATCCCGGATCAGTTTTCCCCGGGGAAAGTCGACAGTGATCTATGGCCGATGAATTCATGCCTCATGTTCCCGGCGGGGATGCCCAGTTGCTCCGCGCCGAAGCCCTGGGCGAGCCAGGCAGCCGGCGATTCCGG
This sequence comes from Thermomicrobiales bacterium, assembly GCA_035305265.1. Taxonomy (GTDB): domain Bacteria; phylum Chloroflexota; class Chloroflexia; order Thermomicrobiales; family UBA6265; genus UBA6265. The sequence continues at coordinate 5,596 of DATGPC010000464.1, read as the reverse complement.
CTGGTAGCGGTGATCGACGGCGAAACCTACGTTTTGTGGATGGAGAAGCAGCAGGTGCAGGCGCTGGGGCTCGCGCTGGAGCAGCTTGTCGAGCACCTGCCGCCATCGTCTGGCTTCAGTGCCGGCGACCCTACGGCCATCGTCGACGAGAACACGCGCAATCAGTTCCGGGTCGATCGCATCGAGATCGCGTTCGACGAAACGCGGGAGCAGATCGTTCTCGGCGCGCATGACTTCGAGAAGGACGATGCCGACAGTCGGCCGTCGCTGTTGATCCGCATCTCCCGTGAGATCGGACGGACATTGAGTGAAGAGGCCGCTGAGCTCGTCGCGAAGGGGCGGCCCCTCTGCCCGATGTGCGGCTACCCGATGGATCCCGGCGAGCCGCATGTATGCCCGCACCAGAACGGGCATCTGCCCCTGAAGCTCGACGAGGATGTCTTCTAGCTGGATATCCCGGCCAAACTGGAAGCCTTTCGATAAACGCCCCTGGCTATGCCGGGGGCGTTCGCGCTTCAGGTGTTGACGAGCGAGCCGATCCACCGTCCAATGCAATCGCACGGATTCTCGGATACAGGGGAGGGCGAACATGGTCGAAGGTTGGAGCCGGGTCCAGGGTGTGATCGGGGATGCTGAACGAGATGGCGTGGACATCGGCGTGGCGGTCCTCGCGCCGGATGGTCGCCGGTTCGATCATCGGGGTGACGATGTCTTCCTGTCAGCCAGCACGATCAAGATCGCGATCATGGTCGCCCTGTTCCAGGCGATCGACCGCGGAGAGCTGTCGCTCGACGATCCATACGTCTTGCAGTCCGAAGACAAGGTGCCGGGATCGGGGGTGTTGCAGCACCTTCACGACGGCATCGAGTTGACGCTGGGCGACGTCGTCTACCTCATGATGAGCATCAGCGATAACCCGGCAACCAATATCCTGATCGATCGTCTCGGATTCGACGCCGTTAACAGCGCGATGCGGGATATTGGCCTGGAACGAAGCGTTCTTGGGCGGAAGATGATGGGGCGGCCGGCGATCGATGGCGAGCGGGAGAACCATGCCACGCCGAACGACCTGGCGAAATTGGTCTCCGCCATCCTGGACGGAACCGTGGCAACTGCGTCCTCAACCGAAGCGATGATCTCATTGCTCGAGCGGCAGCAAAACGCAAGGCGGATCGGCCGGTTCGTGCCGAAAGACACCAGGTGGGGGAGCAAGACCGGCAGCTACGACACGGTGGTGAACGATGCCGGCTTCGTCATGCTGGCCCGGGGGCCGATGGTGATTGCGGTCTTGACGGCCAATGTCCAGGACGTGGTGGCGGGTGAGCTTATCGTGAGCGATATCAGCCGGGCGGCGATGCATGATGCCCAGGAGTATTAGGAGATGATGATATTGCTATCGTCTCCGCGCGAGAAAAGTTGACAGCCGCGTCCCTCGCCCGTACCATAGGCACACGCGGAATGGATTTCCGTGAAGAAAGGCACAATTAGACGTGACGCCGAAACCGACCTTCGCCCTTATTAGCCTCGTACTTATCGAGCTCCCGATTATCGGGGGCGATTTGTGTGGGGAAGGGCAGCAAGGCGCATAAGGCGCACCGAAGACGACATGCACGCTGGCCTCCCCCGACAGGGAGGCTTTTTTGATGCTCCGGGACAACGGCGTACTGGTTGCATCCGAAGAATCTCCCTTCGGCGGGAGATCGCTGGACCGGTCGACAACGATGACGACCGATCTTGCAAGCCGCCCGACCAGGTGGCACGGATGACATCGGTTCGTTGAGTCGCGTTCCTCCCGGGGAACGCTCGAAGGGAGCATTCACATGGTTGTCGCACCAACCCGGAACGACACCGGACAGCAACCGGCAGAGGCGGAAGCGCGTACTTCTCCAGAGATCCTCTCCGGCGCGCAAATCACCTGCCGGAGCCTCGAGGCCGAGGGAGTCACCACGGTCTTCGGGTATCCCGGTGGAGCGGTAATCCCCCTCTACGACGCGCTCCCGGAAGCCAACCTCCACCACGTCCTGACCCGCTTCGAGCAATGGGCCGGCATGGCCGCGATCGGCTATGCCCGCGCAACCGGGAAAGTCGGCGTCTGCATTGCGACGTCCGGGCCGGGCGCGACGAACCTCGTCACTGCGCTGGCGGAGGCGAACCTCGACTCCGTGCCACTGGTCGCGATCACCGGACAGGTCATGGAGAGCCTGATCGGCCGTGACGGCTTCCAGGAAGTCGACATCACCGGCATTACCCTCCCGGTTACCAAGCACAACTACATCGTCCATCGGGCGGAAGACCTCGCGCCGACGATCAAGGAAGCGTTCTACCTGGCGCGTTCCGGCCGTCCCGGCCCGGTCCTCATCGATATCCCGAAGAACGTCTTCGTCTCGAAGACGGAGTACAAGGTGCCCGGTAAGGTCGGCCGAAAGAGCTACCAGCCGACGACCGTTCCCAACATGCGGCAGGTCCGGCTCGCCGCCGAGCTGATCAATTCCGCGAAGCGCCCCCTGATCATGGCGGGCCACGGCATCATCCTCAGCGGCGCGGAGGCTGCCTTCACGGAGTTCGTCGAGAAGACCGGGATTCCCACGATCTTTACCTTGCTCGGTCTCGGCGCGATGGACGAGGCGCACCCGCTTTCGATCGGCATGATGGGCATGCATGGCCACCGCCGCTCGAACCGCGCGCTGGACGAGTGTGACCTCCTGATCAACTTCGGCGCCCGCTTCGACGACCGCGCGACAGGCAACCTCAATGGCTTCGCCCCGAACGCGAAGGTCATCCACGTCGATATCGATCCCGCCGAGATCGGCAAGAACGTGCCGACCGACGTCCCGGTCGTGGGCGACGTCTCTGAGGTGCTGAAGGTCCTGACGCCCGAGGTGATCGAGCGTGACCATAGCGCCTGGTGCAACTGGATCGACGGGCAGCACAACCGCGTGCTCCGCGCGGCGCTGGAGGATCGTCCGGCGTGGCCCGAGCCGTACGCGATCGTGAAGACGATCGCCGAGGTGACCGACCACGAGGCCATCGTGACAACCGATGTTGGACAGCACCAGATGTGGGCCGCCCAGCATTTCGGCGTCCGGCACGGCAAGCGCTGGATTACGTCCGGCGGTCTGGGCACGATGGGTTTCGGTCTTCCGTCCGCAATCGGTGCGAAGATGGGGCAGCCCGATATGGAGGTCTGGTCGATCATCGGCGATGGTGGCTTCCAGATGTCCAGCAACGAGCTGGCGACGGCGGTCCAGGAAAAGCTCGACATCAACATCGCGATCATCAACAACGGCTATCTCGGTATGGTTCGCCAGTGGCAGGACCTCTTCCACGGGCGCAACTACTCCGAGGTGGAGATCAGCGCGCCGGACTTCGTGAAGCTTGCCGAGGCGTACGGCGCGACCGGCATCCGCGTGACGAAGGACAGCGAGATCCGCGAGGCGGTCGAGAAGGCTCGCTCTATCAAGGGGCCGGTGCTGATCGACTTCGTGGTCGAGCCGGAGGCGAACGTCTACCCGATGGTTGCCCCGGGCGCGGCGAATTCCGACATGATGGACGATCCGCAGTGGTCGCCGTCCGAGGAGGACGTGTAACGATGGAACAGACGCATACCCTGGTCCTCCTGGTGGAGGATCATCCCGGAGTCCTGAATCGCGTGGTGTCGCTGATGCGGCGTCGCTCTTTCAATATTGATTCGATCACGGTCGGACATTCCGAGCAGCCCGGTATCTCCCGCATGACCATCCAACTGCGCGGGAACAGCGAAGATATCGAGCAGGCCACGAAGCAGCTGTACAAGCTGCTGGAGGTGCTGAAGGTCAGCGACCTGACGCCGCAGGAGGCGATGATCCGCGAGCTGGTGCTCGTCAAGGTCGCGGCCAAGGGCGCGGTGCGGGCCGAGGTGATCCAGACAGCTTCCATCTATAACGCACGGGTGCTGGACGCGACGCCGAACAGCCTGATGATCGAGATGTCGGGAACGGAAGAAGAGATCGAGTCCTTCCTGACCATGATGCGCGTCTACGGAATTCGTGAGATGGTGCGAAGCGGCAAGGTTGCGCTGGCACGGGTCGCCCAGCGCAAGGCCGGCCACCCGGATCGCGTCGTCGAGGGCGCGTTCGCGGCCGCGGATTAGGAGAGAATGCTGTAGGGGAGCACCTCGTGTGCTCCCGTTTATTGAGCGGGGGTCCACGAGGGCTTCCCTACAGCTATGGACATCGGTGGAGGTCCCGGGCGGGACCCGTAATGAACAGCAAGGCGGTCCGGCCGGATCGTCGACGGAGGAATCAGGTACATGGCGGCGAAGATTTACTACGAGAACGACGCGACGCTTGCTCCCCTGCAGGACAAGACCGTGGCGATCATCGGCTACGGCGCGCAAGGACATGCACATGCGCTGAATCTCCGCGATTCGGGCATCAGCGTCGTCGTCGGTCTTCATGAGGGCAGCAAGAGCCGCGAGAAGGCCGAGGCCGAAGGGCTGAAGGTCGCCTCCGTCGAAGATGCCGCTAAGCAGGCCGATGTGATCATGGTGCTCGTGCCCGACCACAAGCAGAAGGCGATCTACGAAGAGAGCATTGCCCCGCACCTGTCGGCGGGCAAGACGCTCATGTTCGCCCATGGCTTCGCGATCCACTTCAAGGCGATCGTTCCGCCGGACGACGTCGACGTCACGATGATCGCGCCGAAGGCCCCGGGCCAGCGCGTGCGCGAGCTCTTCCAGGAGGGCGTCGGTGTTCCGGGCCTTGTCGCGGTGCATCAGGACGCCAGCGGCAATGCCAAGGAGCAGGCCCTGGCCTACGCACGTGGCATCGGCTGCCTGATGGCCGGCGTGCTCGAGACCACATTCAAGGAAGAAACCGAGACCGACCTCTTCGGCGAGCAGGCCGTGCTCTGCGGTGGCGTGTCGGCGCTGATGAAGGCTGGCTTCGAGACGCTGGTCGAGGCTGGGTACCAGCCGGAGAGCGCCTACTTCGAGTGCGTCCACGAGATGAAGCTGATCGTCGACCTCATCTACGAGGGTGGTTTCGCGCACATGCGTGAGGTCGTTTCCGACACGGCCGAGTACGGTGACTACATCACCGGCCCGAAGGTCATCACCGAAGAGACGAAGAAGGCGATGAAGGGTGTCCTCAAGGATGTCCAGGACGGCACCTTCGCGAAAAACTGGATCAACGAGAACGAGTCGGGCCGCGAGACCTTCCTCAAGATGCGCGAGACTGAGAACGACCACGAGGTCGAGCGCGTCGGCGCGCAGCTGCGCGGCATGATGCCCTTCCTGAAGTCTGGCAAGGCCGCGCGTGACGCCGCCATGGCCGCGAAGAAGGCGTAGGCACGGATAACCACGGGTGGGTTCACGAGTTCGTGTCGTGAACCCACCTGAAGAAAGGTGAGATCGCATGAGCGACGGAGACATTAACGTAAGCGCCACGACCCCACGCGTGATCGTGTTCGACACGACGCTTCGGGACGGCGAGCAATCGCCGGGAGCGACGCTTACGGCGGAAGAAAAGCTCGATGTGGCGGATTCGTTGATCGCTCTTCGTGTTGATGTGATCGAAGCCGGCTTTCCGGCGGCCTCGCCAGGCGACTTCGAGGCCGT
>DATGPC010000463.1:0-2967 GCA_035305265.1 Thermomicrobiales bacterium | reverse complement strand
CGGCGATCGCTTCTCCGGCATCGGAGCGCTCTCCATCACGGTCACCATTGCTGCAATGACGGCGGCAATAGCCGGTATCCCGCAGGCGAACGGCAACCTCACACCGGGCATCATCGCCGCGGCGGCCGGGCTGGCCATCCTGCTCCCGGTGCTGCCATTCGCACTCGAGATGCTGGCCCTGCGGAGGATGACGCCGACGGCTTTCGGGACGCTGATGGCGCTGGAGCCGGGAATGGGCGTGCTGCTCGGCCTGGTCGTTCTCAGCCAGCGCCCGTCGATCGTCCAGCTCGCCGGCATCCTGCTCGTGGTGCTCGCCGGGGCTGCGGCGCAGCGGGGTGGGCAGCGAGAGCCGGTGTCGCCCGCCGAGACGCTGGCCGTTGCCGATTGAGTCGCCCTAGTCGGACGCTGGCTGCTTCAACGGAAAGCTCTCGATGACTTCGTAGCGCGCGCCCTCGTGGGAAAGGTGGCTGCGGACGAGCTGTACCTCGCGTACGGGGAAGGGGACCGGCTTCTTGTTCGTGACGATCCCCCGCTCGGCCAGCGCGTCGAACTTCGAGCGGATCTTCCCCGGCAGGTCCCGGACGCGCACGTTCCGCGTGTCGCGGAGCCGCCCGAGGGTGATGTGCGGGCTGAAGGGCTTTTCGTCCAGCTCGTATTCGAACGTCTCGAGCATCACCCCGATCTCGTCGCGGATGGTTTCCAACCGGTGCGCTGGTCCCCAGAGCCCGAGCCACAGGACGCGTGGCCGCTTCATCGCCGGGAACGCGCCGAGGTCGGCGGTTCGCAGGTCGAACGCCTCGTGCTCCGCGACGATGTCCCGGAGCGCCAGCTGCAGGAGCACGGCATTCTCCGGCGGGGTGTCACCGAGGAAATGCAACGTCAGGTGCGCGCCGTCCGGATCAACCCAGCGTGTCGGCCAGTCCTCGCGCTCGAGATCGCCGATAATGCGCGTGACAAAGGCGCGGACGTCGTCCGGTAGTGGCACGGCAATGAAGAGGCGCCATGGCGTCTCGACGCTCTCCTCGGGTGGACGTTCCTTGGTGAATTTCTGCCGGCGCTGCTTCGGGGAGCGCCGTTTTGGTGCAATTCCCTGATCCTTGCTCATGGCGGCAGTATACGCCAGCCCTCGGGTATCGTTAGGGATATTTGCAATGGTCTGGCTTTTCTCGATATGCACCTGAGGCGCAAGGGGAGAGCCGGAGCCTGCATTGAATGAAGCGAATGTGGCCATCCGCCCCTGTGTTGGGATCGGTTGGGAGGAAAGCGTGATGTCGGTGGCGTTTCTTGGGCCACGGGGTACGAACAGCGAGGAAGCCGCGATCCAGTTCGGCGGCGAGGATGCCGACCTGAAGGAGTTCGGCAACTTCGCGGCGGTGCTCTCGGCGGTGGAGACCGGTTTGGCGGACTATGGGGTCATCCCGGTCGAGAACTCGATCGAAGGACCGGTCAGCATGGCGCTGGACCTGCTGATGAACGAGACGCAGCTGATGCTGTGCGCGGAGGTCGTTGTCCCGATCCGCCATGTACTTGTGGGCAAGGAAGGTGCGCGGCTGGAAGACATCCGGACGGTCATCTCGCACCCGCAGGCGCTCGCCCAATGCCGCCGGTTCCTCGACCGCTTCATGCCGAACGCGGAGCAGGTCGCGTGGATGTCGACCGGCGGCGCGGTGCAGGAGGTCGCGGAGGGCGACGACCCCACGCGGGCGGCGATCGGTCCGGCACGGGCGCAGCAGCTCTACGGCGGCGTGGTGCTTGCGCACGATATCCAGGACTCGCGGAGCAACATGACCCGGTTCATGGTCATGGGGCACCAGGATGCCGAGCCGACCGGCGATGACAAGACGTTCCTTGCCTTCGTCATCGACCAGAATACGCCCGGAAGCCTGCACAAGGTGCTGGAGCCGTTCGCGAGGGCCGGGGTCCAGCTCACGAACGTGATCACCCGGCCGACCAAGGGTTGGCTGGGCGAGTATTACTTCCTGATCGACCTCGAAGGGCACCGGAAGGACCCGCACATCGCGGCGGTGCTGGACGAGGTCCGAGAGATCGCCGATGTCCTGAAGGTCATCGGCTCCTGCCCGCGCTTTCCGATCGAACAGTTCCGGGATCTCGTGACGCCAACGAGAGGCACTTGAATCATTTCCGTACCGCCGGACCTTATGTCCGGCGCTGAACGCCCCAGGCCGGCCGCAGCTCACAGCTGCGGCGGTACGGGCTACCAGCCCACCGCCAAGGACACCGCATGACGCTTTTCATCGACGAATCACTAATTACCGCGCCGATCTGGGCGCCCATCCGCGAAGAGTGGATCGAGACCGACGTTGACGTCGACATCCGCGCCGGTCTGAAAGCCGCGGATGTCGGGCCCGGCGATGTCGCGCTGATCTCCGGCCCGGAGGCGGCCCGGCTGGCGCGAACGCACTTCATCGATCCCTCCGTCGCGATCGTCGTCGAGGCGGTGAGCCCGATCGCGATGCGCACCCCGGTCCGCCCGGACGGGGTCGAGGAGACGCCGATCCGGATGCTTGATACCGGGCCGACCGCCGAGGTCCTGATGCGGGCGCTGTTGCGACCCTATTTCGGCATCACCGCGTCGACGTTCGTGACGGATGCGGAGGACCCTGCCGGCGCGGATGCGCAGGTGGTGGTCGTCGATGGCGTGCTGGGGCTCTCCGAGCCGGAGGACGGTTACCAGGAGGACCTCGCGAAGGCGTGGTTCGTCCTCACCGGCGCGGCGACCGTGCATGCGGTGACCGTCGTCGGCGTCGAGGCGGAAGCGCGGGGCGCGGATGCCGAGCTGGCATTGCTGAAGGAAGCGGTGGCCGTCGGGACGGAGCGGCGGCGCGACGTTCGCCGGATCATGGCGGCTGATGAAGAGCTGGACCGTGACCGCCTCGTCCGGTTGACGAACACCATGCGTTTCGAGATGACGGCCGAGGATCGCCAGTCGCTCCGCAACCTGATGGC
>DATGPC010000462.1:0-6167 GCA_035305265.1 Thermomicrobiales bacterium | reverse complement strand
GCGGAGGCTTCCTGGTTCAGGTGGGCGAGGCGCTTTGCGAGGTCCCTGTGCGAGCCCCGGGCGATGTCCTTGCCGTCCAGCTCGATCATGCCGGTCTGGGCGCGTTGAAGCCGGGCGCAGGTGCGGATCAGGGTCGATTTGCCGCAGGCGTTCGGGCCGACGAGCGCGGTGATGCGGCCGCCGGGGATGTTCAGCGAGAGGTTGTCCGACACGACGACGTCCTGGTATCCGGTGCGGATGCCGTTGATGGCGAACCCGGTGGAGACCTCCCGGTCGCGACCGGTCGCGCCGCGCACGTAACTCCGGGGCACGCAGTAGCTCGGGCAGCGGGTCGGCGCCGGGTGCGGGAGGACGTCGCAGGTGACGCCGAAGAGCCGGGTGAGCAGCTCCGGCGTCAGGATCTCCGACGGGGCGCCATCGCCGATGATGCGGCCGTCACGCATGGCGACGATCCGGTCGCTGACGCGCGCGGCCTCGTTGATGTCGTGCAGCACCATGACGATGGTGCGGCCTTCCTCGCGATTCAGGCGATCGACCAGCTCCATTACCTCGAGCTGGTGGGCGACGTCGAGGAAGGTCGTCGGCTCGTCGAGGAGCAGGAGCGGCGTCTCCTGCGCGAGGGCCATGGCGATCCATGCGCGCTGGCGTTGACCGCCGGAGAGCTGCTGCACGGGACGGTCCCGCAGGTCCGTCATCCCGGCCAGCTCCAGCGCCTTTTCGACCGCCTCGGCGTCGCGCTTCGTCGGTGGCTGGAAGAACGACTGGTGCGGGTAGCGCCCGCGCATCGCCAGCTCGGCGACCGTCACGCCGTCCGGCACGATCGCGCCCTGCGCGAGCAGCCCGAGCTGCTTCGCGACGGCGCGGGAGGGCAGTTCGTGGATGGCCTGGCCGTCCAGCAGCACCGCGCCCTTCTTCGGGGACATCAGGCGGGCCAGCGAGCGCAGCAGGGTCGACTTGCCGCAGCCGTTCGGGCCGATGATCGTCGTGACGGTCCCCTCGGCGATGTCGAGGTCGAGGCCATCGACGATGACGCGGTCGGCGTAGGCGAGCGAGATGTTGTCGGCGGTCAGCTGGGCCATGATGTCCTCGCGGGTCAGGAGCGGGCGTTCGATCGGTAGAGCAGGTACAGGAAGTATGGCGCGCCCACGGCGCCGGTCACGACACCGGCGGGCAGCACCGCCGGGAGCGCGTGCTGGGCGACGATATCTGATGCAAGCAGCATGATCGATCCGAGCAGCGCTGTAAAGACAAGCACGCTGCCGGTGGGCGGGCCGAGGATCATGCGGGCCATGTGCGGGATGATGAGGGCGACAAAGCCGATGGGCCCGACGATCGCGACGGCGACGGCCGCAAAGGCGCAGGCGACGACGATGAGGACCAGCCGGGTGCGCTCCAGCGGCACGCCGAGGCTCCGGGTGACGGTGTCGCCGAACTGGAGCATGCGCATGTGCTCCATCAGGATGATCGCGACCGGGAAGAGCACGGCCAGCGTGATCGCCAACAGTCTCACATCCCGCCACTGGGAACCGTAGATCGAACCCATCGACCAGACGATGGCCGGCCGGGTGATCTCGATCGGGAACTTGACGGTCATGTAGGTGATGCCGGCGCTGAGGATCGATCCGACGCCGATACCGACGAGGATCAACCGGTCCATGCTCACGCCGCCCTTCCAGGAGAGGGCGTAGATCACCGCGGCGGTCAGGACCGCGCCGGCGAATGCGGCGAGCGGGACCAGCGTGGCGCCGATGCCGAGGATCAGCACGGACACCGCGGCGAGTGTCGCGCCGCCATTGATGCCGATAATGTCTGGCGAGACGAGCGGGTTCCGGGCAAGCCCCTGGAAGATCGTGCCGGAGATGGCCAGCGCGGCGCCGACCAGCACCGCGACCAGGATGCGCGGCAGGCGGAGTGTCCGCACGATGAGCTCGGTGTCGTCCGTTCCCCGGCCGACCGTGGCGCGGACGACGTCGCCGAAGGAGAGATTGGAGCTGCCCAGCGTCGATCCCCAGACCATCAGCGACAGCAGCAGCACCAGCGCGATCGCGGAATAGGCGAGCGCGCGAACGTTGACGCGGTACGAGACCATGCCATAGCGAACCGTGATGTGGCCGGGGCGCGTTGTCCCGTCCGGGGTGTGAAGTCGGATGGCCACGTCAGGATCCTGTTCGCGTCGTGCGGGCAAGGTAGATCAGGAAGGGCGCGCCGACGAAGGCGGTGACGATGCCGACCTGCAGTTCGGCGGGCCTGGCGACCAGGCGGCCGGCGACATCCGCCGCGGTCAGGATGATCGCCCCGAGCACCATCGCGTAGGGGAGTACCCAGCGATAGTCCGCGCCGACGATGGCCCGCGCGATATGCGGCGTGGCGAGGCCGATGAACCCGATCGGCCCGGCGACGGAGACCGCCGCCCCGGTGATGATGACGACCAGCAGCGACGCCAGGATGCGAACGCGCGTGGTGTTCATGCCGAGGGCGCGGGCGTTGTCCTCGCCCATGCCGAGCACGTTGAGCTGGTGCCCCATGAGCAGGCCCGCGAGGGTGCCGAGCGCGAGGAAGGGCGACACGGTCGCGAGGATTCCGAGATCCCGCCCGACGACCGAGCCGGCCAGCCAGAAGCGCATCTGGTCCATCGTTTCTTCCCGCCCGAGCAGGAGGGCGCTGGTCCACGCGCTGAGCAGCGCGGCGACGACGACGCCGGCGAGCGCGAGCCGGATCGGGCTCGCCTTGCCGCTCCCGGCCGATCCGACGGCGAAGACGAGGGTCGCCGCGCCAAGGGCTCCGGCGAACGCGACCCAGATGTACTGGCCCGGCGTACTGAAGCCGAGATAGGTGATGGCGAGGGCAACGCCGAGGCTGGCGCCCTGGCTTACCCCGAGGATCGAGGGATCGGCGAGGGGATTCCGCGTTACGCCCTGGATGACGGTTCCGGCCACGCCGAGCGCGCCGCCGAGGCAGATGCAGATGATCGTCCGGGGCACGCGCCACTCGCGGACGACGACCTGCTCGTAGATCGAGCGGTCGAAGTTGAACAGGCCATCCCAGGCGTCTTGCGTCGTGATCTGGAGCGAACCGAATCGGAGGCTGAGGAGGGCCAGGACGCACACGACGACCATACCCGCCGCCAGACCGGCAAGGCGCAGGGCGACGAGGCTCCACGACCGCCTTGGCGGGGACGCGGTATCGATTTGGACGGTTGATGCGTGTGCCACTGGCAGACCCTGGTTCATCATGACGGCGCGTGCGGGCGCGCCGGTGCATGGAGCATACGCGCTAGAGGATCTTCTCCGCCGCCTCGAGCGACTCCGTCAGGAGGGTAAGCGCCTCGGTCATTCCCTGGTAACTCTGGATGAAGTCCTGGTTCCACGGGTAGATCTGGCCCGCGGCCGCAGCCGGATGCAGCCCGAGCACCGGATGCTCGGCGATCTCCTCCGGCGTCAGCGTACCGGGGCGCGTCGATGACATGATGACATCCGCCGGGTACTTCATGATCTGCTCCATGCTGAGCTGTTCCCAGAAGGTGCCCGGCTCGGCTTCCGGCTCCACGATCGGGACGCCAGCTTCCTGGTAGAAGACGAGGTCTGCCCAGTCGGGCGGGCTGGCGATGTAGAGCTCTTCGCTGTCCACATAGAGGAAGAGGACGGAAAGATCGGCCTTCTCCGCGGCCGTCGTCTCCAGCGCCTCGATCGCGGCGTTGTACTGCTCTTCCGCCTCGGCCAGCTCCGGCGTCGAGAGGTCCGCGCCGAGGGCTTCCGCCAATTCGGCGAAGCGCCGGGTGTTGACATCGGCGTTGCCGGTCGCGGACATGGCGAGCAGGGGCGCGATCTCCTGCACCAGCGGCAGGATCTCCGGATCGATGCTCCAGTAGTCGTCGGGGACGTCCGGGAGCCACGTCAGCGTGATGATGAGATCCGGCTGCGTCGTCGCCATCTTCTCGAGTTGGGCCGGCTCGGTGGAGCTGCCGGCGATCTCGACGGTGGAGGGATCGATATTCCCGCCGGCGTCGCCGAAGTCGTCCTCGCCGTAGATATTCCAGCCGAAGACGGCGACCGGGCGGATCCCGAAGTCCCACAATGGCGCGGCGGCGTTGACGTCGATGAGGAGCCGTTCCGGCATCGCGTCCAGCGTTACCGTCACTCCCTTGTCATCGGTGAAGCTCCATGCCCCGGATGGCGTCGCGTCCTGCGCGAACGCGGCCGGCGCGGCCTTCGCGGCAACCAGCGTAGAGGTCGTGAGCGCGATCATGCGACGTCGAGAGATACCGACGTGGGAACCAGCCATGGATGTGTCCTTACCAGATGAAGATGGATGCCGCCGGGCGACATCGGATGTGGGCCCCTGTCATGAAATGGAGAACTCCGGAACGGTCGTATCAAATCCGACCTGTATGGTCGGAATCATAGGCGTCGGCGCGCGATGATGTCAACGCGGGGCGTTGTCGGTTGCTGTCGTGGATGCATGACTCCCCAAGGGAAAGGGAGGGCCCGGCGCCGGACTCTCCCCTTCCGTGGGATACCAGACTCGTATGGTGGCGAGGCGGGTTACGGCTCGGTCACCTCGAATTCGAGGATCATGCCGCGCATGACGTGCGGGATACCCTCCGGCATGTCGACGAAGCAGACCAACGTGTAGGTGCCCGGTTCCATGTCGACCAGCACCAGCGGTGGCGCATCCTGACCGGCGTCGGCAAAGGTGAAGCCGTAGAACTCCACCTGCTCGAAGAGCGACTCGTCCTCGAAGACATCCTCGACGGTGATACCTTCCGGCAGGCCAACGATCACGATCTCGTGCGGATACTCGCCGGTGTTCGTGACGTCGAAGGCAATCGTGCCGGCCGGCGCGCTCGTCTCGCTCAGCTCGAAGGCGTAGTCCACCAATTCTCCGGTGATCACGGTTGCGTCTGCAGGAATCTCCACCTCGAGGGGAATCATCGTATCGAGCAGCAGGAAGTCGCCTTCGTGAACGAAGACGAACTGGTCGGCGGTGAGGTTGTTGAAAACCTGATAGGTCACGTCGGCGCCCAGGCGCCCGTCATCGAGGGTCTGGACGTTCTCGACGGTGTTGATAGTGAGGGTCAGCCCGGACCAGCAAGCTTCACCATCGTACGGGTTGGTCGTGCCGCATTCCTCCATCAGGCCGTCCGCGGTGAACAGCGATGCCATCTCGACGTACATACCGCCGCTCAGGCAGCTCTCGAGATTCCGGACTGCCGCTTCCACTTCGGCCGCAGTGGCGTCGTCGGCTGGCTCGCCGGTTATCGGCTCCGGCATGGGCGGCATCATCATCTCGCCCTCTTCGCCCTCCGGGGATGCCATGGGTTCGCCCATGTCCATCTCTTCCATCGGCGTGGGCGTGCCGGGCGGGATCTCCGGGGCGAGGCATTCCCCGGCCATCGGGGAGGCGTCCTGGGCGGCTAGCGACATTGCCCCGAGGGGGAAGAGCAACGACATGATGAGGAAACCGAGCAGGGTCCGGCGCATAATGTCACTCCTTGCGTAAACGGATGACATGAAACGATCGCCAGACATGCCTCCGCGGCCGCGCGGTGCAGGTCAGCCTGGAGTGTGGTCCTTGCCATTATCGTAATGCTGGCGTCAATTCACCGGGTCAAGCGTCTGTGCCATCTGCATGACCTATCCCCCCGTCGTCGCGAACGCCCTTGAGCGGGACGTTCACAAGAAAGGGCCTGGCGGCCACGGCCGCCAGGCCCTTTCCCAGGACATCGTTAGTCGTCAGGGGTTGTGATTGGAGTGCCTGACAACGTCACCGCGAATTTCTGGACCGTGCCACCTACCACGTCGGTCACGTAGACCGCACCGTCGGAATCGACGGTGATCCCGAACGGGACACCAACGGCTCCTCTCCCATCGTCGGCCGCCGACCACGCACCCAGGAACTCGCCATTCGGGGTGAACATCTGGACGCGACCGCTTTCCGGCTCCGTCACATAGATGATGCCAGTCTGATCGATCGCGATGCCTGCGGGCCGGTCGAATTGGCCAGTCTCCTGACCACGCTCGCCGAACGTCATCATGAAGGTGCCGTCGGCCGCGAATTGCTGCACGCGGTGGTTGAGGAAGTCCGCGACCCAGACGTTGCCTTCGTTGTCGATCGCCAGTGATCCGGTGGCGTACAACTGGCCGGGTTCGTTTCCATGCTCGCCGAAG
>DATGPC010000461.1:0-7918 GCA_035305265.1 Thermomicrobiales bacterium | reverse complement strand
ACGGGCAGGTTGCCCATCCGGGCCAGCCGTGACGCCAGGGGAATGGCCTGCGCGGCGGTCGCCGACCCATCGAGCGGTACGACAATTCGATCGATCGGCCCGAAACGCGGTTCCTCGCCAGCCGGCACGCGCAGGACCAGGACCGGAACGTCGGAATCGAGCGAGACATGCCCGAAAGTCGACCGGGGGTCGATGTGTCCATCCTCGTCGGCGGGGACCGCCAGCACGATCAACCCGGCATCGGTCTCCCTGGCGATCTCCTCAACCCGTCCGAGCCTGTCGTACGGGTAGGACGCCAACTCGACGTTGCCAGCGAAGAGACCCTGCGCGAATTCCCCTGCCGGGCCGTCGAGGGCAGGGTCCGCCGCGAACAGGATCCCGCGAACGGACTGCGACGTATCTTGCATGCCCACTCCTCCTGACTTCCGGGCCTCGGATCCGGGGCGGGATCGATGCTGCCCTTACGCCAACTCCTGCCTTGATGGTACCGCGTTGACCGGTCGCTTCCCCGACCGATCCGGGTAGTTTCCTCACCGGGAATGACGGCGCCGCATCCGAGCCTGTCGAATGCGGCGCGTCGTCTCACGTGCAGATGGACTGGCGACTATTCCTCGACGATGAGGACGGTCACCATACCGAACATGCCGTGGTCACCTTCCGCGTGGGAAAGGATGTGGCAGTGGAAGGCCCAGAGGCCAACTTCGGTGCAGTCAACCAGCACCTCGAAGCGCTGGCCCGGCGCAATGTTCAGCGTGTCGCACATATACGGCTGCGGCAGCAACCATCCGTCCTGCGCGATGACCAGCTGCGGCATGCCGTGCAGGTGCATCGGGTGGATCATCAGGCCCTCGTTGTAATAGCGGATCAGGATCCGCTCGCCCTTCTTGGCGACGAGAGGCTCGGTTGCGGGGAAGCTCTTGCCGTTGATCGAGTACCCGCCGATCGGCCCATCGTTCAGGACGATCAGGAACTCGCGGTCATACGAAGGCCGGGTCGCCGGATCCTTGGGCAGGATAGTGAAGGCACCGAGCAGGCCCATCGTCACCTGCTTCGCCGAGTTGTTGTGCGAGTGATACATGTGGGTTCCGGCGTTGCCTTCCAGCGCCGTGAACTCGTACGTGAACTCCTCGCCCGGCTTGATCGGCGGCTGGGTCAGGAAGGGCACGCCGTCCTGGTCGTTCGGCACGATCAGGCCATGCCAGTGGACCGCCGTGGACTCGTTCAGGTTGTTCTTCACGTGAACGCGAACGCGATCGCCCTCGGTCACGCGAATCTCCGGTCCCGGCACGGTGCCGTTGTAGGTCCACGCCTCGACCGTCTTCCCGACGTCGAACTCCCAGTCCGGCACGATGTCGCACGTCAGGCGGAAGACCTTGACGTCGCCGTCCATCTCGTACTCGAGCGGCTGGTTTCCCTTGCCCCGGGTTTCCGCCGGAAAGGCAGAAACGCCTGCCTCATGGAAGGCATCCATCTCGTCGGCGCTGAGTGACTGGCTGGTCAAGCCCGAGGCGCGTGCATCCATCTCACGCGCCGCCCACGGGGTCAGGGCGGTACCGAATGCTCCCGCGCTCGCGAGGCCCGCGAGGCCGGCGAACTTTCGGCGGGACACTCCGGTCTGCTGCTTCGTCATATTCCTTCCTTCCAGCAATCCCATTGACGGGGGTTTCGAGCCTCAGGGCCTCGATCAACACTGTCGGAATTATGCACTCAGTCACGAATGATTAGCGCCTGGAATGCCTACCCCAAGGGGCAGTTTCCGGGCAGGTATTTTCCCCTACACCTCCTACGCGTTTCGTCCCGGATCGACCAAACCATGACGCACGGCGTACGCAACCACCTGTGCGCGGTTCTTCAAATGAAGCTTGTACAGGATGTTCCGGAGATGATACTTCACCGTGTTCTCGCTCACGAACAACCGCTCCGCCAGGTCGCGATTGGACGTGACGCCACTGACGAGCAGCTCCAGCACATCCCGTTCCCGATCCGTCAACGCGGCGGCGACCGGCTCTTCCGGCTCGGGCGCCGAGCCCTTCGCGAACTCGCCGAGCACCTTGCGGGCCAGGTTCGGCGTCAGCGCCGGCTCGTCCTTCAGGACGCCGTCGAGGAACCCGAAGAGCTCCTTCGCTTCGAGGTTCTTGGGCAAGTATCCACGCGCACCGAACTTCACCGCGTCGAACAGGTCCGCATCGTCCTCGGATGCCGTCAGCACCACGACACGCACGTCCTGCAACTCGGCCGAGATCAGGCGCGTGGCGTCCAGGCCATTCATGACGGGCATATCAAGATCCATCAACACGATATCCGGGCGATGCTCGCGCGCCAGGGCGAGCGCCTCCTTACCATTGCCAGCCTCCGCCAGCACATCGGTGCCATGCGCCTCCAGCAGGCTCCGCAGCCCGTCCCTGAACAGTGCATGGTCGTCGGCGATTATGACTCTCACTGGCTCCTCCACGTCTTCAGGCGCATGCGGGCATCGGCGGTCTCCTCCGCCCGGGCCTGGAGCACTCCGACCGGCAAACGCACGATGATCGTCGTGCCCTCGTTCGGCTGCGTCTCCACCTCAATAGTCCCGCCAAGCGCTTCCGCCCGCTCTCGCATGGTGCTCATGCCGAATTGTGGCACACCGAACGTCTGGCGGGGCGACATCGCGATCCCCTGGCCGTCGTCCGCGATCGTGGTAACGACATCCTTGTCTTCATGACGAATGGTAATCGTGACGTTCTTCGCTTCGGCGTGCTTCCGCACGTTGGCCAGCGCCTCCTGCACGATCCGGAGCAACTGGACCTCGGCGAGGTCCGAAAGCGTGCCATCCGGCAGGTCATCCGCCTCCAGCCGGGCATGCACGCCGCTCTGGTCCTCCCAGAGATGCAAGTAGTTCACCAGCGTATCGACGAGGCTCTGGTCCTCTCCGAGAGATGTCCGCAAACTCAGGATACCCTCGCGCACGTCCGCATACGCCGATCGGGCGGTGGTCGCCATCTGGTCCAGATGACCGATCGCCTTCTCGACCTGACCCGTCTGGAGCAGGACGCTTGTGGCCTGGACCTTCGTATTCACATAGCCGAGGACCTGCGCCAGGGAATCGTGCATCTCGCGCGCGATCCGCTCGCGCTCCTCGGTGATCGCCATCACACGCACCTGCTGATGCAGGTTCGCGTTCTCGATCGCAACGGCGGCCAGGGCCGCGAAGCGCTCCAGCGTCTCCTCGCTCCGCACGTCGAACCGGACGCCGGCATCATCGGCCAGGTACAAATTGCCGAAGACACTATCCTTGGAACGGATCGGTACCGCCAGGAGCGGTTTCATGTCCGGGTGTCCCTCGGGGAAGCCGACCGACTCCGGGTGCTTGCTCACGTCATCGAGGTGGAGGATGCCGCCCTTCTTCGTGACAGCACCGATCACGCCATGCCCTTTCGGGTCCGGGATCGCGCCTTCGGGATGATTGAACCCGAGGGTGATGAACGCGGCGATGTCCCCGTTCTTGTCAAAATAGGTCAAGCCACCGTACCTGGCGTTCAGGACGCCGCGCGCCTCCTGGACGATCCGCCGCAACACCTGTCCCAGCTCGACCTCGGATTCGATCTCGAGGCTCGCGTGGTGGAGTGCGAGCAGCTCACGGTTGCGGCGACTGAGCAACTGGTTCGCCTCGGCCATAGACCCGAGCACGATATGTGACCATGCCGAGAGCAGCACCGCCCAGACAATCACCAGCGCGCCGAGACCGAGCCAACCGGCGAAGATGTCGGTCCAGACAAAGCGACGGATGACCTCGATCAGCACAAGCATGAGCAACATGCAGAGCGGAATGCCGATCTTCAGGCGAAGCAGGTGACGTTCGTCGAACATTCGGGCCTTTCAGGCGATTACCGGAGAGGAACGACGCGGTGATCGTGGTAGCATGCCCGCCAGAGTCGTTCCGTTGAAATGCCGGTCATTTCGGCGTTACACACCATCACGAGGACCCTATGCAGCCACCACCCGGCGACCATGTGCACGCCAATACCGATATCGATCGTATGTTGCCGCCCGCGGAGGCGTCGGCGATCATCGCGCATCACGTTCCCAAAGTATCCGTCCAAACCGTGGATGTCGGCCAGAGCGCGGGTCGCGTGATCGCGACGGACATCGTCGCGCCGCACGATCACCCGGGCTGGCCCGCCTCCACCATGGACGGGTTCGCGGTGCTGGCGGCCGATCTCTCGCCGTGGCGGGAGATTGTCGGGACGCAGAACGCGGGCGACGTGATCGACGCCGAGGTCACCGAGGGATACACGGTCCGGATCATGACCGGAGCTCCCGTGCCGCATGGCGCCGACGCGGTCGTGCCGGTCGAAGACACCGAGCTGATGGAGGACCACGTCGTCATCCATCGCGACGTGAAGCCCGGCGAGAATATCCGCCAACCCGGCAGCGATATCCGTGCCGGGGAGTTGGTGATTCCCGCCGGCACACGGCTGGGGTTCGCCGAGGTCGGGCTCCTCGCCTCACTCGGCATCACACCGGTGACGGTCGCGCGAAAGCCCAAGGTGAGCATCATCTCCACCGGCGACGAGCTGAAGGATCCTCACGAACCGATCGACCCGGGCCAGATCCGCGACGCCAACCGCTTCGCCCTCGCCGCGACGCTGGCTGACGAGCCGGTCGAGATCACCTGGATCGGCAAGGCCCCGGACGACCGCGTCGGCCTCGAAACCCTGTTGAAGGAGCGAATGAAGAACGACGACATCATCCTCACCTCCGGGGGTGTCTCGATGGGTGAGAAGGACTACATCAAGGCGATCCTCTTCGAAGCCGACGATGTGGACCTGCATTTCCGCCGCCTCTTCATGAAGCCGGGCAAGCCGCTCAACTTCGCGACCCGTGGCGAGACGATGATCTTCGGCCTGCCGGGCAATCCGGTCTCGTCGCTGGTGACGTTCGAGCTCTTCATCCGTCCCGCGATCCGGCAGATGATCGGCGACCGGCAGATCCACCGGCCGACCGTCCCGGTCAGGCTCCTGGAGGAAACCCAGCCGTCGGACCGGATCGAGTACCAGCGCGCCATCGTCTCGCTCGATGAGGAGGGCCGCCTCGTCGGGCGCAGCACCGGTATGCAGCGCTCGTCCCGGCTGGCATCATTCCTTGGAGCGAACGCGTTCCTGGTCATCCCGCCCCGCGAGATTCCGTGGAGCGCCGGCGAAACGGTCGAGGCCATGATGCTCGGTGCCCCACTGGCTTCCGACGCATCCTGAGATCGAACGGCAGCGTTCTCCCGATCATCGACACCTGGAGGCACCACGTTGACGAAAGACAGCAAGAAGTCCGCAAAGAAGGCGGCCAAGGGCACGAAGAAGGTCAAGGACCAGAAGAAGCTCCTCAATGCGCTCGAGCCGGACTGGAAACGGACGAAGGCGGCGAAAGCCAGTCCTGAGGTCGTCGAGCGCATCGGCCGGCCACTGGAGATCGAGGACCTCTATGCCTGGTCGCTCGTCGGGGAGCCACAGGTGTCGCCGAACGGTACCCGCGTTGTGGCCGAGGTCCTGACGATCGACAAGGAAAGCGACGAGTACCGCACGACCCTCTGGAACATCCCGCTGGACGGCGGCGAGCCGATGAAGCTGACATCCGGACAGTGGTCCGACACGTCGCCTCGGTGGTCGCCGGACGGCACGTACATCGCCTTCACCTCGAACCGCATCGACAAGAAGCCGCAGATATTCGTCCTGCCGGTGGCGGGCGGCGAGGCACAGCAGGTCACGAAGGGCGACGAGGGCGCTGGCGACTTTGCATGGGCACCGGACAGCGACCGCATTGCCTTCGTGCGCTCCGTCAAACCGGAAAAGGGCGACGAAGAGGACGATGAAGCGAGCGACGTCAAGGTCATCACCTCGGCACGCTACAAGTTCGACGGGAAGGGCTTCCTCGAGGACAAGGTCGGCCACATCTTCCTCACCTCCGTGTCCGGCAAGGACGAAGAGCCGGTCCAGCTCACCGAAGGTCATTTCGAGCATTCCAGCCCGGCATGGTCGCCGGACGGCACGGAGATCGCCTTCGTCGCCAACCGGGACGAGGACTGGGACAAGGCGCGGCACAACGACCTGTGGGTCATGGACGTCGAGAGCAAGAAGCTGCGCAAGCTGACCGACGGCAAGGGCGCCTGGCGCTCGCCGGCATGGTCACCGGACGGCACGATGATCGCCATCGTTGGCGACGCGGACATCGCAAGGAACGACGTCAACACATCGCTCTTCGTCATCCCTGCGGAAGGCGGCAAGCCGCAGCGGCTCGGCGAGGATCTCGACCGCACGATCGGGGACTCCTCCATGAGCGGGCCGACCGGCCCGACCGGGAAGACCTTCCGCTGGCTCCCGGACGGCAGCGCGATCGACTCGCTCGTCTCGGATCGCGGGGCCACCGTGGTTGTTCGCTTCCGCCTGGACGGCAAGAAGCCGCGCCTGCTCACCGCCACCGGTCGGCACATCAAGGCGTTCGATCACCTGCAGGATGGCGAGGAGCTGGTGATCGCGGTCGCCGATGCGACGACGCCGATGGAGCTCCACCGCGTCACGGACGACGGCGAGACGCCCCTCACCTCCTTCAACGAGGCGTGGCTCTCCGAGGTGAGCATCCCGACGCCGGAGGAGTTCTGGTTCGAGTCGAACGGCGAGATGATCCAGGGGTGGCTCATTCGCCCGGAGGGCAATACGGCCGGGAGCACCGACCTCGCGCCACTGATCCTGAACATCCATGGCGGTCCGCACGCGCAATTCAGCAACGCGTTCTTCCATGAGCTGCAGATGTACGTCGCGCGTGGCTTCGCTCTCGCCTACATCAACCCGCGCGGCAGCACCGGTCGCACCAACGACTTCGCCAGGGCGGTGCAGGCGGCCTGGGGCAAGGCTGACATGCCAGACTTCATGGCCGCGGTCGATCACGTCCTCTCGCTGGGTGGTCTCGATCCAGATCGCCTGGGCGTTACCGGCGGCTCCTACGGCGGGTTCAGCACGAACTGGCTCCTCGGCCATACCGACCGCTTCAAGGCGGCGGTCACGGACCGCTCGATTTCCAACATGACGTCGATGTTCGGGACCGACGACATTGCCCTGGTCAGCCTCGACCCGGACATGGGTACGCCGTGGGAGAACCAGGATCTGTACTGGGATCTCTCGCCGCTGAAGTACGTCGGCAACGTGACGACGCCCTGCCTCATCATCCACAGTGAGCACGACTACCGCTGCCCGATGGAGCAGGCGGAGCAGTGGTTCATCGCCCTGAAGAAGCTTGGCGTCCCGACGGAGTTCGTCCGTTTCCCTGACGAGAGCCACGGACTCGGGCGCAACGGCAAGCCGAAGCGCCGGGTGGAGCGCCTGGAACGAACCCTCGGCTGGTTCGAGAAGTACCTGTAGGAACCAGGACCCCGGCCCGGATGGGCCGGGGTTTCCTCTTGCCGCTGGCACCGGTCATGCGCTCAGGGGGAGGTACAACCGAAGATGTCCGACCCGCAACGCATCAGAGGAGACTTTCCATGGGCGACAAGACCAATCCCGCCGTGTCCGACGTCGAGTACAACATCATCACCACCATGAGCAACCTGCTGCAGGCGCAGGACGTCCTCGAAAAGTACGCACAGGACGCGAAGCAGGCTGGCAACGACAACCTGGCCTCGATCTTCGAAGAATTGAGCCGCTCGAATCACGACTTCGCCACGCGACTCCGGGACCAGCTGCACGGGCTCATGCACTAGGGCGGCCGGGGACTCCCGAATATGACTAGAATGAAGGACCGTCCGCGACGTCGCGGATGGTCCTTTTGTCTGTTCACGCTATCTCCCGGAGCTCTCCCCCATGCAGGTAACCGTTCGCTATTTCGCTATCATGCGCGAGCACCTCGGCAAGAGCATCGAGACGCTGGACGTCCCCGACGGCACGACCGCCGGAGA
>DATGPC010000460.1:0-2098 GCA_035305265.1 Thermomicrobiales bacterium | reverse complement strand
GCCTGCCACGCGAAATGCTCCCGTCCCCAGCTACCGCCGTCGCGGTCGAAGGCGTTGTAGTGGAACGCGAATTCGTGTCCCGCCTCGATGATCTTCGGGAACGTTCCGGGCTCGTAACGGCCCGGGTAGTTCGGACCCCACATATGGCACCACGTCGAGTGGATGCCAGCGTCTTCGAGGAGCCGCAAGGTCGTGTGAGCGCTAGCGTCGATGTTCAGGTCAGAGTCATGGGACATCGTCGCGACCGCGTCACGCCCGTCTGGCCACTCGTGGAGCGCCGCCAGCGATTGCCCGGTCTCGCTCGCCGCCCAGGCGATAGCCTGCAACAGGAGCAGGCGCAGCTCATCGGCCAGCGCCACGGCGAACCATGGAGTGTCACCATCCGGGTAGGCAGGATCGATCCCGGTACATTCCGGCACCGGCCCGGTCGCGGTCTGGATGCGGTCATGCTCCCAAGACAGCACCATGCCGTCCTCGGCCTTCAGGATGCCGTCGTCGATGGCGGCGGTGCCGTCCGGCGCCGGCTCGCCATCGGCATGAACCGGCGTGCCGGTCTGGATGTGGAAGACGGACCACGGGATATCCGCCCCGATAGCGACGGTTGCCCCGCGTCCGGCGCGGGAGGCGACGATGCCCTCGCCCCGTTTTGTAGCCGCGTCGTCCCCTGTCAGGCGACCGAGCGAAGTTCCAGACGTTGCCCGGAGTGGCGTCGCGTCGAAGACGTGGAGGCGGGAGTGCAGACCGGCGGTGACAGGATGCGCTGCATCCATCGCGGTCAGGTAGCCTTCGGCCGGATCGCCGGTTGCCGTCGCTCCCAGCAGGTCATCCAGCCCGGCGGTGCCGCCCGTGACGACAAGCGCCGTGCCGGAGGTCACCAGATCGACGAGGCGCTGTCGGTCATCAGAACCGAGGGCGCGCTTCCCGGCCAGCACGATGATGCGATCCGACGCATCGAGCTGGTCGATAGATCGCCAGCGACAGGCGAGACCGGCGTGGAGAACGATCTCCTCGAGATAACGGGTGGAGTTGGCGTCGTCCTGAACGAGGGTGATCATCGGGTCGGAAGCGTCCTTTCATCTGCGGACAATGCGCGCTCGATGGCGCCAGAGAATGCCTGTTCGATTCCTGGTGCGAAGGGTGATGGAAGCCCGAAGTAGGTTGCGGACTCGACCGATTCGTAGCCACCACGGGCGAGCTGGTCGTCGGTGACGACGTACCCGAGCATGCCGTTGCTGTAGGGGAGCGGCAGCGTCACGCCATTCGATCGGGACTTGATCGCGATCCCGTATGGCGTCGTCACTTCAGCGGCCATTGCGAGGAACCCGAGATCGTCGCCGAGGCGCAGGTGCGTGACCTCGACGCCGAGCGGGGACGCGCAGCGGGCCGGATCCGCCAGGAGCACCCGCGCCCATTCGCCGACAACATCCGTTCGATCTTTCGCGACGTCCAGTTCCTCCGGCGGAGGCACGCGCTGCATCGCCAGCATCGCGACATCGCGTCTGGAGGTGATCCGGTCGAGGGTCAGTCGCTCCATCGGTCCGTCGAGGACGGATTCAACGTCCCCGGCCAGGATCTCGCCCATCTTTACGACGTCGGCGTGCCCGATCGGGCGCTTGCCGCGATCGAGGAAGGGGAGCGGGTTGATGTCGCCGCAGCACCCTTGCAGGTACGCGACGACCACGCCATCGCCGAGCAGCTTGCTGACGTGTTCACACATGAAGCCGGGGAACTCGGAGGAGATGCGCGCCAGCTCGTTGATCGTCGGGTGGCAGGCGTAGTGGATGAGCGCCGCGAGCGGATTGCCGTTCATGTCGTCGACGCGCAGCACGAGCACTTCGGGGTCCACCAACTCCTGCTCGCCGGGATCCGCGCCCAGCGCAACGCGCCGGTTCAGGCCGATCGAGGAGCTGCCTCGGCCACGAGATACCGTTGCCTCCGTGCGGTTGTCCCACGCTTGTCCCACAACTTCGAACAACCGCGATTCCAGCAGCTCGATCCACGCATCGTCCGGGATGCCGAGCGACTCGGTGAAGACCCGGCTGGGATGTGGGGCGCTGTGGGTGTGCGTCGCGTGGAGGATGATCCGGTCCGCGGCGAC
>DATGPC010000459.1:0-2668 GCA_035305265.1 Thermomicrobiales bacterium | reverse complement strand
AGCTGGAGGACGAGCTGGACCGCTCGCCGATTCGCCGCCCAGACGAGCTCCGGGTCAATACCGCGCTCGAAACGGGCGGAAGCATCGGTCCGGAGCTTCAGGCGGCGCGCGGTATGCCGGACCGAAACCATGTCGAAGTTTGCGGCTTCGAGCAGGATCGATGTCGTGTCGTCCGTGACCTCCGAGTTCACGCCGCCCATGACGCCGGCGACCGCCACCGGCTTCTCGGCGTCGGTGATGAGCAGGTCGTCAGTCGTCAGCTCGCGGACGCGATGGTCCAGCGTCTCGATCGTCTCGCCATCGCGGGCACGACGCACGATGATGCGCTCGCCGGCGACGTTCTTCAGATCGAAGGCGTGGAGCGGCTGGCCCATCTCGAGCATCACGAAGTTGGTGATGTCGACGAGGTTGTTCACCGGGCGGACGCCGGCATTGGACAGGCGCTGTGCCAGCCAGCCGGGGGAGGGACCGACCTTCACGTTGTCGACGATGACGCCGCAGTAGCGGGCGCAAAGATCCGGCGCGTCGATCTGGACGAGATTTGTGTCCGGGTTGACGCCGGACAGATCCGCCAGCTCCGGCTCGCGAACGGGCTTGTCGATGATGGCGGCCGTCTCGCGCGCGATGCCGAGGATCGAAAAGGCGTGGACGAGGTTGGGCGTGATCTCGAACTCGATGACCGTGTCGCCGAGGTAGTCCTTCAGCGGGGCACCCTTCGGCGCATCGTCCTCGAGAATCAGGATGCCCTCGTGCTCATCCGAGATACCCAGTTCCTTTTCGGAGCAAACCATGCCCTCGGACTGGATGCCGCGAATCTTGCCCGGCTTGAGGGTTTTGTACTTCAGCTCCTCGGAGTAACCGTCGATCAGGCGGGCGCCGGCAAGGGCAAGGGCGACCTTCTGCCCCTTCGCGATATTCGGCGCGCCGGTAACGACGGTCAGGCGACGATCTTCGCCGGCGTCAACGTCTGCGAGGACAAGGCGGTCGGCATCCGGATGGGGCTTTACATCCATGACCTCACCGACGTAGACCTTGTCCCAACCCGAGCCAATCTCCTCGATGCTCTCGGATTCGAGACCGGCCATCGTCAGGCGGGCGGCAAGGTCGGCGGGAGGAAGGTCGACGTCGACCAGGTCCTGAAGCCAACGATAGGGTACGTTCATGTGCTGCTGATTCCTTTTGATGAGTTGGCCACCCGGTACCGTAGCAGCTTGTCTGCGGTGTCGAGCGCCGGACGCAAGGTCCGGCGGTACGGGGCGAGCGATCTTTGCAGTTGGTGTTCTACGCGACGCTGATGTTGGCGAATTTGCGGAGGAAGCGGAGATCGTTGGACTGGAAGCCACGGATGTCGTCGACGCCGTACTTCATCATGATGATCCGCTCGATGCCGAGGCCGAACGCGAACCCGGTGTACTCCTCCGGGTCGTAGCCCACGCCGCGCAGGACGTTGGGGTGCACCATGCCGGCGCCTCCCATCTCGAGCCAGCCGGTGCCCTTGCAGACGCGGCAACCCTTGCCGTTGCAGATCGCGCAGTCAACGGAGAAATCGACGCCCGGCTCAACGAACGGGAAGAAGTCGCAGCGGAAGCGGACCTTGCGCTCGGGGCCGAAGAGCTGCCGCGCCATCTCCTGAAGCACACCCTTCAGGTCGGAGAGGCGGATGTGCTTGTCGACCGCGAGACCCTCCAGCTGCGTGAACTGCCACTCATGGGAGGCATCCTGCGCCTCGAAGCGGAACGTCTTGCCCGGCACGATCACCCGCACGGGCGGCTTGATCCGTTCCATGGTGCGCGCCTGCATCGGGGACGTGTGCGTTCGGAGCACGATTTCTTCATTCGGTGCTTCGATGAAGATGGTGTCCCAGACGTCGCGCGCGGGATGGTCCGCCGGGATGTTGAGCAGGTCGAAGTTGTACTTGGCCGTCTCGACTTCCGGCCCGAAGACGGCCTGGAAGCCCATGTGGGCGAAGATCTCGATCAGCTCGTCGACCATCTCCGTGATCGGATGCAGTCCGCCAACGACCGGCGTGCGCCCCGGAAGCGTGACGTCGATCGCATCCTCGGACAGCCGGGCTTCGAGCGCCTCCGCGTCCAGGCGCGCCTTGATCGGCTCGAAGGCCTCCGAGAGCTCCTTGCTCAATTCGTTGGCAGCGCGGCCGGCGGCCGGTCGCTCGTCAGCCGGCAGTGTGCCGAGACTGCGCTGGAAGAGCTTGACGGCACCTTTCGGGCCGAGATAGTCCCGCTCCCAATCGGCGGCCTCGGCGGCGGTGGTGAGCGACGAGAGTCGCTCAAGTGCTTCGCTCCGGAGCCTCGCGAGGTCAGCAGCGCTCCCGGGCGCGGATTTCTGGTCTGACTGTGACATGTATGAGCCTTCTACCATTTTCCGGACACGACAAAGCCCCCCGGCAGGGACGAGGGGCTCCACGCGGTACCACCCTGCTTCGCCGGAACGACCGGCGCGCTTCTTCCATGCTCCTGTACGGGGGAGCGCCCGCGCGACTACAAGGATCTCTGGTCCTTTCACCGCGCTGCTCGGGAGGGAATCGTCGCTTGCTCGCACCGGGCCACCTTCCACCAATTCGGGAGCCTCTCTGGCGGGGAGCCAAACGCGCTGTCTCCGTCAACGCAACTCATCTTTACTTGCGCCCGATTGTATCAAAGCGGCGTCC
>DATGPC010000458.1:0-12646 GCA_035305265.1 Thermomicrobiales bacterium | reverse complement strand
GCGGCGTTGGAGTGGTCGATGACGTGCGAGGCGCCGCCGGTCAGCTTCCAGATGAGCCACGTGTCGATGGTGCCGAACACGACCTCGCCGGCCTCGGCGCGCTTGCGCAGCTCGGGCTGGTCGTCCAGCAGCCAGGCGATCTTGGAGGCGGAGAAGTAGGCATCCGGCACGAGGCCGGTGATGCGGCGGTAGGTCTCCGCTTGGCCGCGTTCTTCGAGGTCACGGATGATGTCCGCGCTCTGGCGGCTTTGCCAGACGATGGCAGGGGCGACCGGCTCGCCGGTGCCTCGATCCCAGAGGACGGTGGTCTCGCGCTGGTTGGTGATGCCGATGGCGGCAATGCGGTCGATGCCGCCGTCCAGCCGATCCAGCGCCTGGAGCACGACCCGCATCGTCACGTCCCAGATATTGTTCGCGTCGTGGTTGACCCACCCGGATCGCGGGTAGATCTGGTCGATCTCCTCCTGCGCGACTTCGAGGAACCGGCCGGAGCGATCCACCACGACGGCACGGCTCGATGTGGTGCCCTGATCGATCGCCAAAATGAGGTCTGCCTGCGGCATCTCCTGCTCCCTGCGACATGTATACATTCCTGCGGGAATGCTACCGCAAAGCGGGACTGCTGCGCGGGAGGTGGTGCATGGGGCACCGTATCGGGCGGGGACGGATGGCGCCCAAGGTGATCATGATCATGCGCAATTCACTCCACGGTTGGCGAGAGCGTCTCCCCAGGAGGATGGGAGTCGTGCGCGGGGGAGTGCCTTTCTCTCCTCTGTACGGGATGGGCGCGGAAACGTGCGACACGTGTTTCTTTCGTGGCTGTAGACGGGGTTAAACGGGGGCAGAGGCATGTGCCCTGACGATCGTTTCGGGTCGGGCTCTCCGGCCGAGCCCGCCGGGCGAGAAGCGGGAGCGGGCCTTCGCTCCGCCCAGAATGACGGGGCTCTTTGAGCGGCGGGGCGAAGCGCGTGAAGAGTTCTTTGCTGCGGCAGGATGGTTTCAGGCCAAGACAAAGAGCCCTCCACGCGTGCCCTGCTCCGCAGGCCACTTGGTCGGGATGACGGATCGAGGACCGAGGTCGTGTGGCGAAACATCCAGACTCGGCAACTTATCCGGCGCGTTTTCGGGGGGCGTTAGTCCTCCGGGTCCCAGAAGACGACCGGGATGTCGCGGGTCGGGGCATCCGGGGAGTCGCCGGTGACGTCGGCCTCGCCGCGCCACCAGACGCGGGTGTCGATGGTCTGGAGGAACATGTTCGGGACGAAGCCCTGGACGTCCTCGCGGACGAGGATAAGGTCGTGGGGCGAGCCGAACCAAAGGCCGAAGAGGTCGTCGTTCGCTGCCTGCTGGAGACGGACAAGGGCGTTACGCATGTCGTCGGGGCTGGTCGCGGCGAAGTACTCGTCGATCGCGGCGTCGACGTCCGGATTGCTGTAGCCGCCGGGGTTCCAGCCACGGGTGTTGGCGCGGATATCCCAGGCAGTGCCGTAGAGGTCGTAGTGATTGAAGGCGGGGTACCCGACGAGCGAAAACGCGACCATGTCGTACATCCGGTTCTCGACCCAGCGGGTATCGAGCTCTTCCGGCTCCAGCTGCTGCACGGTCAGGCGCGCGCCGATCTTCTGGAAGTTGTCGCCGAGACGCTCGATGATCGCGAGCAGCTCCGGGCGCTCCTGCGAGGAGACGATCAGGTAGAGATCCAGCTTGTTGCCGACGGCGTCCTCACGCATGCCGTCGCCATCGACGTCGACCCAACCGGCTTCGTCGAGGATCCGGTTGGCCCCGTCGATCTCGAACGCCGGGTTCCGGAGTGACTCGTCCCGAGCCCAAGGCTGGACAACCGTGCCGGCCATCGTCTCGTCGATGAAGGAGAAGAAGACCTCGCGGGCATAGGACTCACGGTCCACGGCAAGGCTCAGGGCCTTGCGCAAGGCCGGATCGGCCATCATGTCCGGCGTGATATTGGCCGGGTTGGCGACGTTGAAGGCGGCGAAGAAGACGGTTGGCGACGGCGCGACGAAGAGGCGGCCCTCCTCGTTCCAGACGGCGTCGAGATCGGTGGCGCGGACCGGCCAGACGACGTCGACATCCCCATTCTTCCAGCCGTCGATACGGGCGGCCTGATCGTCCTCGGCGATGAAGACCAGCTCGTCGGCGTGCGGCGGGGTCTCCCAGTAGTCGTCGTTGCGAACGAAGGTCAGGCGATCGTCGCTCGCCTCGCCGAAGCGCCACGGTCCGGTACCGACCGGCGGATTCGCCGCCCAGTCAAAGCCGGAGATAGAGCGCTCACCGACCGGCCGTGATTCCCACTGCGTGATGTATTGCCGCGACGAGAAGATGGGCTGGGTCGCGGCATTGAAAAGGAACGCGCCGTCCGGCTCGGCGAAAGTGACCGTCACCCGCTCCGCGGATTCGGCGACGACATCGGTCACCAGCGCGAACATCCCGGCGAGCGCCGTGTCGTAGTCGTCACGGTACGCGAGGATCGAAAAGCGGGCGTCCTCGGCGGTGAACGCCGTGCCGTCGTGGAAGGTGACGCCGGAGCGAAGGTCGAAGGAGAGCGAGAGGCCATCCGCGCTCCACCCCCATGCCGTGGCAAGGCCGGGTCGCGGTTCCATGGTGACGGGATCGGGCCGGACAAGCGGGTCGTAGAGGCTGAAGAGCGCCTGGATGTCCTGCCGCTGCGCGGTCGGATTGAAGTCGGTCAGCCCGTCGCGTCGGGCGTAGAGTCGGAGCGTCCCACCCCCGACCGGCTCGGCGTCATACCGGGGCTGGAGATCCTCGATGATGCGCAGCTGATGCTCGGGGAAGATATCCGGCGTCGGCGTGGCGACCGGGGACGCGGCCGGGCTGGCGGCTGGCGTTGCCTCCGGGGATGCATCCTGCCGCGAGAGCACGGCGGTGGCCGGGGCCAGCGCGGCGATGGCGGCGGCGCTTCCGACCAGCCGGCGGCGAGTCAGGAAGGCGTGGAATGGGTGGGTCGTTGGTCCAGTCGGTGTGTCGCTCATGTGGTCCCGGCTCTGTAACGAAAGATAAGGCTCCGGCTGACGCGTGCGTCAGGCTTCATTGTACATATGTACGTACAGGAAGTGTGCCGGGGGTTGTGGGTGAGGCGTCCGGGCGGGAGTACGGGGGCATTTCGGCGTATTGGGCCATTGGCGGGCACGGAGGGAGGACATTGCGGCCAATTCATGCATGGATAGAGGTATGAAGCGGCCACAAGTCCTCCCGTACGGAGAAGATGCCCCCGAGTGAGATATGCAAACGCGATCATCGCTTCTCGTCGAGCCTTCCGGCCGAGCCCGCCGGGCGAGAAGCGGGAGCGGGCCCTTGCTGCGCTCAGGGTGACGGGGGCTTTGGGGTCAGGGTGGGCGGACACGGGGTCCGCCCCTACGGGATTCCGGGGACGATGATTCCGGGCAGAGAAGGCGAGGGTTTGGCCGCTTCGCGTCGGGTTCTTCGCTGCGCTCAGAATGACGGAGTCTATCCCCCCGGCCAGCACGGGTCGGGTACGGGGTTGACGTGGCCGCAAGGCGTCTCATTCCACCGGGTTCACCTCCCCGGCCACCACGGGGCCGGGGCTACCCGAGGATGTCGAGCGGCTGATCAACCCGTAAGCGTCGCGAGGGCTTGCCAGAAGAAGAAGAGGCCGAAGGCCATGATGATGGCGCCGCTGACGCTGGTGACCCAGCGCATGCCGTTGCCGGTGACGAACCGGCGGGAGACCTGCGCGATGACCGAGAGGGTGGTTACCCAGGCAAGGATGCCGAGGGTGACGCCGACGACAAGGACGGGGGCGCCTGATTTCCCGACCCGGCTGACGGCGTCGGCGGCGAGGCCAGCGCCGACGGTGAGCCAATAGACGATGCCCATCGGGTTGAAGGCGGCCATGAGGACGCCGGTGATGTAGCTGCGGCCGCGTGGTTTCGGTTTGTCCCCTGCGCTGCCTTCGATGCCGCGCAGGGCCGTTTTCATGCTCGACCAGCCGACCCAGCCAAGCATGAAGCCACCGGCGATATAGAGAACGACGCGCACGGATTCGCGGTCGGCGAAGGACGCGAACCCGGAGACGATGATGAGCGCGTAGACGGTGTCCACGCTGACGGCGCCGAGCCCGACCATCCAGCCGTGGATGTAGCCGTCCCGAATGCCCCGGCGGATGATCTCGATATTAATCGGCCCGATCGGTGCGGCCAGCGCAACGCCGACCGTCATTCCGTAGACGATCAGGCCAATCAGCTCACCGGTGGACATGGACAGGCGTTCCCTCTTCTCCCCAACGGGTTTCGGCGGATCCTTGCGGCAGTCTATCAGACGTTCCCCGGCTGCAGGCCCCATCGCTGCATGGCACACTAGCGGCATGAGAAATCGCCAGGATGAGCGACGTTTGTGGAAGGAAAGACGATGGTCGATGAGACGCGCGGTAGCGGCACGTCCGGTATCCCGGACGAGAACGAGGAACCGGTCCACGACAGCGAGGCGTTGACGCCGGTCGAGGACGAGCTTCCCGAGGCACCGCCGGTCGATATCGACGAGCGAGACGACGCAACGACCTCCGGCGACGCGATCGCCCTGGAGGGCACCAAGGCGGACGACCAACCTCACCGCTCGCGCTGGAACGACACCATCGACGAGCTCGTGCCGCTGCCGAAGGACGAGCCCTACCACGACAGCGACGCGACCGCGCCCGACCCATACGACGCCTCGGACCAGGTCGATATCCATGTGCCGCCGGCCACCGGCGACGCATCGGACGAGGTCGACGACTTCTCGACCAGCGAAGAGGTCGATGTCGACAACGCGCCAGCCGGCCAGAACCCGGACCATGAGCGCGAGAGCGACGAGCGGACGGATGGGGCCAGCACGAGCCAGGCGTTCACGGCGACCGCCGCTGCGGTTGGCACGACCACGTGCCCGACGTGCGGCAAGTCGACCGAGGCGCTGCGCTTCTGCGGATACTGTGGCGGCCCGCTGACGGAGAACCGACGCGAGATCACCGGCGATACACCGGTGGAGCGGCTGATGAGCCAGGCCGCGACGATCTTCGAGCCGCTGGCGCGCTGGACGCGCCCTGGCGGCGTGCGATCGATCCTCGCGCTGGGCGGCCTGCTGGTTCTCGTCTCGCTGCTGGCGAACAGTGGCGCGATGGCGCTGGTGATCGGCTCGGCGATCCTGCCCGCGATCATCCTCTTCTGGTGCCGGCAGAGCGACGTCTTCGAGAACGAGCCATGGTACATCGTCGCCGGGTTCTCGATCGGTGGCGTCGTTGTCGGCGCGCTGCTCGGGTGGCTGGGCGCGTTCACCGCCGAGCGGTCCTGGTTCGACGAGGGCGTGCTGAACTTCGGCGCAGCCGGGTTCGGCGGCCAGTTCGCGGAGTCGGCCGGGTCCGCGCCGTTCGTCGTCTGGCTGGTGTGCGGCGTCCTCGTGCCGGTCGCGGCGCTCGCGGCGATCATCGCCGGGCCGATGCTGATGCGGCAGGCAGCTTCGCTGCGGAACGAGGTCATGGACGGGCTGACCCTGGCGGCGGCCGTGGGTGGCGGCTACGCGGTCGGCTCGGCGCTCGTGTTCGTCTCCCCGCTGTTCGGTCAGGCGGGGCCGTCGATCGATGCGTCGGCGTGGACGCTGACCACGATCGGGATCACCGTCTTGCGGCCGCTGGTCTGGACGCTCACCGGGGGCCTGCTGGGCGCGGCGGCGTGGCGCTACCTCCTGTCCGGGCGCATGATGTCGACGCTGATCTCCGGCCCGGCGGGTATCGCGATCCCGTTGCTGA
Source organism: Thermomicrobiales bacterium (assembly GCA_035305265.1). Lineage (GTDB taxonomy): Bacteria > Chloroflexota > Chloroflexia > Thermomicrobiales > UBA6265 > UBA6265. Next base: position 6,873 of record DATGPC010000458.1, on the reverse strand, counting down.
TGACGATGCTGTCGCTGCAGCTGTCGACGACGGGCCTGTGGGCGGAAGCGGCGATCGGGGTTGTTGCCGCGATCGTGGCGGCGGTGCTCTACCATCGGACGATGTCGGACGCGATCCGGGAGGACCGGCGGGTGCTCGGGAACGACGATTCGCGCCTGGTCTGCCCCAAGTGCCACCGGGTGACGCCGGCGGGACAGTTCTGCGCGCATTGCGGGGAGCAGCTGACGGTTCCGGCAGAGGCGGAGGCGTAACCCTCCCGGGTGGGTGTCCACGATCCCCGGCCACCCCGGGGCCGGGGCTACCTGCGACGGCATCGGCGGGGAGAACCCTGAAGTTTCGGAATCAGGGGAAACAGCAACGGCCGGTCCAAAGTGGACCGGCCGTTTCAATCTATTCCCGAGCATCTTTCCGAGCCAGCCCCTTGGGAAAGGGACTGCCCCAGGCTGGCGCATCACTTACGGTGATCCGCCAGGACCCCGCCGTGGGCCTGGCATCGCGCCAGGCCTCCCCTGCTCGCTTCGTGGATGTGGTGCGTCCACGGCCGGTAGCAAGGGATATCAGGGACCGGAGCTGGCCCCTGACCGGGTACCTGGGGAAACCGGAGTAGTAACGCGATTGCTCACGTCTCCAGTCACCCATGACGTCAGGCTATTCAGGTTGGATCGGAATCCCGATATCCCGAAGTCGCCTGAAAGAGAAGACGATGCTTCGGCACCTTCAACATAGGTTTTACGGCCGCCGATGTCAAGAGCCACGTGTACGATCGTCGCGATCAATCGATCGCATGAACCCGTTTGCTGGTAACCCGGGCGGACACAGGGTCCGCCCTCGACGAATCCGGATCGCGCCACGTTACGCCGTGATCTCGAGGCGATCCTGGCCGGTCCGGAGCGGGAAGATCTCGGCGAGGTCGTCCTCGGTATCCGCGAGGACCTGGTGGAGCGCGTGCATCCGACGATGGATACGGGCCAGCTCGGCCGGCGTGATGGTCTGGTAGCCGTCGCTGAGGGCGTTGTCCGGATCCGGGTGGACCTCGATGGCGAGTCCGTCGGCGCCGGCGGCGATCCCGGCGAGGGACATGCGGTGGACCAGCTCGCGGCGGCCGGTTCCGTGGCTCGGGTCGACGATGACCGGCAGGTGGGAGACCTCCTTGATGCCGGGAACGATGTTGAGGTCGAGATTGAAGCGGAAGGCCGTGTCGGCGGTGCGGATGCCGCGCTCGCAGAGGACGACGTTCGGGTTGCCGTGGGCCATGATGTACTCGGCGCTCATCATGAACTCCTCGAGCGTCGCCGAGAACCCGCGCTTGAGGAGGACGGGCTTGTCGCTGCGGCCGACCCGCTTGAGCAGCGGGAAGTTGGCCATGTTGCGGGAGCCGATCTGGAGCATGTCGGCGTAGTCGGCCACGAGCTCGACCTGGTCGGGCTCCATCACCTCGGTGACCACCGGCAGGCCGGTGACGTCCCGGGCCTCGGCGAGATGCTGGAGCCCGAGCTCGCCGTGCCCCTGGAACGAGTACGGTGAGGTACGGGGCTTGAAGGCGCCGCCGCGCAGGATCGTCGCGCCGGCGGCCTTGACCTGGCGGGCGTTCTCGATCATGGCTTCGCGTCCCTCGACGGAGCACGGACCGGCCATGATGACCGGGTCGTCACCGCCGATCGCGACGCTCCCCGCGCCGCTTCCGACGTGGACGATGCTGGTGTCGCGGGCGTCGAGGCTGGCGAGCATGTAGGGCTTGTGCTTCTCGACGATGCGCTCGACGCCGGGAAGCTGGAGCGCGGCAGCGTCCAGCGATCCGCCGACGGCGATGACCTCGCCGCCGCGGCCGTCCGGCATGACCTGGGTCATGATGCCGAGGCCGGCGGCTTGCTGCAGGATCTGGTGCTTCGTTTGGTCGGCTCCGGCGGTAATCGTGATCAACATGGCGTGTTCCCTTCTCCCTGTCGTGGTCTGTCGTCGTTCGGGCCCGGGGTTCCCAGGCAACAAAAAAACCGAGACATGTGTCTCGGTTCCCCCCAACTGCTGCTGATGCTTTCTGCGGTGATGCTCTGGCGCCTACCTCCCGGTTCCACCAAAACACCCCGCCAGCGCAGCTGGGGGGTTGGTAAACCAGAAATAATACCAGGACGAGGACACGCAGCCTGACGGACTGGCGGTGTGGGCCATCCGTTGCTGCATCTCTTCGACCGGTGTGTTCGTCAGTACCGTCTTCATGATGGGTGTGACATTACCGGACCCTCGATATGGCTGTCAAGCCCTTTCACGATTGTTTCGCAATTCCCGATGAGCGGTGAGCGCGAACGGAGGGTCTGGGACGCGAGGGTGCCCGTCGCGGTTGGTTATCGAATTGCCGGCATACATTATGTAAGATGACCAAGTTTCCCTGTATAGGCAAAACTTGGGCATCTTGGATCCCGGGATGTGGGGAACCGGCTCGTTGGGACGACATTGCGGCGCTGGTGTGCGGGCGAAGGGGATTGACGATGCCGCACGTCGTCACGTACAGGGAAACGGGCATGCCCGGGTATCGTCCGTTGGGCGATGGGCGGACACGGGGTCCGCCCCTACGGGATTCCGGGGGCGATGATTCCGGGCAAAGAAAGCGAAGGCTCGACCGCTTCGCGTAGGGTCCTCCGGCCGAGCCTGAAGGGTGAGAAACAGCAGCGAGCCGTTGCATGCGCTCAGGATGACGAGGGACCTTTGGTGCGGGCAGGATTGCGAGCCTGGGGACGACATTGCGACCAGCCTCGTCGCGGTTCATGAGGCGGAAGGTGATCGCACGTCGTCCCGTACGGATTTCGGCACATCCCGAGGTCGCATGGCGGGGATGATGAGCGGTGGATGTGGCATGGGTCCGGCGATAGATGCGGCGTGGATATTGCGTTCGTGAGGCTGGAAAGGGGGTTGCGCATGATGGCGTGGTTTGGGGGGATTTCGAACAAGCGGAAACGGATCGTTGCCGGGGCGATCGGTGGTTTGGCGGGGTCGGCGGCATATTCGGTCGCGCAGCATTTCGACATGAAGGTGCTCGATCACAACACCGACGACTTCCTGCTGCTCGGGACGTTGATGCCGGTGGACGACGATCTCGCCCGGCCGCTTGGCGCGGTGATGCACTTCGGGAACGGGGCGCTGTTAGGGATCGCCTACGCACTAATCGGGCGGGACCGGTTGCCCGGATCCCCGTTCGCGAGGGGCATGACGTGGACGATGATGGAGACGTTCGGGCTGTACCCGATGGCGTTGCTGGAGAAGCTGCATCCGGCGATCCGGGACGGACGGCTGGAGAGCTACCTGTCAGGCAAGGGGTTCGCGCAGCAGCTCGTGCGGCACATCGCGTATGGCGCCGTGCTGGGACCGGTGACGGATCGCTTCCTGGAAGAAAGCTGACATGAACCGTGGCGTGTAATTTGCTACATTTGAGGTGTTGGTAGAAGATGGGACGCAACGCGGCAAAGCTGTCGCGCCATCTTCGTGTCGTTCATCAAAGGAGAACACCTTTATGGCATTCACCCTTCCCCCGCTTCCGTACGCCAATGACGCGCTCGAGCCGCATATCGATGCCCAGACGATGGAGATCCACCACGATCGCCATCACAACACGTACGTGACCAACCTCAACGCGGCCGTTGAGGGCACCGAGTTCGCCGACATGGAGATCGAGGAGCTGATGCGCAAGCTCGATTCCGTGCCGGAAGAGAAGCGCACGGCGGTCCGCAACAACGGTGGCGGTCACGCCAACCACACCTTCTTCTGGGAGCTCCTGACCCCGGGCGGGTCGTCCGAGCCGACCGGCGCGCTCGCCGATGCGATCAACCAGAAGTGGGGCTCGTTCGAGGCGTTCAAGGAAGAGTTCCAGACGAAGACGGCCGCGCAGTTCGGCTCCGGCTGGGGCTGGCTCGTCGTTGACGGCGGAAACCTCGAGATCGTCACGACCCCGAACCAGGACACCCCGCTGAGCCAGGGCAAGACCCCGGTGATCGGCGTGGACGTCTGGGAGCACGCGTACTACCTGAAGTACCAGAACAAGCGCCCGGACTACCTGAAGGCGATCTGGAACGTGATCAACTGGGACGTCGCCGCGAAGAAGTTCGAGAGCGCGAAGTAACCAGCGGATCACCCGCACACCAGGAAATTGGCGAACGCCGTGGCCTCCGGGCCGCGGCGTTTCGCGTGTCCGTTCATTGACGTCCGCAACCCGGTCGCCGTACCGTTGGCCCATGCATCCATCTGACCCGTACCCAGGAGGTTTGCTCCCGTGAAGCCAACTCCCACTTCGCGTCCATGGTCGCCGCGGCGATCCTTGGCGGCGATTCTCTCGCTCTTGCTCGCGGTCGGCGCGCTGATGACCGCCGTCGCGCAGGGCTTCGGCCCGGCGGGGCCGTCGCCGGCGACCGGGCATTCGTCGATCGTGGCGAGCCAGACGGCCGACTTCGAGGAGGGGCTCGCGCGCTGGCACGTGACCCGGCATACCGCCGAGGCCGGAGGCGAGACCTTCACGGCGCCGCGCGCGGGGTTCGTGATCGCGGAGAACACGCCGGTGCTAATCACGCTGGAGTCGACCGGGCTCCGGTACCGGCTTGCCGATGGCGAGGCGATGGGAATCGCGCCGGGAGACGCGTTCACGGCGGAGACGTTCGGAGCGCCGGACACATTCATCTTCCTGACCGTCCTGCCCGAGAACGGCGAGCCGCCGGCGAACCCCACGGACCGGCTCTTCACGAGCGCTTCATTCGATGTCCCGACCGGCTCGTTCGACGCCGACCTGCTGCGCGATGTGCTGGCCGAGGACGAGACGTGGACGCTGCTGCACGGGGCGTTGCCGACGACGATCTTCGTCCTCCGGGGCGAGGTGGAGGTGCGGTCCGATCGCGTCACCTCGACGATTGCGTCCGGCGAGGCGGCGATGTTCGAGGGAGACATGGAGGTCACCGCGATCGCGGACGGCAGCGTCGTCTACGCGGGATACGTCGGCGCAACGTTGCCCGATGTGGCGACACCGGCTCCGGCGACGCCCGAGGCGACGCCGATCCCGGCCACGCCCGTTCCGGCGACTCCCGAGCCAGCCACGCCGGTCCCGACCGCCGAGCCGACCGCCGCACCGACGGAGGCCCCGGTCGATGACGGCACGGATACGGACGAGGACGGGCTGACCGACGTCGAGGAAGCGGCGCTGGGCACGGACCCGGAGAACCCGGACACGGATGAAGACGGCATCTCGGACGGCGACGAGGTCAATGTCTGGGGTTCCGACCCGCTGAACCTCGACTCGGACGGCGACACGCTCTACGACGGCGGCGAGCTGATCTATGGCACGTCGATCCTCAACCCGGACACGGATGGAGACGGGTTGAGCGACGGCGACGAGGTTTACCTCCACGACACCGACCCGACGAACCCGGACACGGATGGGGACGGGTTCAACGACGGCTGGGAGATCGAGAACAACACCGACCCGCTGCGGGGACCGCAGACGCCACCCGCCTGACGCGGGTACGCATCGGGAGTATCCTTACGGACGATATGACGTCCCGCGCGAGGAGCGACGAAAGCCGCCGCGCTCCTCGTTGCGCCCCAAGGAGTACCCATTCCCGATGACCACCCTCCCCCTTCTCGACTTGCCGCGCCTGCAGCAAGACGTGACGCTGGCGCCCCTAACGACCTACCGCATCGGTGGGCCGGCCGACATGTTCGTGACCGTCCACAACGCGAACGAGTTGGTGAACGCCGTCATCACGGCCCGGGAGCAGGGCGTGCCCTATTTCCTGCTCGGCACCGGCGCGAACATCCTCGTCGGTGACGGCGGGTTCCGGGGGCTGGTGATCCACAACCAGGCGGACCACGTGCAGATCGACGGGACGCGGGTGACGGCCGAGAGCGGTGCGACTGTTGCTGACCTGATCGAGCGGACGGCGAGCGCCGGGCTCTCAGGGTTCGAGCATTTCGCGGGGATCCCGAGCAGCGTCGGCGGCGCGATCTGGCAGAACCTCCACTTCCTCGCTCCGGACCGGCAGAGCACGCTCTTCATCGAGCGGATCGTCGAATCCGCCGTGATCCTCGACGTGCATGGCGAACGGCGGACGGTCAACCGGGACTTCTTCGAGTTCGGGTATGACGATAGCCGGTTGCATCACGAGGAGATCGTGGTGCTGGAGGTGGCGTTCGAGCTGGAGGAGAAGCCGGAGGCCGAGATCCGGGCGCAGGCGGAGGCAAACCTGCAGTGGCGAGCCGAGCGGCAACCGGAGGTCGAGGATTTCCCGTCGTGCGGATCGGTCTTCAAGAAGATCGAGGGCGTGGGCGCGGGGCGACTGATCGACGGGGCCGGCCTGAAGGGCTTCCAGATCGGCGGCGTGCAGATCTCGCCGAAGCACGCGAACTTCCTCGTGAACATCGACAACGGGACCGCCCGCGACGTGCTGGATCTCGTGAAGCACGCGCAGGAGGCGGTGAAGGCGGATTCCGGGTACGAGCTCGAGATGGAGATCGGCCTCGTCGGCGAATTCTGATCGGCCCGGCGTTTTTCGGCCGTCCGGACACATTCATTTCACGAATAGTCCCAATCGTTGATAGACCCGGGCCCGGGCGTTTGCAAGAGTGCAGGCAAACCGCCGCCGTGTCCGGGAACACCCCTCCGGTTCCAGTGAGCGCGGCGGCAGGTTCCCGCGTGGCGCAGACCCAACGGCGCTGCACCGCCAGCCAGGAGGGCCGACCATGTTTCACCAAATCCTTGTCGTGGAACGGGACAAGATGATCCGGGCCCTGCTCCACGAGCTCCTCGAAAGCGAGGGGTATGTGCCGATCACGGCCCACCGGTGCCAGGTCCTGAACGATGTGCGCGACCATCGGCCGGCGGCGATCCTGATCGATCCGTTC
>DATGPC010000457.1:0-4870 GCA_035305265.1 Thermomicrobiales bacterium | reverse complement strand
TCGTCCGGCGCAGCGACCTCGACGATCGCTCGTAGCGTTTCCTGGATCCAGTCGAGAAAGAGCGCCTGCTCGATCTCGTTGGACGAGGGCGCGACCGGTGTCATCCGGACGATGCTTCGGCGCCGATGCGGCTCCGGCACTCCATTGTTGTTCGCGACGACAAGGGCGCCGACCATGTAGATGCGGTCGTGCAGGTAATCGTGCTGGGCGTCGATGTAGACGCGAATGAGGTTCGGGTGCAGGTCCGGGCCGCTGTAGGGGAGCGTGCCGTAGCCCCGGTTCGGGATATAGGACAGTCCCTCCCGCTTGCCGTGTTGCCAGCCGACATATCGTTTGGCGCGGTGGACCAGCTCGTCGATGTGCGGCCCGACCGGCCACGTGACCGCAAGCATCCGGTTGAGAGCTTCCTTGCCGGGGGCCGGGACCAGCGTGGGCTTCCCCTCCGCATCGTCAACCAGATCCTTGAGCTCGGCCACTTGCTGGACGCGGGTGATGCCGTGCTTGCGGAGGATCGTCTTGTCCTGCTCGGTGAGGTGCGGGAGCAGGGAGAGGTCATCCGTCTCGGCGCTGCGCTTCATGCAGAACTCGTTGAAGCGGCAACCATCGCACTTGTAGGTGAGATGGAAGGGAACCTCGTCGAAATCCTTGTGCAGTACCCGCCGGGCGACCGAGTCGTCCCCGGTAAGGAGATCCTGCACGGAGCCGAGGTAGGCGGCCGCGTCGTCGACGCGCTCGAGATAGCCGGCGTCCGTTCCAAACGTGGCCATCGCGTCCTCGCGTTGCCGCCGGAGGAGGTCATGATCGGCCTGCTCGGCGGCAGTGGTGCCCTCGACGGGACCCCGATAGAGGATGCCGAGCTCAATGGTGGCGTCGTGAATCCCGGCTTCGGCAAGCACGCTGGATAGCATCTCGTGGTAGACGGCGACCTGCAGCCGGTGCTCTACCCGGGAGGCGGTGCTGGATTTCATGTCGGCGATAAGGCAGCGAAGCGTGCCGTCGGTCCCGCGCTCCATCCGCAGGATGTCAACATCACCCGTGAGTCGCCAGCCGCCGATGTGGGCGCGAAGTCGGGGCTGGAACACGACGTGAACGTCGCCCGTGCCCAACGACCGGGCGATCTCCACGACCTCGGCGTTGTTGATGTCTGCGCCGGTGCTGTGCTCGAAGCGCGTGGTCGGCAGGGCCTCGCGCGTCGCGGATTCGACCAACTGCTCGAATGTCGCTCCGGAATGGGTCAGGATCGGTGGGATGGTCTGGAGGGCGACGTCGTATTCGTGCAGGAACGACTGATCCGCCTGTCGGAGGTGAAGCTGGAGGCGCAGGTATCGCTGGCACTGGTCGAGCCGGATGAACTGGGACAGGTCGGTCGGGCTGACGCGGAGTGCGGCGCCGGAAGCGCTGTCCTGATCGAAGACGGATGCGATATCGATAGTCGCCATGGACCCCTCTGGTTCGTCGTTGGTCGGGTGATCGTGTCAAGTGTACCCCGGCGTCCGTCACAGGGCGTCGATCAGCTCGCGCTGGTAATCGCGGAAGGTCTCGGCGTACGACTGGTTCCTGTCCGGTGAATGAAGCGCGCCAATCAGCTCATGGATCTGCCGCGTCATGAGGATCAGGTACCGGCAGGGGTGCGAGGTGGGGTTTCACCATGTATGGACCGTGCCTTTGGGGATCACCACCGCACCTCCTGCATCGACCCGAACGGTCTGGCCGGCCAGCTCCAACGCCAGCGAGCCTTCGAGCACATAAATGGCCTCGTCGTCCGCATGATGCAAGTGTCGCGGTGCGAGGTAGTCAGGTGGCTCGGCGCCACCACCGGCATCCGTCCATTCAACGAGAACCAGGTCGCTTCCTACGGGCGCACATGGCGCGTCTGCACGAGGTGAGCTGACAAACGGGTGTGCTGCCGGGTTCGTTGGCGTTCTTTGCTGATGCAGAGGTTGACTGGTCGCGGCTTTATGTCCTGGCTTCCCCTACACGATACTCCCGGACGCGATTGTCGCGTACACTTCTGCGGTCGGTGACAACCTGGGAATGGTCCCGAGCCGGAACGTGTTGTACCTCCGGATCGATCTATGCCCTTTATTGTTGTCGCGCGAGTTGGGATGCGATAGGCGCATCCAGGAGGAAACGGGTCAATGTGGTGGATTGTTGCTTTCGTGGTGCTTGGCCTCTCGGCCGCCATCATCAAGATATTTGACCGGAAGGTCCCGGGCTCACTCTACAATGTCGTCTTGCTCGTCTGGGCCATCGGACCGTTGGTGGCGACGCTCTGGGCGATGGGAACGCTCTTTCGCGACTGGATTTCGCTCCAGGAATTCATGCTCTTTGCTATCGGCTACTTCCTGACCGGTATGGGGATCACCGCCGGGTTCCACCGGCTCCTGACGCACAGCAGCTTCGAGACGCCGGCGCCGATCCGGGCGACTTTCCTGATCCTCGGCTGTATGGCGGCGCAGGGACGCCCGATCGACTGGGCGGCGAACCACCTGAAGCATCATGCGCATTCGGATGAGGAGGGTGACCCGCACAGCCCGACGGAAGGACTCTTCCATGCCCATCTAGGGTGGTTCTTCAGCGGGGAGCCTGCCGACCGCGAGAAGTACGGCAAGCGCTGGGAGAACGACAAGGTCATCCAGTTCATCGACAAGACGACGGTGCTCTGGCTGGTGCTCGGCCTGCTGATTCCGTACCTCATCGCCGGGTGGGGCGGCCTGCTCTGGGGTGGCCTCGTTCGCATCTTCTTCCTGAACCATGCGACGTTCGCCGTGAACTCGATCTGCCATGCCTTCGGCGCGCGCGATTTCGAGACGAAGGATGAAAGCCGCAACAACTGGCTGATTGCAGCCCTGACCTTCGGTGAGGGTTGGCACAACAACCATCACGCATTCCCGGCCATGGCCTATCACGGCATGAGCTGGAAACAGTTCGACCCGACCGCGATCGTGATCAAGCTGCTCGAGAAGCTGAAGCTGGCGCGGAACGTCAAGGTCCCTCGCCCGGAGCTGATCGAGCGGCGGAAGCAGGTGGGCAAGGTGGCTCCTGCCACTGCGTCGACCGGGGCGAAGGCGGGCGACTAGCCCGACTCCACACGCCAGCCAAAAAGGGGGACGGCAGATCTGCCGTCCCCCTTTTCGTGCGTCATCGTAGCAGTGGGAAGGGTCTTGGGTGTTCTGATAGTATCTGGGTACACGCACATCCAGAAAGGCGTCGGCTGATCGGCGACGCGCGGTGCCCAAGAGTGCATCGAGGTCGCCGGGACGTACATGGAGGACACCATGGCGAAGCAACTCGACAGGGGCCTTTTCCATCGACCGGTCAATCGTCGCACCGTAATCGCCGGCGGCGCCGGCGCGGCCATGCTCGGAACGGGTGCCTTCGCGGCGCCGGGTGGTCGCCAGGCACGTGAGCTGCGGGCGCAAGACGGTGACATCGTCTTTCTCTCATCCCAGCTGACGCCGATCGAAGAGGCGGAGAAGATGCGAAACAGCATCCTCGCCAACTTCGACGGCACCGTCGAATTCGTGCCGGAAGACCCCGGACCGTTCGCCGATCGTATCGCGGCCGAGGCGCAGTCCGGCGAGGGCTCGGTCAGCCTCATCGGTGGCTTGCATGGCGACTTTGCGGGCTTCGTCGAGCAGGATCTGCTGGAAGACCTGAGCGACCTCGTCGATGAGCTTGCTGATCGCGGGTTGATCGAGGACTACGTCGACCTCGCGAGATTCGGTGGTGACAGCGTCTACTACATCCCGTGGATGCAGGCGTCGTACATCATGTGCGCGCACCGCGACGCGCTGGAGTACCTGCCCGAGGAGATCACCGAGGAGACGCTCTCGACCGACCTTCGGTACGAGCATCTCCTGCAGTGGGCGCAGAACCTGAACGAGAATATCGGTCCGGTGTTCGGCCTCCCGGCCGGCGAGGACGGGTTGCTGCACCGCTTCTTCCAGGGTTACACGTACCCGAGCTTCACCGGCGGCCTGAACACAACCTTCATGAGCGATTCCGCCGTGACGATGTGGGAGTGGTTCCGTGAGGCGTGGGGTGTCACGAATCCCCAGGCGCTGACCTACAACAACATGGACGTGCCACTGCAGTCTGGCGAGGTGATGGTGGCGTGGGACCATACCGCCCGGCTCATCAACGCCCTGCGGGAGACACCGGATGACTTCGTCACCTTCCCGGCGCCGCGCGGCCCGGAGGGGCTGGGGCACATGCCGGCGCTGGCCGGGCTCGCCATCCCCAAGACAGCGCCGAACATGGACGGCGCCCGCGCGCTGATCGACTACCTGACGCAGCCTGAAACGCAGCTGACGACGCTGCGCGAAGTCGCGTTCTTCCCGGCGGTTGAAGTCGAGATGCCGGACGATCTCGAAGCCGGCATCCAGATGGAGGCGGACGCGATCGCCGCGACCACGCAGGACGAGTTCGCGATCACGTCGCTGTTGCCGGTCGGCCTTGGCGAGCAGAACGGCGCCTACAACAAGGTCTTCCGCGACACGTTCACGGCGATCGCGGTCGACGAGGCCGATATCCCATCCACCCTCGAGGAACAGGCACAGAATCTCCAGGCGGTTCTCGACACGGCCTGAGCGCCGTGCTGGACGCCAGATCCGGAAAGCGACGGTGTCTGCCAGGTCGGTGGCGAGATGCCGGCCGCTGAGGCGAGCCCGGAGTCGTAGTCCACGGATCGAGAGCCAACGTGGTGTCGTGGGGGTGTGCGGCTGCCTTCGCAAGACAGGAGCGGCCGCATCGTCCCCGCTGTCCCCGGCCTCGATGATCTCTTCTCAGGTTCTGTGAACAGGGCGGTGAAACGTGAGCAGACGCGCGCGGTGGACACCCTATCTCCTGTTGTTGCCATCGGTGCTGT
>DATGPC010000456.1:0-2602 GCA_035305265.1 Thermomicrobiales bacterium | reverse complement strand
AACCGGCACGCAGGAGATTCCCCGTCTCCGCGTCGGCATCGGGCGCAGTGGCCGCGAAGCCGTCAACCACGTCCTGTCGAAATTCTCGCCCGAAGAGCAACAAGCCCTGCCCCAGCTCATCGATGAAGCCGCTGATGCGGTCGAGCTCTGGCTGTCGAAGGGAGTGATCGAGGCGATGAACCTGATCAACGGCAGCGGCAGGGTCGTATAATCCCAACCGAACCAGCCAGTTTTATCGGGGTGAGGAGCGAATCCACATGACAGACGACGTGCAAAACGGATCCATGGCGACCATCGGCGTCATCGGCGCAGGGACCATGGGCAGCGGCATCGCCGAGGTGTTCGCCCAGTCGGGCTACGACGTCGTCATCGTCGAGACCAGCGACGAGTTCCTCGATCGCGGCCTGCAGCGCATCACAGCGGACCTCGACAAGCTCGTCTCGCGGGAACGCCTCACGGACGAGAAGCGCGACACGATCCTCTCCCGGATCGAAGGCACGACCGAGTTCGACCGGCTCGGCAACTGCGACTTCGTCATCGAGGCGGTCCCGGAGGAGAAGGAGCTGAAGGCGGAGCTCTTCAGGAAGCTCTCCGAGACGGTCGACCCGGAGACGATCCTCGCCAGCAACACATCCTCGCTCTCCATCACCGAGCTGGGACACTGCGCGACGAACCCGGCGCGCGTCATCGGCATGCATTTCTTCAATCCCGTGCCAAAGATGGAGCTGGTCGAGGTTGTTCCCGGACGCGCCACATCGGATGACACCGTCGCGTTCACCGTGGCGATGGCGATGCAGCTCGGCAAGAACCCGATCGTCGTCAGCGACTCGCCCGGCTTCGTCGTGAACCGGCTGATGATCCCGATGATCAACGAGGCGGTCTTCGCCCTGAACGAAGGTGTGGCCTCAGCCGAGGATATCGACGCCGTCATGAGGCTTGGCGCCTCCCATCCGATGGGCCCGCTGGAGCTGGCCGACATGATCGGGCTCGACACCGTCCTCAGCATCATGGAGGCGATGCACCATGCCTTTGGCGACGACAAGTATCGCCCCGCTCCCCTGCTCCGCCAGATGGTTTCCGGCGGCCAGCTTGGCCGGAAGTCCGGGCAGGGCTTCTACAGTTACGAGAAAGGGAATTAGGCATGCACGCGCCTGATGGCGGGTTCACGGAAGGACGTCGCCCCATCCGGGTCCTCGTCGCCAAGCCGGGCCTCGACGGTCATGACCGCGGAGCCAAGGTAATGGCGCGCGCGTTCCGGGACGCCGGCTTCGAGGTCATTTACACCGGCCTCTTCCAGACGCCAGAGATGATCGCGAACGCCGCGCTGCAGGAAGACGTCGACGTCGTCGGGCTGAGCATCCTCTCCGGCGCGCATATGACCCTCTTCCCCGCCATCATGGACGCGCTCAAGGCGGTCGGCCGCGACGACGTCCTCGTTGTGGCCGGCGGCACCATCCCCGCCGAGGACATCCCCGAGCTCGAATCGCTCGGTATCGCAAAGATCTTCGGCCCCGGCACGCCGCTGCAGGACGCCGTCGCCTTCATCCGGGAGCACGCCACCGAGCGCGCGGACGCTCCCTGACGCAATGTCGACGCCCAGTCTCTCCGCCAGCGTTCTCGACGGCGACCGTCACGCGCTCGCCCGGCTGCTGACTCGTCTCGAGAACAACGACGACATCGGCCAGCAGGCCCTCGAACGCCTCTTCCCCCATACCGGGAAAGCGCACCTGATCGGTATCACCGGGCCGCCAGGCGGAGGAAAATCGACGCTCGTCAACGAGCTGATCCGGACCTATCGGCAGCGTGGATCCCGCGTCGCCGTCATCGCCATCGATCCCAGCAGCCCGCTCACCGGCGGCGCCACCCTCGGTGACCGCATCCGCATGCAGGAGTGGCACGACGACCCCGGCGTCTTCATCCGCAGCATGGCGTCGCGCCGGTTCGGCGGCGGCCTCGCCCAGAACACCCTGGCGCTTGCCCAGGCGTTCGACGCCGCCGGGTACGACCCCGTCATCATCGAAACCGTCGGCACCGGCCAGGACGAGGTCGCCGTCGCGTCACTCGCCATGACGACGTTGCTCATCCAGGTGCCCGGCACCGGTGACGGCATCCAGGCCCTCAAGGCGGGATCGTTGGAGATCGGCGACGTGCTCGTGGTCACCAAGGGTGACCGTCCCGAAGCCGCCGAACTCGCCCGCGACTTGCGAAACCTCCGCCAGATCTCCATCGCCGCCGGCGTCGAGCATTCCGGCTGGGAGTCACCCGTCGTCCGCACCAGCGCCATTCGCAGCGAAGGCATCGACACGCTCATCGATGCCATCGACCAGCATCGCAGTTGGCTCGTCGACACCGGAGCCTGGGACGAGCGCATGCGCACAACGATCAGCACGGAAGTATCCGCTCGCGTTCAGGCAGCCCTCTTTCGTCGCATGGAGCAGTCAGCCCGCGTTTCCGGCGACGTCGCGGACATCCTCGATACCGTCGCAAAACGCCAGCTCACGCCCCAGCGCGCCGCCGAACGCATCCTTTCCCGCCTGACCTGACCCGTCCAGGAACCCCGTCATCCTGAGCGGAGCAGGGGCCCGCTATCACTTCTCGCCCT
>DATGPC010000455.1:0-2859 GCA_035305265.1 Thermomicrobiales bacterium | reverse complement strand
CATCAGCGAGGCCTGTCCTCGCGTTTCCTCATCCGTGTCCTTGTACGCGCAGCCGCAGTCATCACGGTCGAAGCCAACACCGTCGTCATAGTTGCCCATGACTGTCGGGATGCCGCGCTCCAGGACGAGGTCGATCACCTGGTTTGGCCGTGCGCCGTACCCGACGAGGTCACCGAGGCAGATGGTCTCGTCCGGCGCTTCCGCGCCGATCTCCCGGAGGACGGCTTCCGTTGCAGCGCTGTTGCCGTGCATGTCGCTCAGGAGCGCGATGCGGTAGTCACCCAAGACAGGAACTCCTCCTGACAGGTGTCGACGGGATGTCGACCCGATGTCCATGACGTCGTGATCGCGATATCTGCGGCGCCCGATCGGGCGGGTAGACGTCGGCCCTACTGCTAATGTGTCGCCGCGACGGGTGCCTTTGCCCCGGACGTGGCTGACCTCACCCTTGGGAAATAGCGGTCCCGCAGCCAAAGCGCGACATAGGCGAGGGCGACGAGGATCGGTACCTCGATCAGCGGGCCGATCACACCGGTCAGCGCCTCGCCGGATGAGATGCCAAAGACGCCGACCGCCACCGCGATCGCCAGTTCGAAGTTGTTTCCGGCGGCCGTGAACGAGATCGCCGCCGTCTCCTCGTACGTGAAGCCGAGCGCCTTCGAGACAAAGAACGAGATAAAGAACATCAGCCCGAAGTAGATGGACAACGGCAGCGCGATGCGAAGGATGTCGAACGGCTGGTCCAGCAACCGGTCGCCCTGCATCGCGAACATGATGACGATGGTGTAGAGCAAGCCCAGCAGCGCGGTCGGGCCGATCTTTGGCAGGAAGGTCTTCGTGTACCACTGCTCGCCCTTCGCCGGGATCAAGGTCGCCCGGGTCAGGAAGCCAGCCGCGAGCGGGATGCCGAGAAAGATCAGCACATTCTTTGCGATCGCCCACATCGAGACGTCCAGCTCGGTGCCGGTTGACCCGAACCAGCCCGGGATCTCGCTCAGGAAGAGCCAGCCGAGCACGGAGTACATCACGATCTGGAAGACCGAGTTGATCGCGACCAGCACCGCCGCGACCTCGCCGTCGCCGCAGGCGAGCTGGTTCCAGATCAGCACCATCGCGATACAGCGCGCGAGGCCGATCAGGATCAGGCCGGTGCGGTAGGCGGGCTCGTCCGGCAGGAATGCCCACGCCAGGCCGAACATCAGCAAGGGGCCGACGAACCAGTTGAGGACCGAGGACGTGGCCATCAGCTTGCCGTTGGTCACCAACCCACCGACTGCCTCGAACTTCACCTTCGCCAGCACCGGGTACATCATCCAGAGCAATCCGATGGCGATCGGAAGTGAGACATCCGCGACCTGGATGGAGTCCAGCCACTCGCCGAGGTCCGGGAAGACGCGTCCCAGCCCGATCCCCAGCGCCATCGCGAGCAGGATCCAGAGCGGGAGGAAGCGGTCGATGGTCGAGAGGCGCGCGGGCGCCTCCCGATCATGTGTCGTGGCGGCGGATGGTTCGTGAACGGCGCTATTCATGCGCGACAGGGTCCCTTCTGATACTGGCAAGTTTGATGACCTGCGGCTCGGAGACGCCACAGCAGCTCGAAACGACGGTGTTGCTCTCGTCGACGCCGCAACAGGCGATGTTTTCAGTCTCAAGGCCGGGGATGTTGGATGAGCAAACGCCGGTCTCCGGCAGGACAAGCTGCACGTCCCGCGCGGCGTCCCAGTCACCGGCGATCGCCGCGGCGACCGAGCGGACCTGCTCGTAGCCGGTCAGCATCAGGAACGTCGGCGCCCGGCCATAGCTCTTCATCCCGACGATGTAGAAGTCGGCCTCCGGATGCCGCAGCTCCTCCGCGCCGTGCGGCGGGACCGATCCACAGCTATGCACGTTGGGGTCGATGAGCGGGGCAAGAGCCGTTGGGCTGTCCACCGCCGGGTCGAGCCCGAGTCGTAGCTCCGAAAGCATACCGAGGTCCGGCCGGAACCCGGTCGCGCCGATGATCTCGTCGACCGGCGCGAGCGTTTTCTCTCCACTGGATGCCACAACGCCGTCATCCGTGAGTGCCAACTTCGTCATGCGGATGCCGGTCTCCATGCGGAGTCGTCCGCTGGCGACCAGCGCCTGGACGCGGGCGCCGAGCTCGCCCCGCGCCGGAAGGGCATCGTTCTCGCCACCGCCGAAGAGGTTCTGCAGCCGGTTCGCCGGCTTCCGGACCGCCCACGTGATCTCTGTCCCCGGCGCCTCATCGGCCAGCCGGACAAGGTCGAGCAGGACGTTGAAGGCCGAGTGCCCGCTGCCGACGACCAGCACGCGCTTGCCGGCATAGCGTTCCCGTGCCGCCCCGAGAACGTCGGGGATGCCATAGGCGATGCGGTCTTGCAGGGCGATCTCGCCCGTAGCGGGTCGGCCGGACGAGCCGATCGGGTTAGGGCGTGTCCACGTGCCGGAGGCGTCGATGACGGCCCGGGCGCGGATGTCCTCTTCCGTACCGTCCGCCGCGCGCACCGTCACCAGGAAGGGCGCCTCGTCGCGTCCGGGTGTCGTCATCTTGTCGAGCCCTTCGCGCGTAACGCCGATGACTTCGCTGTCGAGGCGGATGCGTGACCTCATCGCGGGGAGGGACGCCAGCGGCTCGAGGTAGTCGCGGACGATCTCGCCGCCGGTCGGGTAGGCTTCCGGATCAGGGTCGGTCCAACCGTTTTCGTGAAGCAGGTCACCCGCTGCGCGGTCGACGACGTAGCGCCACGGCGAGAAGAGGGCGACGTGGCCCCATTCGCGCATACTGGCGCCGACGGCCGAGCCGCGCTCGAGCACCAGTGGCTCCAGGTCACGTTCCAGCACATGCGCGGCGGCCGCGAG
>DATGPC010000454.1:0-8953 GCA_035305265.1 Thermomicrobiales bacterium | reverse complement strand
CGACGGTCCTGAGGCGCCTCACGCTCGTCCCGACGATTACGAGGACTTCCAGATCGTCCCCTGGCGTGTATCTTCAAGATTGACTCCCAACTTCGCGAGCTCGTCCCGGACCTTGTCGGCCAGCTCGAATTGCTTGACTGTCCGCAGGTCCTTGCGGATCTCGATGAGCAGTTCGATGAACGGCTCGACGCCGGCATCGAGCCTCGTTTCTGGCTTCGCGAGATCGAGGCCGAGGATGTCCGTGAGCTCCTGCAAGGTGTCGCGCGCATCCACGACAGACGCCGAGACGGATGCACCCGAGCGCTCCCGATTCACCGCGCGTGCAAGCTCGAAGATCGCGGCGATCGCCACCGGCGAGTCGAAATCGTTGGACATCGCATTGTGGAACGTATTGACCGTCTCCTCGACCAGCGAATCCAGCTCAGGTTGACGCTCGTCCGTCACCGGGACATCGATCGGCCGGGCAGCTGCCTGCAGCCGCTCCAGGCCGTTCTGTGCCGACTCCAGCCCTTCCTCGGTAAAGGTGAGGGGTGCGCGGTAATGCGACGACATGACCATCAACCGGTAGGCCATCGCCCGGCCGCGCGCGACGATGTCTGTCGGGCGAACGACATTGCCGATCGATTTGGACATCTTCTCGTCCGCGAGCTTGAGCAGGCCGTTGTGGACCCAGTATCGCGAGAAAGGCTCGTGGCCGAAATAGGCTTCGGACTGGGCGATCTCGTTCTCGTGATGAGGGAAGATCAGGTCTGTCCCGCCGCCATGGATGTCGACCATACCCCCGAGGTGATGCGAGCACATGGCGGAGCATTCGATATGCCAGCCGGGACGACCTTTGCTCCATGGGCTCTCCCAGGTCGGTTCTCCGGGCTTGGCTGCCTTCCAGAGCGCGAAGTCGAGCGGGTCTTCTTTTTTCTCGCCCGGCGCGATGCGGGCGCCGATGAGCAAGTCATCGATGTCCCTGTGCGACAGCTTGCCGTACCCGGGGAACGACCGTACCCGGAAGTACACGTCGCCCTCTGATTCGTAGGCGTGGCCCTTGTCAATCAGACCCTGGATCATCTCGATGATCTGGGGGATCTCCTGCGTCGCACGAGGATAGACGTGGGCAGGAAGGATGTTGAACGGAGCCATCTCGTCCGCCCAGGAGTTCACCAGCGAATCCGTCAGCTCCGCCGGGTCGATGCCCTCGGCGTTGGCCCGGTTGATGATCTTGTCATCGATATCGGTGAAGTTCTGGACGTGGTGGACCTCGTAGCCAGCATGCTCGAGGTAGCGTCGGATCATGTCGAACAGGATGTACGACATGACGTGCCCGATGTGCGGCGGCTCGTATACCGTGACGCCGCAGACATACATGCGGACCTTACCGGGCTCGATTGTCTCGAAGGGCTCGATCGTTCGGGTGAGAGTGTTGTAGATCGCGATGTCGTTCCAGGGAGCGGCGCTCATGGACATGTCTCCGTCATGTTGGGATCGGACGGCCAGCGGGTCACCAGCCGGGCAACAGCTCTGGCGGAAGGGGGCGCGCGGCGGAGGTCGCCGTCAACGCCCCTGGAGACATGCGCAGGCGACGAGGTGCCCGGGGCAGGCGATGATGGAGCCGACGTAGCGGCTCTCGAACTGGGTAATGTGCTTCGTCCTGGCGTTGCCCCGGGATCGCATGGTTTCCTAGCTGTCCTTTCCGGACGATGCTCCTGCTGCAACCGGTTCGGCCTTTGGAGCGCTTTCCGCCGGCTCGGCCGGCTTGGAATCGTCCTTCGAGTTCATTTTCGAGGCGTCCTGAACTCCGCCGGAAGGATCCGACGTCGGTCGGCTATCCGTGATGTACCAGCCGCTGCCCTTGAACACGATCGGGGCGAGCTGGATAACGCGATGAACAGGCTTGCCGCATTCCTGGCACTCGCTGATCGGGTCTTCCGAGAACGATTGCCAGACCTCGAATTCGTGGCCGCACTCGTCGCCGCGATAGGCATATGTAGGCATATACCTGCAACTCCTTGAGTATACGTTTAACGTGAGTGAAGGGAGCCCAGACGGGCTCCCCTCCAAGTGTATCCCGAACGACGATGTGGGGCAAAACGGCGCAATATGGGAAGCGCCTCCAGATTACGCCGGATCGTACGACTCCATGTCCTCCCAGTTCATGCCGATACGCATGTCGGCGATTACCGGGACGTCAAGCTCAAACGCATTTTCCATCGTTGTCCGGACCACACGCGCGACCTCTGGCAGGCGTGACTCGTCGACCTCGAGCACCAGCTCGTCGTGGACCTGTAGCAGCATCTTCGCCGGAAGCTCTTGCTCCACCAGCTCGCGCTGCAGGTTGATCATCGCGATCTTGATAATGTCCGCCTGCGTGCCCTGGATCGGCATGTTCATCGCCATCCTGACCGCACCTTGCCGGCGCATGCCGTTGGTGGCGTTCAGGTCGGGGAGGTAGCGCCGACGACCGGCAAGCGTCTCGACGTAGCCGGTCTGGCGGCCATTCTCGATGATGGTGTCGAAGAATTCCTTCACCTTCGGCAGCCGCTCCCAGTAGCGGTCGATGAACGCCTGGGCTTCCTGCCGGGGCATGCCGGTATCGCGGGAGAGGCCGAACGCCTGCATGCCGTACAGGATGCCGAAGTTCACCGTCTTGGCAATCCGGCGCATGTCGGACGTCACCTGGTCGATCTCCACGCCGTTCACCAGCGCGGCGGTTGCGCGATGGATATCCTCTCCGGTCCTGAACGCCTCGACCAGCGACGGGTCGCCCGACATGTGGGCGAGGATTCGCAGCTCCATCTGGGAGTAGTCGGCGGCAAGCAGGATCGCATTGTCAACGACCTTATGCTCCGGCCGCCGATCGGCGATAAACGCGCGTCGAATCCGCCGGCCCAGCTCTGTCCTGATCGGGATGTTCTGGAGGTTCGGGTTCGTCGACGCCAGGCGCCCGGTCGCGGCGACCGTCTGGTTGTACGTCGTGTGGACGCGGCCGTCGACGGGGTGGATGTACGTCGGGAGCGTATCGGCGTACGTTGACTTGAGCTTTGCCAGCGCCCGGTGCTCCAGGATAAGGGGGACAACCGGATGCTCGTCCTGGATGTTCTCCAGCACGCTGGAATCGACCGAGTATCCGGTTTTCGTTTTGCGACCCGGCGTGAGCTTCAGCTCGTCGAAGAGCAGGGTACCGACCTGCTTGTTCGATGCGATACTGATCGGCCGGCCGGCGATTTCGTCGACCTTGTTGTCCAGTTCGGCGATCCGCTGGCCCAGCTCGGCGGCGAAATGGGCCAGCTCTTCCTGGTCGATCGCGATCCCGGTGCGCTCCATCTCTGTCAGGATGTTCACCAGCGGCAGCTCGATGTTCTCGAGCAGCGGCATCTGGTTTCGCTGCTCGACGTCGGCGCGAAGCTTTTCGACCAGCGCGAAGGTGCATTCGACATCGCCACAGGCGTAGGGTGCCGATTTCTCGATCTCGACCTGGTCCATCGTGATTTGCTTGCGGCCAGTACCGATCAACTCGCTGATCTCGGTCTGCTCGATGCCCAGCCGGTTGAATGACAGGTCCTTGAGGCGGATCGAGGACTCACCGAGGAGGTAGGCCGCGATCATGGTGTCGAACGTTATCAGCCGATCGGTGTACCCGTGCCGGACGAGCACCTGGTAGTCGTACTTCCCGTGGTGGGTGTACACCTTCAGGGCCGGGTCCGCGATGACGGGATCGAGCCGCTCGCGCACGAAGTCCGCATCGAGCTGCTGGCCCTCCTGATGACCCACCGGGACGTAGAAGGATCTCGACGGGCCGGTCGCGATGGCGATCCCGACCAGCTCCGCCAGCATCGGGTCTGTGGCGGTGGTCTCGACATCGACGGCCATCTTGCCGGAGTCGCGCAGCGCAGCGATCAGCTCCTCGAGCTGCTCTTCCGTCCGGACGATTGTTTGGACGGAAGGCTCGCGCTCGACCGCCGGCTTCGCGGCTGCTCCCGACCCGGCGCCATTGTGCGGCTCCGGCAGCTTGTTGATCAGCGACCGGAACTCGAGAACCCGGAACAACTCGATAACCGTATCGCGATCATAGTCGCGAACATGCGCCGTCTCGAGATCGAGGGTGAGGTCCATGTCCCGAACGATGGTCGCGAGTCGCTTGCTCTCAATCGCTTGCTCGATGTTCGCTGAGAGGGCGTTCCGGGCGCGCGTCGGTGTCACCTCGTCCACGCGCTCGATGATGTTCTCGAGCGAGCCAAACTGCTCGATGAGTTTCTTCGCGGTCTTGTCGCCGATCCCCGGCACACCGGGAATATTGTCCGAGGTATCACCGACGAGCGCCTTGTAATCCGGCACCAGTTCGGGTCCGAACCCGTACCGCTCGACGACGGCATCTACATCGAACTCGCGGAACTCGCCGAACCGGCGAGCGCCTGGCAGAACGACGAGGACGTTCTCCTGGACGAGCTGGAGGAGGTCGGAGTCGCCGGTGATGACGACGACGCGATGTCCCTGCTCGGCAAGCTCCCGCGAGAGTGTGCCGATCACATCGTCCGCCTCGTACATCTCCTTCATCTGGACCGGGATGTTCAGGGCGGCAATGAGCTCGTTCACGCGCTCGAGCTGGGACCGGAGATCCTCCGGCATCGCCGAGCGGGTTCCCTTGTATTCCGGGTAGAGCTCGTGACGGAACGTCTTGCCTGTCTCCAGCGCGATGATTGCGTAGTCGGGGTCGCGTGTACGGAGGACGTCCAGGAGCATCGAGGCGAAGCCGTAGACGGCGTTCGTCTGCTCACCCTCGGCCGTGGTCATCGTCGTCGGCAGCGCGTAGTAGGCGCGAAAAATAAGGCCGAACCCGTCTACAAGGACGACCGTGCCCTTGCCATCCGATGCGTTGGTTCCTGGCATGCTGTTCCTGCTCCGTCGGGATGCGTTCGTCGTCGTCGATCAGTCCTAGAGTATAGGTGAGGCGGCTTCACAGGGTGACGCGCCGGTTCGTTATACTTCCCGGACGCCCCAGACATCCGCAGATGTGTGCATGGCGTCCGCCGATACACCACTCCCGGGAGCAGCAGGGTACATGGATTCAAGCAGTATTCGTCACCTCGTCGAGACGACGGCCGACAATGTCGAGCGCGTGATCATTGGAAAACGCCGCGAGGTCGAGCTCGTCATGGTGGCCCTGTTGTGCAAGGGACACGTCCTGATCGAGGACGTGCCTGGCGTCGGGAAGACGATGCTGACAAAGGCAATCGCCCGGAGCATCGGCAGTACCTTCAAGCGCATCCAGTTCACGCCGGACCTGCTCCCAAGTGACGTGACGGGCGTCAACATCTTCAATCAGCAACGTGGCACCTTCGAGTATCGTCCCGGGCCGATCGTCGCGCAGATGGTGCTCGCGGATGAGATCAACCGCGCGACTCCCAAGACCCAGGCGGCATTGCTGGAGGCGATGGAGGAGGCCCAGATCTCGGTCGATGGCGTGACCCACGCCTTGCCCCAGCCGTTCATCGTCCTCGCGACCGAGAACCCGATCGACTACGAAGGCACCTTCCCACTACCCGAAGCGCAGCTTGACCGGTTCCTGTTGCGGCTCGCACTCGGCTACCCGGGCAGGGCAGGGGAGCTGGAGATGCTGGATCGGCAGCACCGCCAGCATCCTTTGGAAACACTCCAGCAGGTTATCACCGTGGACGACCTCAAGGTCGCGCAGGAGGCGGTCAAGGGCATCCACGTCGCCCACGCCATCCGCGAGTACATTGTTTCGCTGGTGGAGGCGACACGGCACCACGAGGACGTTTTCCTCGGGGCCAGCCCGCGTGGCTCGATCGCCCTCTTCAACGCCGTGCGCGCGTGGGCGGCGATCCGGGGGCGAGACTTCGTGATCCCGGACGACGTGAAGCTGCTGGCGGAGCCAACCCTGGCGCACCGAATCATCATCGGGCCGGCGGCGAGGATGCGCGGCTTCGACAGCCGGGCGGTGGTCGCCGACCTGCTGCGCTCGATCCCCATCCCGACCACGAACGGAGCGCCAGCCCGGTCGGCTGTGCGTACGCGGGGCTAGACGGCCTTGGGCGCGGCCAAGTTGCTGGCGTTGATCGGCGCCCTGCTGATCGTCTCGATCCTGTACGACTGGCAGGGTCTGGACCGGATCATCGTCGCGTTGCTGCTGCTCGTGACGCTGTCGTGGGCGTGGAGCCGCGTCAGCCTCAACCGGATCGGCGTGAAGCGGGTGCTGTTGTCCGATCGGGTCCGGGTCGGGGAGCAGGTGAGGGAAGAGATCACGCTCATGAACCACTCGTGGCTCCCGAAGCTGTGGGTGGAGATCGAGGATCATTCGACGCTGCCCGGCCATGCCGCGGGTCGCGTCGTGAGCGTTGGCGGCAAGCGAGGAACGTCGTGGATCGCCGAAACGACGGCCGTCCGTCGTGGAACCTACCGCCTCGGCCCATTCACCGCTGCCGGCGGCGACCCGTTCGGCCTGTTCCCACGTTCCCGGGAGATCCCGATCGAGCACGGCCTCGTTGTCTATCCCGTACTGCTGGATGTGACGCAGATCGGGTTCCCGACCGCAACCATGTCGGGCGGGTTCACGCGTAACCGGACGCTTGCATTATCGTCCCCGACCGTTTCAAGCATCCGCGAATATGCGCCGGGTGATCCGATGAACCGGATTGCGTGGGCAGCTTCCGCCCGAAAGGGCGAGTTGATGGTGAAGGAGTTCGATCCCGATCCGACGGCTGACCTCTGGATCGTACTGGACCTGAGCGAGGATGGTCAGTTTGACCTGTCCGATCTTGAACCTGCAAGTGGGGATCATGAGGACGCGGTCAGGTACCTCGACTCGACGGTGGAGTACATCGTCTCGATCGGGGCGGCGCTCGCGGAGCGTGCCTTGAACGATGGCCGGAAGGTCGGCATGATCCTGAACAGGGAAATGCCGGTCCGGCTCGCCGCAGACAACACCGAGCGGCAATGGTTCCGGATATCGGAGACGCTCGCGACCGCCCGGGCGTTTGGCAACCGCTCGCTCGCCGAAGCGCTCACCGTCGACAATCGCAGGTTCACCCGGACGAACGGCGTCATCGTCGTGTCTTCCGATCCGCAGGCTGACTGGGTGCGCGCGGCCCGGTCGCTGGTCGAACGGCAGGTATCCGTGACCGCCGTCATCGTCGATGCGGGCGGCGCGGGCCCTGACAACGTCACTCCGTTGATCGAGCGCCTTGTCGCCGCGCATGTGCAGGTGCATCGCTATCCGACCCATACGGCGGCGCCGGGGAGACCCGCGCGTCCGTTTCGCTCGTAAATTGGATCTATGAACGCAGACACTACAATCCCGCCATCCAAATCCGCAGCGATGCATAATCGCCTGAGCCAATACCTCTCACGCTTCCGCGAGGGGCCGATCGTCGTGCTGTTCGTCGTGGCGCTCGTCGCCGTTGCCGCCTTCGGCGTGCAGGAGGGTGGCTGGAGCAACCTCGTGGTGCCGGTTGGCATCACCGGGACGGCCGGGGCGCTTCTTGGCGTCGTGCTCTCCAAGGCCAGGGTCTCCGACGCGGTGGCACAGTTCACCAGTCTCGGGCTGGGACTCTTGCTGGTCTCGTTCCTTCTGCTCCAGCAGGCCGATATGTTCGGCGAGCGCATGATCGATCGGGCGCAGCCCTTCGGCCAGTTCGTCTGGGAGTGGTACCGGGGCGACCAGCAGTCGAGCGAACTGCAATACCTGCTTGTCTCGTTCTTGCTCGGCTTGCTCGTCTGGATGCTCGGATTTCTCTCGACGTGGTGCCTGTTCCGTCGTGGTTGGCTCGTCGTGGCAATCCTGTTACCGGCGTCGCTGGCGTTGATCAATGTCCGGTATGCGCCGAATCCCGAGCCATGGACGCTGGGCCTGATGTTGTTCCTGTCGATTCCTGTCGCCGCGAGGATGCATTTCCTGCATCGGGAGATCCAGTGGAGCCGAAAGCGGATCGCATCGCCAATCGGACTCGGGGGGCGTTTTGCCGTCGTCGGGACCGTCCTGAGCCTGCTGGTGACGCTGGCAAGTGCGCAGACACCGGCGGCGTGGTCGCATCTGACGTTCCAGCCGATCATCGAAGAGATCGGCGCAACCTACCAGCGCGCGTCGGATCGTGCCAACTCGTGGCTCGGCGACATCAGGGGCGACGAGCGGAGCGATGTCCACAACGCCGGTTCGTATACCGCTTTCGACGATGCTTTCTCCATCGGAGGGCCGCTGAACCTCACGGACCAGCCCGAAGTTTTCGTCGAGACTACAGCGCCACAGGCGCCCTACCTGACCGCGCACACCTACGACCAGTACACCGGGCGTGGATGGGCGTCATCGACCGATCAACAGTTCGGTGAGGTGAGGACGGATGAGGGGCGCCTGGCGCCGGAGCTTCTGTACGGTCCGGAGCAGGAGGTCGTGCTGTCGAGCGACGTGACCGGGGCCCGCACCGAGCGCTCGGCGAAGATCACGCCGCTTTCGGGGCCGTCCGGCGTTGTCTTCTCCATCGACACGTACCTGGCGGCAGACATCTCGACCGTTGTCCGTATGTCGTGGCAACGTTTGGAAGACGAGCCGTTCACCATCTCTCCTGACACGCTGCACACGCTGCCTCCGGACATCCAGCGGATCGGGCACCTGCTCCTGCAGGCCGAGCTGTCCGGCTCCGCTTCGGATTGGGGGTCGGAGGCGACGAGCGCCGCCATGCAGCAGGAAATCGAGAACGAAGTCGACGCCTTGGCCGGCCGGGGTGTCCTGGTACGGTGGGATGCCACGGACGGCATCATCCAGACCATATATGTCAGCGGGCGTCTGCCCGTCTTCGATGATGTCGAGGCGGTCTATCCCCGGAATCCGTTCCAGAACGAAGGGGAGGATTCCTATCGCGTCCGTGGCTTGTCGAGCGTGGCGACGCCGGACGACCTGGCATCAGCGCCGACAACCTACCCGACGTGGGTGACGGATCGATATCTCGAG
>DATGPC010000453.1:0-2718 GCA_035305265.1 Thermomicrobiales bacterium | reverse complement strand
TCGGCCTTGTGGGTCAGATAGTACGGATCGACACCGATGCAGTGACCGCCGACGAGACCTGGACGGAAAGGGAGGAAGTTCCACTTCGTCCCCGCCGCCTCGAGCACCTCGAGCGTGTCGATACCGATGCGATCGAAGATCATCGCCAGTTCGTTCACCAGCGCGATGTTCAGGTCGCGTTGGGTATTCTCGATTACCTTGGCCGCTTCGGCCACCTTGATGCTGCTGGCCTTGTGGACACCGGCAGTCACGACCGCTCCATACAGCGCCGCGACCTTCTCCAGAGTGGCCAGGTCGTCGCCCGAGACCACCTTGACGATCCGCGTCAGTGTATGTTCCCGGTCACCTGGATTGATGCGTTCGGGCGAGTATCCCACGTGGAAGTCCTTCAGCCACGTCATCCCCGAGCAACGTTCGAGCACCGGGATGCACACCTCCTCCGTCGCCCCCGGGTATACGGTCGACTCGTACACCACCGTGGCGCCGCGCTTCATGTTCCGCCCGCAGGTTTCGCTTGCAGACACGAGCGGCGAGAAGTCCGGATTGTGCCCCGCGTCGACCGGCGTCGGGACCGCGACGATCAGGAAGTCAGCCCGCTCCAGTGCCGTCGGATCGTCAGTCACCGTGAGCTTCACGGCTGCCTCGAACTGCTCTCGCGAGACCTCTCCCGTCGGATCGTCGAAGCGACGGAGATGGCCGATCTTCGTGGACGAAAGGTCGTAGCCGATGGTCTGGAAGACCTTGCCGAATTCGACTGCCAAGGGAAGCCCGACGTAACCCAAGCCGACGACTGCAACGATACTCATCTCAGGAGGCAAGTTTCGGAGGTTCAGGAGACCCGGAATCTAGGACTCCCATGATGGAACTGCGAGGCAATACTTATCGCGGTGGAGGCGCAAGATCATACAATATGGCCATGCGCGGTCGTCGAAGCGCTGGAAGAACATCCACCCCACCGTCCGCGGCGGCCCCCCTTCGCCGAGACGACCGCCCGCGGCTGGCGATTCCGGGCGCCCTGCGCGCGCGCGCGCCGTCCGCCCGGCGCGCGGGCGGGCTCCCCAAGCCCGGGACAGCGGAACCCCCGGGCCCCACTCGGCCAAACCCAATGCCCGTCGACGGGGTGAGATAATTCCTCGCCCTCCAAAGGGCGCCCCCTGTAGTCTTTCCTCTCCGAACGTGTTGTCGGCAGATTGCCGATCGCTGGTTCATGCATACTGCTTTGTCCGCTCGCACCTGAACCGGAGGAGCCCCGAGATGTTTCGCGCTTTCGTGGCAATGCTTGTCGCAGCCGTGGTGGCTGGATGTGCCTCGCACCCGCCAGCACCGCGGCAAGCGGCGCAGCCGGACTACAAGTACCTCATCGGACCCGGCGACACGCTGAACATCGTGGTTTGGCGGAATCCGGAACTTTCGACGACCGTGCCCGTGCGCCCGGACGGGCGCATCACCACGCCCCTCGTCGAGGACATGGTGGCGCAAGGCAAGAACCCCGGCACGCTCGCACGCGAGATCGAGCAGGCACTGAAGAAGTACCTGCAGGATCCCGTCGTGACGGTCGTGGTGCAGACCTTCGGCGCAGGCACCTCCGACCAGGTTCGCGTGCTGGGGCAGGCGATCAAACCAGCGACGCTCCCGTATCGCCAGAACATGACCGTACTCGACGTGATGATCGCGGTCGGCGGGCTGACCGAATTCGCCGCCGGCAATCGCGCGGTGCTGATCCGGGCCGCCGAGAACAACAAGGCCTACAACATCCGTCTCGCCGACCTGATCAAACGAGGAGATGTCAGCGCGAACGTCCAGGTGGTGCCCGGCGACGTGATCCTCATCCCGGAAAGCTGGTTCTGAAGCGGACGCCACTGCCATGGTCGAGACGCTTCTGTACCTGAAGTCCGTCCTGCGCGGGATCTGGACGTATCGCTGGAGTGCACTGATCGCTGCGGCGCTGTTTGGCATCGCGGGAGGCGCACTCGTCTCGCTGATACCCAACCGTTACGAAGCGAAGTCCCGGGTGTTCGTCGACACCGACTCGATCCTCCAGCCGCTGATGAAGGGCTTGACGGTCGAACCGAACGCCGATCAGGTCGTCGCGATGATGGCGCGGACCATCGTGAGCCGACCCAACGCGGAAAAGGTCGTGCGCCTGACGAAGCTCGATGCGGCAGCGAAGACCGAGGCAGAGCGCGAGGCTGTCGTCGACAAACTGATGAGGGAGGTCGATTTCGGACTCGTCAGGGGCGCAAAGAACCTGTTCTCCATGACCTACGTGAGCGACGATCCGTCCAGGGCGCAGAATGTCGTGCAGGCGTTCGTGGACATCTTCGTGGCGTCCAGCCAGGACGCGAAGCGGCGGGACACCGAGCAGGCGCAGAAGTTCATCGAGGAGCAGATCAAGGTCTACGAGGATCGCCTTCTGCAGACCGAGACGGCGCTGAAGGAGTTCAAGATCCGCAATCAGCGCCTGATGCCTGGCCTCGACAAGAGCTACCTGGAACAGGTCGCGGACATGGAGAACCTGCTGCGCGAGGCGCGGCTCGAGCTGAGGCAAGCCGAGTACTCGCGCGACGAACTGCGCAGGCAACTCGCGGGCGAGGCAACCATGATCGACGGCCCCCCGGAGCAGGTGGTGGTGCCGGCGGGCGGAAGGTCGGTCCGGACCGAGGTCCCCACCGAGTTCGACGAGCGTGTCGAGGCGCAACGCAGGCGGCTCGACGAGTT
>DATGPC010000452.1:0-8326 GCA_035305265.1 Thermomicrobiales bacterium | reverse complement strand
GATATCGGCGACGATCTCGCTCATCTCAGCCCTTCAGCTCCGCGATCAGGGCCGGAACGATGTCGAACAGGTCGCCGACGATCCCGAAGTCAGCCATCTGGAAGATGGGCGCGTTCGGGTCCTTGTTGATCGCGACGATGTACTGGCTGTCCTTCATGCCCCAGGTATGCTGCGGCGTACCGCTGATTCCCACCGCAAGGTACAGCTTCGGCCGGATCACGACGCCGGAGGAGCCAACCTGCAGGTCATGGGGGAGCATCCCCTGGAGCACCGCCGCGCCCGAGCTGCCGATCGCCGCATCGAGGGCTTCGGCGAGCTCCTCGATGAGCCGGATTCCCTCCTCGTTCTTCATGCCACGACCGCCCGAGACGACCCGATCCGCGTCGGTCAGCTTCGGGCCGGCCTTCACCGGCGCATCGCCGCTGGTCTCGGGCGCAAGCTCCGCGAAAACGTCCTGCAGTGTCACCGCATCGATGTTGCCGATCGGTGACGGGTCGAACAACCCCGGCTCGCACGACACGATCAGCGGTGTCTCGGGTTCGCACCGAATCGATGTCTGCGCGCGGCCCCCGAGGATATTCCGCGTCACGACCACGCCGCCATCCTCGACCCCGAGCGACGTCACGTACGTCGTCATCGGGTACCCGAGTCGGGTCGCGAGGCGCGGGCCGTAATCCGCGCCGATCGTCGTGCCCGGAAGGATCACCACCCGGGGGTTCGTCTCGCGTACAACGGCGTCCGCCGCATCGAGCCACGCCTGCCAGACGTAGGGCTCTTCCTCCTCCAGCTCGCGCGTCACGATCTGGATCGCCGGGTCGAGCTCGCCGACCTGGTTCCGCGCTTCTTCGATCTCCGAGCCGAGATACGCGAACGTGAACGGCACGCCGAGCTCGGCGGCAAGGTCACGGCCCGCGGTGAACATCTCGTGGGTGTGCGGGGAGAGCATCCCGACAAAGACCTCTCCCAGGACCAGTACGCCTCGTTCTTCTGACATCAGGAAATGACCCTTCCCCACTTAGCCCACAAGCCGGTGCTCGCGAAGCCACGCCGCGAGCTGGGCAGCAGCCTCTTCGGCCGGAACGTCCTTCAACATGATCTGGTCGGCGCTGGTGCGCTGCGCCGTTGGCGCGCCCCAGGAGAGCGGCGTGGACATCGTTTCGGACGCCGGCACCTCCTCGACGGGCTTCCGCTTTGCCTGCATCATGCCGCGCAACGACGGATGCCGCTTCGGACCTTCCTCGTTCTCCGCGATGATCAGGACAACCGGGCCCGACACTTCGAGCTCGTCCGGGAAGCCGTCGAGATCCCGCTGGACCTTCAGCGTTGCCCCGTCAGCCTCGACCTTCTGGACGTTGGCGATATGGGGAATACCGAGCGCCTCGGCAAGCTGGCGTCCGACCTGGCCGGTGCCGTAATCGCCCGTCTCGGGCCCGGTCATGAAGACATCGAAACCGCCGTCGCGCACCGCCGCGGCAAGCGCATTTGCCACGACACGCGAATCGCCCTGATCCGCGTCTTCAGCTACGACGTGGATACCGCTTGCCGCGCCGGTCGCGAGCGCATCGACAACGACGTCACGCGCCTCCTTGGGGCCCAGCGTCACCGCGACGACCTCTCCGCCCGTCGCTTCGCCGAGATCGATCGCGTCCGACACCGCGACGGCGTCGCCGGGGCTCATCACCTTGTCTCCCGTGGTCGACGCCTTGCCGGTCGTGCTGTCGATGCGTACCGTTCGCGCATCCTCAACCTGCTTTACAAAGACCGCGATCTTCACGCGTTCCCCTCCCCTGGCTCAGTCCCGATATCCTCGAATTCTGCTGTTCGCTTCTCCAGGAAGGCCGACATGCCCTCCCGCTGGTCATGTGAACCGAAAACGCTCGCGAACGCCTTGGCCTCTTCCGCCAGTCCAGCCGAGGGGTGACCCTCGTACGACTCGGCGATGAGCCGCTTCGAGAGCCGAACCGCCGCCGGGCTGTTCGCCGCAATCGACCGCGCCAGCTCGCGAGCGAAGTCCATGAGCATATCCGGCTCGTGGACGGAGTTCACCAGGCCGATCCGCAACGCCTCGTCGGCCTTCACGCGCCGCCCGGTGTAGATGAGTTCGGCAGCCATTCCCTTGCCGACGAGCCGGGGCAAACGCTGCGTGCCCCCCCAGCCTGGCGGGATACCAAGTCCAACCTCCGGCTGGGCGAAGACCGCATTCGTGGAACAAACGCGGATGTCTGCCGCCAGCGACAGTTCACAGCCGCCGCCAAGCGCGAACCCGTTGATCGCAACGATGACGGGCTGCGGCAAGCGCTCGATCTCGGCCGCGACCGCATGTCCCAGCCGGCCGAACTCAAGCGCCTCGTCGGCGGACTTCGTCGACATGCGCTTGATATCCGCCCCCGCGACGAATGCGCGATCCCCGGCGCCCGTCAGGACCACCGCGCGAACAGACCCGTTCCGGGCGATCGATCGAAACGTCATCAACAGGTCGTTCAGGTGCTGCTCGTCCAGCGCGTTGAGCCGGTCAGGGTTATTGATCGTGACCGTGGCGATATGCTGGTCGATGGCGAGATCGATGCTCAAGAGCGCTCTCCTCCGTTTCCGTAGGCTCGGGATATTTCATCGATGTACTGCCGGCTGACGCGGACATAGCGGCCCGGAATCCCGGCCAACCGTTCCGCCTGCTCTTCCCCCAGCGCATCGCGCTGTCGCGCCGGCACCCCGACCATAATCGCACCGTCGGGCACCACGGCCCGCTCCGGGATCAGGGCCCCGGCAGCGATGACCGCGCCCTTGCCGACGACAGAATATGAAAGGACAAGGGACCCCATGCCGATGAGCGCCCCGTCATGGATTGTCGTCCCGTGAACGAGTGCCGCGTGGCCAATCGTGACATCGTCACCGATCGTCGTCGGGGCATCGGTGTTGACGTGCACGACGGTATTGTCTTGCACGCTTGTCCGGTCACCGACCGTGATCGGCGCGATATCGCCCCTGATGACGGTGTTGAACCAGACGCTGGACCGGGAACCGATCCGGACGTTACCGACGATCACGGCGTTCGGGGCAATGAAGGCGTCTTTCGCGATCTCTGGCCACACGCCATCCCAGGGCAGGATGATCGCGCCGGGGTGCCGTTCCCGGTAGAGCGCGGCCCTGTCCATCAGGCGTCCACCTTCAGGATCATCGCATCGCCCTGGCCACCGCCGGAGCAAATACCGATCGCGGCGATACCGCCTCCCCTGCGGCGAAGTTCGTGGACGGCCGACAGCACCAACCGGGCGCCGCTCGCACCGATGGGGTGCCCGAGGGCGACCGCGCCGCCGTTGACGTTGACCTTCTCCGGGTCGACACCAAGGCGGCGACTGGAGATGATCGAGACGCTGGCAAACGCTTCGTTGATCTCGAAGAGATCGATGTCGTCGATCGAGATCCCCGCCTTGTCGGCGGCCTCGCGAATCGCCATCTCCGGCGTGTACGCAAGGTACGGCGCGTCCCATGCGGATTGCCCGTACGAGAGGATGGTCGCCAGCGGGGTCGCGCCCCGCTCCGTCGCCCATGCCTCGTCCGCAACGATCACCGCCGCCGCGCCATCGTTGACGCCAGGCGCGTTGCCAGCCGTCACGGTGCCCTGCGGAGAGAACGCCGGCTTCAGCTTCGCCAGCGCCTCCAGGCTCGTGTCCCGGCGTGGTCCCTCATCGGTCTCGATCGTCACGACCTGCTTCTTCTGCATGACGTTGACCGGGACAATCTCCTCCGCCATGCGGCCATCATCGATCGCCGCCAGAGCCCGCTGGTGCGAGCGGTACGCCCACTCGTCCTGTTCCTCGCGGGAGATGCCTTCCTCGTCGGACACGTTGCCGCCGTGGTTCCCCATGTGAACGCGCTCGATCGCGCACCACAGGCCGTCCTGGATCATCAGATCGACGAGCTCGCCGTTCCCCATCCGGTAGCCGGAACGCGCCTTCGGCAGCGCGTACGGGGCGCTCGACATGCTCTCCATGCCCCCGGCGGCGATCACACGGTCATCTCCGAGACGGATCTGCATGTCGGCCAGCGCAATGGCGCGCAGCCCGGAGCCGCAGACGCGGTTGATCGTCTCCGCCGTCGCGGTGCGATCGAGCCCGACCCGCATACCAACCTGGCGCGCAGGATTCTGGCCTGCCCCCGCCTGGAGCACTTGCCCCATGACCACGTGCGTGACGTCCTCTTTCGTGACGCCGGCGCGGTTGATCGCTTCGGTCACAGCCGTAACGCCAAGATCGACGGCGGTCAGGGACGCCAGACCTCCGCCCAGCTTGCCGAATGGCGTTCGCGCGCCTCCGAGAATTACTGACTTGCCCATGATGTGATGTCTTCCTTGGTGCGCCGGAACACGCCTTAATGGGATCACGGGCCACACACATGCGCGGCCCGTGATGTCTCGTGATCGACCTTTCCCGGTGCCAGTGTTCCCGGACCTAGTCCGCGGCCTGGGCCTCGGACTCGAAGCCCTCGGCGGGCGGCTGCGGATGGCTCAGCGGCTTGTCCTCGCGATAACCCAGTGCGTATTCCGCCTGCAGGATCTGGTGGATCTGCGACGTGCCCTCGTAGATTGTCGAGCCACGGGCATTGCGGAGCATGCGCTCGACCGGGTAGTCGTTCGAGAACCCGTACGAGCCGTAGATCTGGACCGCATCGTCCGCCGCCTTGAGCGCCGCCTCGGTGGCGTACCACTTGGCGAGCGAGGTCTCCTTCGTGTTGCGGATACCCCGGTTCTTCAGCTCGGCGGCCTTGTAAACCAGCAGCTCGGACGCCTCGTGCCCGGCAACCATGTTCGCGATCATCTGCTGGACGAGCTGGTGCTTGCCGATCGGCACGCCGAAGGTCTGGCGCTCGTTCGCGTAGCGGACGCTTGCATCCAGCGCGGCGCGGGTAAGCCCTACGGCGCCGGCGGCAACCGTGAAGCGCCCCTGGTCGATCGCGCTCATCGCGATCTTGAAGCCCTCGCCTTCCTCGCCGATCCGGTTGGCGGCGGGAACGCGCACGTTGTCGAAGCTCATCTCGCCGGTGTTACCGGCACGCACGCCGAGCTTGCCCTTGATCGTGCCAGTCGTGAAGCCTTCCATGCCGCGCTCGACAACGAACGCGACGAGGCTCTTGTGCTTCTGCTCGCGGTCCAGGCTCGCGAAGACCAGGAAGTTGTCCGCGATATCGGCGAGCGAGATCCACATCTTCGAGCCGTTGAGGATGTAATCATCCCCATCCTTCGTCGCGGTGGTCTCGATCGCGCCCGCATCGGAGCCGGCGGCCGGCTCGGTCAATCCGAACGTCGCGATCTTCTCGCCAGTGGCCTGCGGCACGAGGAACCGCTGCTTCTGGTCCTCGTTCGCCCACTGGAGCAGCGTCAGGCTGTTGAGGCCAATATGCACGCTGAGGACCACGCGGAGAGATGTATCCACGTACTCGAATTCGTTACAGGCCAGCGCGAGGCTGACGTAGTCCAGGCCAAGACCGCCGTACTTCTCCGGGATCGGGAGGCCCAGGATACCTGCTTCACCCATCTTGTCGATGATGTCGCGGCTGTAATTCTGCTGGGTATCCCATTCGCGAATATGAGGCGCAGCCTCCCGGGCCGCGAACTCGCGCACCATCTCGCGTACCTGGATCTGCTCTTCCGTCAGGTCGAAGTTCATCGCGCACTTCCGCTTTCGTTGAGCCACACTATCGGACCGAATAGACATTCGGGGAAAGTATACCGGGCTTTTGGGGATTGCATAGGACCGGTCGGGTGACCATGCTCGGACCCGCCGGTCATGCCCGTCGGGGACCTCGGGTCAGCTCACCGGACACCACCCGGCGCGAGCCACCAGGCGTTGTGAGGAGGAGCGCACCCGTTTCGTCGATGCCCTGGATGATGCCGGTGATTCGATGGCCGGCATCGTCCAGCGTCACGGTTTCGCCCCTGAGCCACAACCGCTGCTCCACGCCGGATAGCGATGCCCATGTTTCGCCGCGTAAGAGATCGTTATACCGCTCGCCGAGCGCGTGGAGAACGGCGTGAAAGATGCGCTCGGCGTCTGCGGCGGTCTCCAGTTCGGCCTCGAGGCTGGTCGCACCCTCCGGGAGCCTTTCCCTGGGGCTGGAGATATTCACACCGATGCCGATAACGGCGATCGTCCCGCCTGTATCGTGATCGAGGCGGGTCTGGATGAGGATGCCGGCAACCTTTCGGCCGCCGATCAGGACGTCGTTCGGCCACTTGATGGCCGAAGGCAAGCCGATCGTCTCTTCGATGACCGAAGCGATCGCGTCGCCCACCATGAGCGACAGCGGAGCCAGCCGTGCCGGGGGAACATGTGGCCGAAGCAGGATGGAGAAGAGAAGCGCCTCGCCGGCGGGAACCGTCCAGGATCGTCCGGAACGGCCTCGCCCTCCCGACTGGAACCCCGCCCGGACGACCGTTCCCTCGGATGCGCCTCGTGCCGCGAGATCGAAGGCGAACCGCTGGGTAGAGTCCACCTCATCGAGCCGGATCAGCGGCCTGCCGATCATCGTCCGCCGTTACCCTCGTCCGCGGTCGTTTCCTGACCGCCTCGCGAGCGGCGGCGGTCGCGCCGCTCGTCGGGCTCTTCCTCCGGCTCGGGCAGTCGGGAGATCCGCATCGCGCGAACTCGGTGGCGCTCGATTTCGAGGATCTCGACGCGCACACCCTCTGCCTCGAAGGTGTCTCCCTTCACGGCGAGCCGACCAAGATGCTTGTGCACGAACCCGCCCAGCGTACCGAAGTCCTCGTCGTCCTCGAACTCCACATCCAGGGCTTCTTCGACATCTTCGATCGGCAATCGACCGTCAGCGATCAGCACCCCTGGCTCTTCTTGCTCGAAGAGGGGCTGTTCGGAGTCGTACTCATCCTGGATCTCGCCAACGATCTCCTCGAGGATGTCTTCGATCGTGATGAGACCGGCCGTGCCGCCGTACTCGTCGGCCACGATCGCTAGATGGGTCTTCGTGCGCTTCAGCTCGGTGAAGAGATCGGGAAGCCGCTTCGACTCGGGCACGACGAATGCCGGCCGGATTAGGTCCAGCAGCGGGATCCGGATCGTGTTGCCGATGACGAAAGGCAGCAAATCCTTGACGTACAGGACGCCGAGGACATTGTCGATCGATTCCCGATACACCGGGATACGGCTGTGTCCCGCCTTGATGATGGTGTCGATGAGCTCCTGCGAGCTCACGCGGCGCTCCACGCCGATGATGTCGAGCCGGGGCACCATGATGTCGCGGACCGTCATCTCCTCGAGGCTGAGGATGCCGTCGATCATCTGGCGCTCGGTCTCCCCGATGAGCCCGTCATCGTGCGAAGCGCCAAGCAGCCGGAACTCATCTTCGTTTCCGACAATCGAGGAGTCGGCATCCTCGCCCGGCAAGATCTTCCGGAAGAGCAGCCCCAGCTTTTCCACGAGCCACAGCACCGGCGCGGCTATCGACGCGAGCGCGCGACCCAGGGCGAAGACACGATCCAGTAGGGAATCTGACACCGTCTTGTCGGCAATCGCCCGCGGCAACGCCAGGCCAAAGACGATGTAGACGATCGCCGTGATCAGGACTGCAAGCGGGCCGAACTCACCCTCGGTGAGGTTGTCAACGAGCGCGGTGATCTGCGCGCCGGCAATGACCGTCGCCAGCATCTGGACGAACAACGAGGCGCCGGCAATACGACGACGGGTGTTCAACACCGAGCCGGTTGTCCGCCCGATGCGCGACTCCTGCCCCGTAGCCTCAGGCACCAACCGCTGGTTCGCGGCCTGACCGACATGCGTCAGGATCACGCTGGCAGTTGTCAGAACCGCCAGGCCCAGAAGCGCGAATATCAAATGTTGCCAATCGTCGGCGTCCAAAAGGGATTCCTCTGTACAGGGGTGTCATGGCGGGAACGTCCCGCCAAAAATCAGGTAAAGAGCGCGCTGACGCTCAGGCCCTTGTGCGTGCGCATGATCGCTTCAGCAAGAAGCGGCGCGACACTCACGACACGCACGCGTCCGCGACCGTGCGCGGGAAGCGGGATGGTGTCGGTCACGATCACTTCCTCGATCGCGGAGTCGTCGATCCGGTCCAGCGCGTCCGCAGCAAACACACCGTGGGTCGCGCAGACGAATATCCGCTTCGCCCCTCGCTCCTTCAGCATATTGGCCGCTTCGACAAGTGTGCCACCGGTCGAGATCATGTCATCGACGATGACTGCCGTCTTGCCATCCACATCGCCGACCATCTCGAGCGTTTCTGTCGTGTCGGCCGAAGGATGCTGCTTGGAAATGATCGCCAGCGAGCCCTTCGCCCGCGTCCGGAAGTCCTGGGC
>DATGPC010000451.1:0-5063 GCA_035305265.1 Thermomicrobiales bacterium | reverse complement strand
AAGCTGGCCCTGATCGCCACCGCACTCGACACCACGGTCGAGTACCTGCTGGCCGGCGACGGTGAGAAAGAAGAAGACGCCGAGGACATCGCATTTTTCCGAAAGTACAAGAAGATGGACGCTCCTGCAAAGGAGCGCCTCCGTCGGATACTGGATGCCTTGGACGACGATTGATGAGTAATGGAAAGAGGAAATCCCCTCAACAGGAGGCGAACCGTCTCTCGATCCTGCTTCGTCATGTTCTGGGAGAGGACCGTTTTCCAGTGGACGTCGAAGCTCTTGCCCGTGAGGTGTCTAGGAACAACGACGACCCGATTGGCAAGATTGTGGGCGGTGATCTGCCTGGGTTCGAGGGTATGCTCAGGCCCCATAAGAAGAGGCCGGAATGGCATATCGTCTACAACGACGATCGGCGCTATCGAGGCCGGGTCCGATTCACCATCGCGCATGAATTCGGTCATTATCAACTTCATCGCCCGGCCTTGACCAGCCGCGACTACGCGACTGGCTTCCTTGATCGCGACTCCGATTTCCAGTGCAAACCCTTGCGGCCCAGTGCGTGGCATGAAGCGGAAAGGCAGCGGGAGGAAGAAGCCGACACCTTCGCGTCTTTCCTGCTGATGCCGTTCGATGATTATCGGGCACAGGTCGATGGTCAGGAGATGACCGTCGATCTCCTGAACCATGTCACGAATCGCTACGGAGTCTCGCTGATCGCCGCCTGCCGGAGGTGGATAGATTTCACGGATAAGCGGGCGGCGATGGTCGTTGCGCGGGACGGCTACGCGAAATGGGGACGTGCAAGCAAGCCCGCCCTCAAAAGCGGGATCTTCGTTCGATCGGGGATGCCGATCCCAGACGACGCGCTGGCAGCCATCGGCGCTGACGAAAGGGGTTTTGTTTCGGACAGGCCGGTCGCGCGGCCGCCCGGCGTCTGGAGCTTCAGCCGCGGATCGGAGCCGGTGCGGGAATTGGCGATGGTCTCCGAGTTCCTCGACATGTCCCTCACTATTCTGCAGTTCGACGACGCCGTCGATGTCAGGGAGATCAAGGAGGAAGAGCCCTGGGACGCCTACGACCAGTTTAGGGCAGGGCGCGGATCATGAGGTGGATATCCCGGCAAAGTTTCATGGTCCAACACGGTTCTGCCGCACCCAGTCTCAAACAACCCCCAAGAAATCAAGATCTGTGAATGACAAAAGGACACGAATTCAAGATTTGGCTCGAACAGGGCGGTGCTCAAACGGAAGCAGGGCGCAATTCACGTGCATATGCGATCCGAACCATCGAACGGAATCTGGCCGCGCTCGGCATGCCGTATCAGGACCTCGAAGAAGCGTGGGAAGCTGACAGGTTCGAAGCGCTTCGCGAGCGTCTGCGGAAAATGCGGGAGGACGCTCGCGACGGCGGGCAGGATTACCGAATCCTGATGCCTGACTCCGAGAATCCACATAACAGGCTCTCCAACTGGGGGAGCTGGTTGGGTCAATATGGGCGGTTTCTGGCAGGTGACCCTCCGGGAGCCGCGAAGGATGCTGATCGGATACGGCAATACGTCCTCGAGCACTACATCGAGCCCGCGCGGGAAGAAGGTCGCGACCACGTCGAAGTACTCGTCCGCGACGTAAACGATGCGCTCGGCCTAAAAGACGCATGGCCAAATATTTGTCAGGCGCTCGCCGGTCGGAAATTTCGGGACATGGCGCAGATCCCCGAACCCGAACGAATTGGAGCGGACCAAAGTCCGGCAACCAGGTTCCGCTTTGATCTTCGGGAGCGACGGATCAACCGATCGGCGCTTGAGAAATTTCGCCAGAGATTTCTCGCCCTTTGCCCTGACTTCCAGAGCTTCGTGGAACCTGGCACAGGCCGGGCCAGGGAGGAGAAAGCCTACAAGGTCGCTGCAATCGAGCGGGTCCGCTCGGCACTTGCCGAGGATGAGACTGACGAAATTCTCGGCAAGAAAGTCTTTGAGATCCTGAAGACGGCCGCGAAGGACGGGCCTCTGGTCAGGTGGCAAACCGAGGACGCAATCGCCAAGAATGCTCCGGAGCTGCTAGCAGAGTTCTACGCGATCATTGGTCGGCTGGTCCGATCCGAGGAGCCGCCGGAGATTGCCTTGGCGACAGCGCATGACGCTCTGGCGGCGCTGCACGCGCGTGGTGCTCGGTCGCTCAAGTACGGTGAGCGGATCAACATCCTATCTTCGGCAATGGCCATGGTGCGACCGAGCGCGATGGCCCCGCTGAAAATCACCCGGATCAACGAGGCGTGGGAAGCGCTGACCGGTGAGAAATTGTTCGTTGAAGCCAAGGCAGACATGGCGACGGATTATCGGCGCCTCGCCGACGGCTTCACAGAAATCTTCGAAATCATGCGCGACGAGTGGCGTTCGGAACCGCAGGACTGGCTGGATATCCAAGTATTCCTTTGGGTCGCCAACGACGGGCCCGTCCCAGCACCGGTGGAGCCCGACAGAGCCGGCGGCAGAAGCGAACTCCCGGAGAAACCGATGTCGATTTCGTCCGTTAACCTTATCCTCTATGGCCCGCCCGGGACGGGGAAAACCTTCGCCACCGCAGCCGAGGCGGTGCGGTTGTGCGGCGAACCGGTCCCGGACGACCGTGACGAGCTCATGGCAGTCTATCAGAGGCTGCTGGCGGCCGGGCGCATAGAGTTCGTCACCTTCCACCAGTCGATGAGCTACGAGGAGTTCGTCGAGGGCCTGCGACCGGAGACCCAGGGCCCGGAGGGCCAGGAACTGGACACTGACGACCTAGAGACAGCCGGTTTCCGCCTCAAGGTCGAGGACGGGATTTTCAAGCGGATCTGCGAACGGGCCCGCTTGGACGCAGGCGAAGATTCGGCCGATCGCCGGCTCGATCGCACGCGGCCAATTTTCAAGGTTGCCCTCGGAAGACGGTTTCAGGAAGAGGAGCAAATCAAGGACGCTCTTGATGCCAACGAAATCCGCCATGGCTGGGGTGGAAAGATCGACTGGTCGGATGAGCGGTTTGAAGACTGGGCGGAAATAAAGACCGAGCTGGAACGCCGAACTGGCGAGGAGGTCAGCAGCCATTCTGGTGAGCTCGTCTGCACCTTTTCATTCCGGTCGGATATGCAGGTGGGTGACTACGTCGTAGTTTCCGATGGACGTGACAGAATGCGTGCCTTTGGCACGATCGCGAGCGACTACTTCTTTGAGGCTGATGCCGAACACCATCCCCACCGTCGGAAGGTCAAATGGCTCTGGCGCGATGACCAAGGAACGGAGCGCGCGAGGTTTTATCCCAATGGTTTCCGGCAGCACACCGTCTACAAACTGAAGGGCGCTTTGGTCGACTGGGATGTATTGGAGGAAATTGTTCTTGGCGTGGACAGATCGATCCCTGCGGAAAGCGCACGTCCCTATGTCCTCATCATCGACGAGATCAACCGGGCCAACATCTCCAAGGTCTTCGGCGAGCTCATTACGCTTCTAGAGCCCGACAAGAGGCTTGGGGCTGAAAACGAGATCCGGCTTACGCTTCCCTATTCAAAGCGGCCTTTCGGCGTGCCGGCGAACCTGCATGTCATTGGCACCATGAACACTGCCGACCGTTCGATTGCGCTGCTCGACACCGCTCTCAGGCGTCGGTTCACCTTCCGCGAGATGATGCCGGATGCATCCGTCCTGGAGGAGGCGGCCCAGAAATGCGGGATCGACCTGCCTCGACTTCTCTCCACAATCAACGAGCGAATCGAGTACCTCTACGATCGCGAGCATCAGATTGGTCACGCCTACTTCACTCGGTGCAGATGCCGAGCTGATGTTGATGAGGTCATGCGCCACAAGGTCATTCCGCTTCTGGCGGAATACTTCTTCGAAGATTGGGCCAAGATCGCGGCAGTGCTCGGCGATCTGGAATCTCACGAGGGCCCGATCACCGGAGGCTTTCTCAAGCGCTCGATCCTGAAAGCACCTCCGGGATTCGAGGATGGTGACGGGGTTCCCAGGTTCCGTTGGGAAGTGCGCTCGGAGGGTGACGGCTTCGACTACGGGAAGCTGGTCGGAACATGATCCGCCGCACGATCCGCGAATGGGAGCGCATCGGCTACGGGTCTCACGACGACGAGATCCCTGAGGCGCAGGCAGACCGAATCGCAGCGGTCGCGCGGGCCTCGGTCTTTTCCGGTCGCGGGGGTGAGGGTGTGCTGGAGCACGGGCGCAAAGGGCTCCGCGCACGTGGCGTCGTGGGTGTCATTGCCACCCCAGATTGCCAGCTCGAGATTCTCCCGAAGATCGAGGGAGGAGGAGAGACCGAAGTCTCCGATGCGACACTTCGCGCTCGACTCATTCACATGCTCGCGGTGGCCTACGATCTGCCAATCGAAGCCGGTGCCGTGACTCAGCTCGGCTGGCAGCGCGAGACAGTGCTCGAACTACTGATCCGTCTGTTCTGCGCCAAGCTCACGGACGTGGTCCGCCAAGGGATGCCGCGCCACTACCTCGAACACGAAGATGACCTGCCCGCCCTTGGGGGACGCCTGGATGTAAAACGGCAATTCTCCACGCTTGCGCTCTCTCCGCAGAAGCTTGCGTGCCGTTTCGATGCCCTGTCGCCGGACATCGCGCTGAACCAGGTCATGCGTGCAGCGGTCAGCAAGCTGTCGCGCCTGACGGCCGCGCCGGACAACCAGCGCGCGCTGCGCGAATTGGCTTTCGTGTACGCCGATGTCGCCGACGTTCCTCCGAGTGCGCTTCGGTGGGATCGGATTGTCCTCGATCGCACGAACCGGCGTTGGCAGGATCTTCTCTCGCTTGCCCATCTGTTTCTTTCGGATCGGCACCAGCAGACGAGTGCCGGGACAATCGACGGCCATGCGCTGCTCTTCGAGATGAACGTCCTGTTCGAGAAGTATGTCGGACGAATCCTGTCGCGGGCGCTTGCTGGCACGGGCTTCCGCGTGTCGTTGCAAGGAGGGCACCGGGATTGTCTCTACGAGGGCGACATGGGCCGGTTCCGGACCCGCCCGGACCTCATCATCCGGCAAGGCGAGCAGATCGCGCTGATCATCGACAC
>DATGPC010000450.1:0-2801 GCA_035305265.1 Thermomicrobiales bacterium | reverse complement strand
CGAGTGGCCGCGTTGGTCGGGATCGAGGACGGACACCCCGGCCACCACCGGGCCGGGGCTACCGGGGAGCAGGTCAGGCATCCTGCTTCGCCAGCAGCTCCTGCTCGCGGATCTGCGCCAGCTCCTCCTCGCGGGCGAGCTCGTCGTCGCCCTTGAACTGGCTGTTGTGCAGCCGCGCGTAGAAGCCCTCCTGCTCCAGCAACGCCTCGTGCGTGCCGCGCTCGATGATCTCTCCATGGTTGATGACGAGGATCTGGTCCGCATCGCGGATGGTGCTGAGGCGGTGCGCGATGACGAAGCTCGTCCGGCCTTCCATCAGCCGGGTCATCGCGGTCTGGATGAGCTTCTCGGTGCGGGTGTCGATGTTCGACGTCGCCTCGTCGAGGATCAGGATGCGCGGGTCGGCCAGCAGCGCCCGGGCGATCGCGATGAGCTGCCGCTGGCCATGGCTCAGGTTGCCGCCACGCTCGGTCAGCTCGGTGCGATACCCCTCGGGCAGGTGCTGGATGAACTGGTCCGCCTGCGCCGCGACCGCCGCCGCGTAGACCTCCTCATCGGTCGCGTCGAGCCGTCCGTAACGGATGTTCTCGATCACGGATCCGGCAAAGAGGAAGTTGTCCTGCAGCACGATGCCCAGCTGGCGCCGCAGCTCGCTCTTGCGCAGCTCCCTCAGGTCGACGCCGTCGATCAGGATGCGGCCCGAGTCGATCTCGTAGAAACGCGTCAGCAGGTTGATGATCGTCGTCTTGCCGGCGCCGGTCGGCCCAACAAGCGCGATCAGCTGGCCCGGCTCGGCGTGGAGGCTGACGTTCTTCAGCACCGGCGTCGTTCCATCGTAGGAGAAGCTGACATCCTCGAACCGCACGTCGCCATGCGTGATGGCGGCCTCCTCGCGGTGCGCGGCATCGACTTCCTCTTCCTCGTCGAGGATCTCGAAGATGCGCTCGGCGCCGGCGAGGGCCGACTGGAGCTGGTTGTAGAGCTGCGCGACCTGGTTGATCGGCTGCCCGAGCTGGCGCGTGTAACTAAGGAAGGCGGCGATGATACCGACCGTCGTCCGGCCCCCGACGGCCATCCAGCCACCGGCACCCGCGACAAGCGCGAGGGTGAGGTTGTTCGCGAAGTTCATCACCGGACCGACGCTGCCGGCGAAGGTCTGGGCGCGGGTCGACGCCCCGCGCAGGGCCTCGTTGGCCGTGCCGAATTGCGTGAGCCGCGCGCGTTCCTGGTTATAGGCCTTCACGACGCGCTGGCCGGTGATCGTCTCCTCGATAATGCCGTTCAGCGTCCCGAGATCGCGCTGCTGCTCGCGGAAGCCTTCCTTCGTCCGCTTGCCGATGAAGCGATTGACGATGAACGCCATGGTCAGCAGCGACACGATGCCGACCATGCCGAGCAGCGGCTCCAGCGCGAGCATCAGGATGATGACGCCAACGCCGGTCAGCACGCTGGAGAGGATCTGGGTCGTGCCTTCCGTGAGGATCTGGCTCAGGGTCTCGACGTCGTTCGTGACGCGGCTCATCGTGTCGCCATGTGGCCGCTGGTCGAAGAACCGCAGCGGAAGCTTCTGGAGCTTGGCGAACAGGTCGCGCCGGATATGGTGCACCGTGCGCTGGGCGACCCCGGCCATGATGACGCCCTGCAGCCATTGCACCGCCGAGAAGACCACATAGACGCCGCCCATGATGAGGACGAGGCGACCGAGACCGTCCATGTCGCCGGGAATGATGTAATCGTCGATCGCGCGGCCCATGAGATACGGGCCGACAAGGTTCAGGCCGGTGGAGAGAACCACCAGCGTGATCGCGGTGATGAGCCCCATCCGCTGGTGACGCAGGTACCACCAGAGGCGCTTCAGTGTTCCCCGGGTGTCCTTGACGCGGGGTTTCTCCATGCCCAGAGCCGCTCCCGGGCCTCTATGCTGCGCCATATGCCCGCCCGCTTTCTACCTGTGACTCGTAGATA
The DNA here is from genome assembly GCA_035305265.1 of Thermomicrobiales bacterium. Lineage (GTDB taxonomy): Bacteria > Chloroflexota > Chloroflexia > Thermomicrobiales > UBA6265 > UBA6265. The sequence continues at coordinate 836 of DATGPC010000450.1, read as the reverse complement.
TCCCGATAGACGTCGCTGGTTTCCAGTAACTCGTCGTGTGTGCCCTCGGCGACGACGCGGCCGTTGTCCAGCACGATGATCTTGTCGGCGTTGACCACCGCGCTGATCCGCTGGGCGACGATGATACATGTCTGGCGGAGCTGGGCGAGCGCCTCCTGGATCCGGCGCTCGGTCGCGACGTCCACCGCGCTGGTGCTGTCGTCGAGGATGAGGATCGGCGCCTGCTTCACGAGCGCCCGCGCAATCGCGAGACGCTGCTTCTGCCCGCCGGACAGGTTCACGCCGCGCTGGCCCACCATCGAGTCGTACCCCTCCGGCAGGTCCCGGATGAACGGGTCGGCCTGCGCGGCGATCGCGGCGCGCTCGATCTCCTCGTCGGTCGCCTCCGGCCGCCCGAATCGGATGTTGTCGCGGATCGTGCCGCTGAAGAGCACCGCCTCCTGCAACGCGAGAGCGACGCTGTTCCGCAGCTCTGTCTCGTCGATGTCCCGCACGTCGGTGCCGTCGATCAGGACTCGGCCGGACGTAACATCGTAGAAGCGGGGGATCAGGCCGACGAGCGACGACTTGCCGGAGCCCGTCGCGCCGAGGATCGCCATGACCGAGCCCGCCGGAACGGTGAACGAGACATCGTCCAGCACCGGCTCGGCGTCTTCCTTGTACCGGAAGGTCACGTTCTCGAAGCGGACCTCGCCGGTCGGCCGGAATTCGGTGATCGGGGTTGGCGACGAGACGATCTCCGGCACCGAGTCGAGCACCTCGTTGACCCGCTCGGCCGATGCCTCGGCGCGGGTGAAGCGCACGATGACCATCGAGACCATCATCAGCGCGAAGAG
>DATGPC010000449.1:0-2849 GCA_035305265.1 Thermomicrobiales bacterium | reverse complement strand
CCCTCGACGAGATCGCGCGGCACATGAAGGAAGACCGCGACGCGAACCTCATCGAACGCAACATGGATGGCGTTCCGGTGAATCGCTGGACTTCGACCGGGTTCCTCGCCGCATCGGCGACGACCAACGAGACAGCCTGGCTCACGTACAAGGTTGTCCGTTCAACCGGCATGGTGGCTTTCGACAACCAAGCGAGAGTCTGACACGGCCCCACGGTGTCCAGTCTGGGCCCAACTTTTGGTCGTGGTGCAATGACGAATTCGTGGACGGATATCCGTAACACGGATTTGGTGATCATCATGGGCGGCAATGCCGCCGAAGCACATCCCTGTGGTTTCAAGTGGGTCACGGAGGCCAAGGCCAACCGTGGCGCAAAGCTCATCGTCGTCGATCCGCGCTTCACGCGCTCGGCGTCGGTTGCCGACTACTACGCGCCGATCCGTCAGGGCACGGACATCGCGTTCCTGCTCGGCGTCATCAAGTACTGCATCGACAACGACAAGGTGCAGTGGGACTACGTCCGCGCGTTCACCAACGCCGCCTACATCGTCAAGGAAGGGTTCGACTACAAGGACGGCCTCTTCACCGGCTATGACTCGGAAAAGCGGGACTACGACCGCTCGACGTGGGACTACGAGATCGGCGAGGACGGCTATGTCGTCACCGACGAGACGCTGCAGAATCCCCGCTGCGTGTGGAACCTGCTGAAGAAGCACGTTTCCGTCTACACGCCGGAGATGGTGGAGCGCATCTGCGGCACGCCTAAGGACAAGTTCCTGAAGGTGGCCGAGATGATCTCGGAGTGCTCGACGCCTGACAAGACCATGACGTCGATGTACGCGCTGGGCTGGACGCAGCATTCCAAGGGTTCGCAGAACATCCGCTCGATGGCGATGCTGCAGCTGATTCTTGGCAATATCGGCGTCCGTGGCGGCGGCATGAACGCGCTGCGCGGCCACTCCAACATCCAGGGCCTCACCGACATCGGCCTGATGTCGAACCTGATCCCGGGATACCTCAACATCCCGACCGAACGGGAAGTCGACTACGCGACCTACATCGGCTCGCGCGGGTTCAAGCCGCTTCGGCCGAACCAGATGAGCTACTGGCAGAACTATCCGAAGTTCTTCGTCTCCTTCATGAAGGCGATGTGGGGCTCGGCAGCGACGCCGGAAAACGACTTCGCGTATCACTTCCTGCCGAAGCTCGACGTGGCGTCCTACGACGTCCTGCGGGCCTTCGAGATGATGGATCAGGGGCAGATGTTCGGCTACTTCTGCCAGGGCTTCAATCCGCTCCTTGCCTTCCCGAACCGCGGGAAGCTGACCCGGTCGCTGTCGAAGCTGAAGTACCTGGTCATCATGGATCCGCTGGAGACGGAGACGGCCCGGTTCTGGGAAAACCACGGCACCCACAACGACGTCGACACGGCGTCGATCCAGACCGAGGTCTACCAGCTTCCGTCCACCTGCTTCGCCGAGGACGAGGGCGCGCTGGTCAACTCCGGCCGCTGGCTGCAGTGGCACTGGGCTGCACAGAACCCGCCGGGCGACGCGAAGGCCGACACCTGGATCATGGCGCAGCTGCACCTGCGGCTGAAGAAGATGTACCAGGAAGAAGGCGGCAAGTTCCCCGATCCGATCCTCAACCTGACCTGGCCATACGCCAATCCGGACGAGCCTTCACCGGATGAGCTCGCCCGCGAGCTCAATGGCTATGCGGTGGCCGATTTGCGCGACCCGAACGATCCGACCAAGGTGGTGCTGGAGGCGGGCAAGCAGGTTCCGAACTTCGGCACGCTGCGCGCCGACGGTTCGACCGCCTGCGGCTGCTGGATCTATTCCGGCTGCTACACCGAGGACGGCAACATGATGGCCCGCCGGGATAATAACGACCCGGATGCCACCGGCGCCTATTCCAACTGGGCGTTCTCGTGGCCGGCGAACCGGCGCATCCTGTACAACCGCGCTTCCTGCGACCTTGACGGCAAGCCCTGGGATCCGTCCCGCAAGCTGATCGAGTGGAACGGAGAGAAGTGGGTCGGCTATGACGTGCCGGATATCGCCGTGACGGCGAATCCACGCGAAGTCGGGCCGTTCATCATGAACCCGGAGGGACAGTCGCGACTGTTCACCCGCGGCATGATGCGTGACGGACCGTTCCCGGCGCACTACGAGCCGTTCGAGTCACCCGTCGCCAACGTCGTCGCCCCGGCGATCCGCGGCAACCCGGTTGCCCGCGTCTTTGCCAGCGACCGCGAGGAGTTCGGCGATGCGGCGGAGTTCCCGTACGCGGCGACCTCCTACCGTCTCACTGAGCACTTCCACTACTGGACGAAGCACGTCTGGGTGAACGCCGTTCTCCAGCCGGAATTCTTCGTCGAGATCTCGGAAGAGCTCGCGGCGGAGAAGGGCATCGAGAAGGGCGGCTGGTGCCGGGTCTGGAACAAGCGTGGTTCCGTCCACGCCAAGGCGGTCGTCACCAAGCGCATCCAGCCTCTCGTTTGCGACGGGAAGCCGGTGCACATAGTCGGCATTCCGCTGCACTGGGGGTTCACAGGCGCGGCCAAGAACGGCTGGGGCCCGAACACGCTGACCCCGTTCGTGGGCGACGCGAACATCGAGACCCCGGAGTTCAAGGCATTCCTTGTCAACATCGAGCGGTCCGACGGACCGGCGACAGCGTAAGGGAGGATTGAGCCATGACCATCAACGTCAATCCGCCCGTCGCTCCCGACACCCAGCAGACGATGGGACCGCAGGACTACATCCGGCGGTCCGCGTCGAAGGTGCCGGAGCCTGAACGCAAGCTCGAGCCGGTTGCCAAGCTCATCGACGTGTCGAAATGCA
>DATGPC010000448.1:0-9576 GCA_035305265.1 Thermomicrobiales bacterium | reverse complement strand
TCGGGCGCACCTGCGTCATGCCACGCTTTCCTCGGGCGTGATGAGGTGCTGCAGGTAGCCATCGACGAACGGGTCAATGCCACCGTTGAGCACCGACTGCGCGTCACCGACGGTGACGTCGGTGCGATGGTCGGTCACCTGCGTGTAGGGGTGCAGCACATAGGAGCGGATGCGGCTGCCGAACCCGGCGGCAATCGCGTCGCCCTTCAACTCGTTGCGCTCGGCCGCTTCCTGCTCCAGCTTCACCTCCAGCAGGCGGGATCGGAGGATCTTGAACGCGGATTCGCGGTTCTGGATCTGGCTGCGCTCGTTCTGGCACGTCACGACGATACCGGTCGGCAAGTGCGTCAGTCGAACTGCCGAGTCTGTCTTGTTCACGTGTTGCCCACCGGCGCCGGATGAGCGATAGGTATCGACGCGGACGTCTTCCGGCTTGAGGTCGATCTCCTGGTCGCTTTCGATCTGGGGCAGGACCTCGACGAGCGCGAACGCCGTATGGCGGCGATGGGCCGAGTCGAATGGAGAGAGCCGGACGAGCCGGTGCGCTCCTGCCTCGCCCTTGAGCAGACCGTAGGCGTTCGGCCCCTGGAACTCGATCGTGGCGTTCTTGATGCCGGCTTCCTCGCCCTCGGTGGTGTCGAGCAGCTCGGCCTTGAGACCGCGCTTCTCGCCCCAGCGCAGGTACATGCGTGCAAGCATCGACGCAAAATCCTGCGCATCCACGCCGCCTTCACCGGAGTGGATCACGAGGATGGCGTCTGACCGGTCGTGCGGACCGTTGAGCGCGGACTGCAGCTCGAGCGCATCAACCTTCTCCAGGAGCCGGTCTCGCTCCTGCGCGATCTCGTCGACCAGCTCGGGCTCATCGTCCGCGAGCTCGAGCATCTCCAGCATGTCGCGGGCGCTGGCGGCGGCGGAGTTGAACTCCTCGACGCGCGCCTTCAACTCGCCGAGGCGTCGCATCTCCTTCTGCGCGGTATCGGGGTCATCCCAGTATTCGGGCGCTGCGCTGCGGCGCTCGAGGTCTTCTATCTCTCGCTCGTCGTTAGCGAGGTCAAAGACGCCCCCGGAGCGAATCTAGGCGAGACTGGATCTCGCCGAGCCTGCGGGTCAGTTCATCGCGGGTTGCCATGGTGCGTCGTCTCCTCGTGGCATGGGTGTCGTCGTACATGTTTCCGGTACCGATTGGTCCGGATGCATGAGAGTATACGAGGCAGGCGAGGACATTGGATCGTCCGGGAGGAGGAGCAATGCAGTTCGGACGCGTCTATGGGTTCGTCTCCAGGACGTCGGAAACGGGGCGTTGGCTCACTGTGGTGCTCGATACGGGCCGCGAGCTACGGACGGTTCGTGACGAACCGGTCACCCCGGCGTTGCCATCGGAGGATTCGGCGTGGCTGGCGGACCAGCTGGTGCAGGAGACGATCGGTATCGAGCTGGCGGAAGAGGGGTGGGAAGTCATCGGCGAGGACACACCGGAAGGCGAGCGGGAAGGGGAGCACCGGGCGATCGCACGATCAGCGGTGTATGTGGTGAGGAAGTTGTAGGGCGCCTCTCGCGCTCTCCGTACCGCCGGAGCTCGACTCTGGCGTCGGGCGCCGCACACCGTTCGCAGCGAGGTGCGGCGATACGGACGGCTTTGTGGGGCGCCAGAAAACCGCGCCGGAGACAATGTGACGTTGCCATTCCGCCGGACTCCGGCGGTACGGATGGGTCAGCGAGACCTACCAGAGATCCTCGCCGACGAGGCGGTCGTAGAGCGCCTGCAGCTGCTCGTCGGAGTAGTACTCGATGGTGATGGTCCCACGGGAAGCGTTTGCGTCCTGGCGGAGCGCGACCTTGGTGCCGAGGGCGTCACGGAGACGGGATTCGATGCGAACGTGCTCCGGATCGGCGGGCTGTGGCTCCCGCTCCTTGCGCGCGGGCGCACCGGCAAGCCATCGGCGGACGAGGTCCTCGGTCTGGCGGACGCTGAGGCCTTTCTCAAGGACGATATCGAGCACGGCGAGTTGGTCCGCGGTCGATGAGAGGCCAAGCAGCGCTCTTGCATGTCCCTCGGTGATGCGCCCTTCGGCCAACTCGCGCTGGACGCGTTCAGGCGTGTTGAGCAGTCGCAAGGTGTTGGTGATGCTGACGCGGGAGCGTCCGACCCGCTCGGCAACGTCTGCCTGGGTGAGCCCGAAGTCCTCGATCAACTGCTTGTAGGCGAGCGCTTCTTCCAGCGGGCTGAGATCGGCACGGACGACGTTCTCGACGATCGCCAGCTCGAGCATCGCCTGGGGCGTGACGTCCTTGATGACGACCGGGACGGTTTCCTTGCCCGCGAGGCGGGAGGCGCGCCAACGTCGTTCACCGGCAATCAGCGTGTACTTGCCTGCTTCGTCCGCCTGGGTGACGACGAGGGGCTGCATCACGCCATGAGTGCGGATCGACTGGGCCAGCTCGTGGAGCTGATGCTCGTCCATGGTCGCGCGGGGCTGCCACGGGTTCGGCGTTATCGCATCCAGGTCGACGTCAAGCGGCCGGCCAGACTCCCCCTGTTCCGCCTCTGCGGTCGGGGACGGAGCTGATGGCGAGGTCGGGATCAGCGACTCGAGGCCACGCCCGAGGCCGCCCCGGCGCTGGCGGGTTGAACTCTTGCGTTGCGATGTGCCGTCGCTCACGACAAACTCCCGGAAATGACCCACGATGATGCGCCTGACGCGGCGCGGCGTGACGATGCATGACGTCACGAAAGTCTAGCACTGCGGCCCGGTATACTTCCGCGACAGAGAGACGGTCGCGCGCTGGCCCTGTTTCCACGGCCGGCATCATCCAGGGGCGCCTGAACCTTCCATGAGTGAACTCACATTTTCATTGTTTGGCCTGCTGCTGGTCGTTTCGGCGGCGTTCGGGCTCGTGAACTGGGCCATGCGTGCCAACAAGGGCGACAAGGCCGCGATCATGGGCCTGTACCTGCTCTTCGGCATGCCGGGCATCCTCCTGTTCGTCGCCGGCCTCGCGCTGGTCGTCAACGGGACGGAAGGTGGCTGGTTCGCCATCGGGCTGGGTCTTGGCTTCAGCCTGCCGCTCCTGAAACCACTTCGGCAGCTCCTGGCCCGGGTGACGCCGATCGACCCGGATTCGCCGATCGACTATTCGGGGTTGGCGATCCTGCTCTCCGTCTCCGCCTTCCTGTTCTTCTCGCTGGTACTGAGCGACGAGCCGGTCGAGATCCAGGCGACCGAGGCGTCCGATATCGTGCCTTCGCTCATCATCAACCTGATGGCATTCCTCGCGCTCGCCTATATTGCCGTCGGGTACCGGAATTACCGGAACGGCGAGGAGGCGACCGCACGGCTGGGCCTGTGGAAGCCAACGCAGCAGGAAGTGATCGTCGGCCTGGTCGCCGTCATCCCTGCGTTCATCCTTTCGATGATCGGCTCTGTCCTGACCGGGGTACTGCAGCCTGAGGTGGTTGACCGGCTTGGGGAGAACATCGACAACCTCACCGCCGGGGTCCAGAACCCGCTCGGTGCGTTGCTCCTCGGGCTTTCCGCCGGTATCGGCGAGGAAGTGCTCTTCCGGGGGGCGCTCCAGCCTCGCTTCGGCATCTTCCTGACGACGCTGCTCTGGGTGCTGTTGCATACGCAATACGAGCTGACATGGGTGATGCTCGGGTTGGCGTTGATGGGCATCCTGCTCGGATACATCCGGAATCGCTACGGCACGGTGGCGGCGATCATCACGCATGCGACCTACAATGCGCTGGTCGTGTTATTGCAGATGGCGATCTAGCAATTTCTGCCCGGGTCGCGCATCGAGCGATGATCCGGTCTCGGGAACGTGCGAGGGGTGGGAATGAACATCGTCGAGATCCGGGACCTGGACGGGCCGAACCTGTTCCTCGAGATGCCCGCGATCAAGTTGGAAGTCGAGACGGCAGGCGATCCTGTCATCGTCGATGAGCAGGGATCGCGGATCCAGGTGTCGCCCGACGACATGATGGAGCACATCCGCGCGCTTGTGGTCGATCTGCACAAGCGGTGCGGACTGGATGCGCCCAAGACCGCCACGCGAACGATGGAGGCGGAGGGGCATTACACCGTCGCGTTCTCATGGACCCATCGCCGGTTCGCGGAGGCGCTGGGCAAGCTCGCGCTCGATCTGCTGGCGGGCAATCGGAGCGATATCGAGGCAGGCGTCGACGAGCTCCGCGCGATCCTCGAAAGCGAGCCGGAAGCGGACGATGCGCCGGAGATGGTGCCAACGGCCTCCCGGACCGTTCCGGTCATCGCGGTGACCGGGACCAACGGCAAGACAACGACCTCGCGCGTCATCGCGTCTGTGCTGCGCCATGCCGGAAAGAGCGTTGGCCTGACGTCGTCGTCGGGCGTCTATATCAACGGCGAACAGGTGATCTCCGGGGATTATTCCGGGCCTTCCGGTGCGCACCGTGTGTTCGAGGAACCTGGTGTCGATGTCGCCGTGCTGGAGACTGCCCGGGGCGGGATGCTGCTGCGCGGGATGGCGTTCGAATCGGCCGACGTCAGCGTCGTCACCAACGTGAGCGAGGATCATCTCGGGTTGCATGGCATCTACTCAATCGAGAAACTGACCGAGGTGAAGGCGCTGGTCCCGAAATACACCTGGCCGGACGGGTTCGCGGTGTTGAACGCGGACGATCCGCGTGTGTTCGGCATGCGGGAGGTGACGCCGGCGAGACCGCTCCTCGTCACGAGGCGACCGCCGACCGCCGACATCGAGCGACATATCGCCGAAGGCGGGTGGGCGTTGACAGTGGACGACGCGTTGCGGGTGATCTGGTCCCATGATGGTGAGCAGGAGGTCCTGACCTCACTCAACGATGTGCCGATGACGTTTTCCGGGCGCGCGCCGCATATGGTCGAGAACGCCCTGTGCGCTGCCGGGGCGCTGCTGGGTATCGGGCTTTCACCGGAGCAGGTCCGGGAAGGGCTGGCCGAGTTCCGGAACACGTCGAGCCACAACAAGGGGCGGCTCAACGTCTATGACCTGAACGGGGCGACGATCGTGCTCGATTTTGCCCACAATGTGGCGGGTCTGGAGCAACTTATCTCGTTCGGCAAGAGCTTCCTCGGCGAGGGTGGCGAGCTCACGGCGGTGATCGGCACGGCGGGCGATCGGGAAGACAGCGTGTTCCGGGGACTGGCGAAGCATGCCGCCCTGCATGCGGACCGGCTGGTGCTGAAGGACTCGCAGAAATACCTTCGTGGGCGGGAGATGGGCGACATGCCCGCGTTGATGCGGAGTGGCGTCGCCGAGGCAGGCCGGGACATCCCGGTCGACGAGGCGGAGTCCGAGCGATCGGCCAGCCTGATGGCGTTCGAGCGAGCGCGACCGGGCGATGTGGTGGTGCTGATGTGTATCGAGGACTATGACTATCTCATCCCGTGGCTCGACGAGCGCGGTACGGCAATCTCTTGACATAGTGGTTTGACGCCACGACTGTTGGGGGATAGGCTGTGGGGAATCGATCATTCGTTCGACAGCATTCCGTCGCCGTCCGGAGCAATTCCCCTCATGGCAACCGTCAGCCCGCTTAGCTTCTATCCAGATCCCTCAGCCATCCGCGGTCCCAAGGACTCGTTTGGCCGGACCATGAATTATTTGCGGATCTCGCTGACGGACCGCTGCAACTTCCGCTGCATGTACTGCATGCCCGCAATGGGGATGCAGTTCCAGCCGCGCGAGGAGATGCTGACGGACGACGAGCTGATCCGGCTGGTCGGGATCTTCTCCCAGATCGGGGTGACGAAGCTCCGTCTGACGGGCGGCGAGCCGACGATCCGGCCGCATCTCACGGAGCTGATCCGCGCGTTCAAGTCGTTCCCGGGCATCGAGGAGCTCTCGATGACGACGAACGCCTTGCTGCTGAGCCGGAAGGCAAAGGAGTACAAGGAGGCGGGACTCGATCGGATCAACGTGTCCATCGACACGCTCGATCCGGTGAAGTTCCGGTTCATGACGCGCGGCGGCCGCTTCGACATGGTTTGGGACGGCATCGAAGAAGCCGATCGGGTCGGGCTCGGGCCGATCAAGCTGAACAGCGTCGTGCTGCGCGGCCACAACGAGCACGATGTGCACAAGATGGCCCAGCTGACGATCGACCGGCCGTGGCAGGTGCGCTTCCTCGAGATCATGCCGATGGAAGGCGTCGGCATGGTGTACGAGGAGGGGCTGGTGACGTCCGCCGAGACGCGGGCGGAGCTGGAGAAGCACTTCGGCCCGCTGGAGGAGCTACCGGCGCCGCCGGCCGACCCGGCCCGGATCTGGCGCATCCCCGGCGCGAAGGGGACGATCGGGTTCATCTCGCCGATGTCCGAGCCGTTCTGCGAGACGTGCAACCGAATCCGCCTCACCGCTGACGGCAACCTGCGCCTCTGCCTGATGCACGGTGACGAGGTTAACCTGCGCGACATGATGCGCGCCGGCGCGACGGACAAGGAAATCGCCAACACCATGCTCGGCGGCATCTGGCGGAAGCCGTGGGGCCACGAGGCGTGGGAACGCGAAGTCCACACCGTCCGGGGCATGTCCCAAATCGGCGGCTGATCCAGGAAAATCAGGTGAGCGCGCTGAACCCGGGTGGAGACTTTAACCGCCGCCCGGGTTATCGGTATGCATTGTTCCGGTTTTTCCTTGCCAACTTCCCCCCGAGGAATGAGAATGAGTCTGGTTAAGGACGCGTCAACACCACAGGCGTGTTCTTTCGCATGTTTTCTCCAGGGGAGTTGGGGGTAAGGATGTCTGCGAACGCAGCAAGCGGCTGGCTTGAGCGGCAATTCAAGCTGTCAAGATTAGGGACGAATGTCCAGACAGAGATCATCGCCGGCCTGACAACGTTCATGGTGATGTCGTATATCATCGCCGTGAACCCGGCGACGCTCAACATGGGCGGTAGCGGTCTCGACGTGACGCAGGTGGCGACGGTGACCTGTCTCATCGCCGGCATCATGTCGATTGCGATGGGTCTGTATACCAACCGCGCTGTTGCGATCGCGCCGGGGTTGGGCATCAACGCGGTCGTCGCCTACACGCTGGTCGGCAGCATGGGGTTGACGTTCCCCGAGGCGATGGGCGTCGTGGTCACGGAGGGCCTGATCATCACCTTGCTGGTGGTCACGGGCGTCCGCAAGTACGTGCTCGAGATGGTGCCGATGGTCCTGAAGAAGGCCATCAGCGTCGGTATCGGCGCGTTCATCCTCTTCCTCGGCCTCAAGAACGCGGGACTGATCACGTTCTTCGGCACGCCCGAGGGTGATCCGTTCGGCCGGATCGACATGTCGCATCTCAATACGTGGCCGATCTTTGTCGCGGTTGTCGGGTTCGTCGTGACGATCGTCCTGATGGCGATGAACGTCAAGGCCGCGATTTTCTGGGGCATCATCGCGTCGACGGTAGTGGCCTTCATCGTTCCCGGCGATGTCGCCAAGATGCCGGACGAGCCGTTCAGCGGTCCGGATTTCTCGCTGATCGGTGACGTTTCGTTCGGGTACTTCACGGAACTGGGCATCCTCACGGCGATCCTCGTCGTGATCAGCCTGATGCTGACGGACTTTTTCGACACGATGGGCACGCTCATCGGTGTCGGCTCCCAGGCGGGGTACCTCGACGAGAATGGCGAGCTTCCGGACGCCGAGAAGCCGCTCCTGATCGACTCGCTCGGCGCGGTCGGCGGTGGTCTCGTGAGCTCATCGTCGGCGACGGCGTACGTCGAGTCGACGGCCGGCGTGGCCGCTGGCGGCCGCTCGGGCCTGGTCGTCGTCGTGACCGGCCTGCTGTTCCTGCTGATGATCCCGTTCGTGTCGTTGGTCGAGGCGATCCCGGGCGTGGCGACGGCACCGGCGTTGATCGTGGTCGGTCTGCTGATGCTCGGCGCGCTCTCGGACGACGAGCACGGCCGGCACGTCATCGATTGGAACAACATGGAGGACGCCTTCCCGATCGGGCTGACGCTCCTCGTGATGCCGATGACGATGAATATCACCTACGGCATCGGCGCCGGCTTCGTGAGCTGGGTGATGATCAAGGTGGCGCGCGGCAAGGCCCGGGAGGTCAACATCGCGATGTGGGCGGTGGGCATCCTGTTCCTGCTGTATTTCCTGCGGTTCGCCTTGTTCGACGCGCAGTTCTAGTCCAGCATTCAATAGAGCAAGTCAGGGAACGGCGTCATGCGAGCATGGCGCCGTTCCTGTCGACAGGAGGGAAACGGGCCGATGCCAGAACGATCCACCATCCGCAAAATCGTGTTCACGTATGATGCCGACGAACTGCTCGTCAACGCCGCGAAGGAGGAGTCGGGCGGGGCCGCAGTGGTCGTCGCGGCGACCGAGGACGATCTCCGGCGCGAGATCGTCGACGCCCAGATGACGATCGGGGCGGGGTACAGCGACGAGGTGCGATCGACGGCGCCCGGGCTTGTCTGGCACCACGTTCCCTGGGCCGGCGTGGAAAGCGTCGTCACGCCGATGATGCGGGAGCAGGGGACCATCCTGACGAACAGTAGCGGTATCAGTGCCCCGGCCATGGCGGAGCATGCGATCGCGTTCATGCTGTCCTTCGCGCGGGCGTTCCCGCTCTTCTACCGTGAGCAGGAACGTCATTCCTGGCGCGGATGGGAGACCCGGCCAACGTTCTTCGAGCTGACGGGCCAGACGGTCCTGCTGCTGGGAACCGGCGCGATCGGGAAAGCGATTGCCGAGCGGCTGCGGCCGTTCGGGTGCCGGGTTATTGGCGCGCGACGGAACGGCGGAGCGATCGACGGATTCGACGATGTCGTGCGCATCGACGAGGTGGCACCGGTCCTTCCCGAGGTGGACCACGTCGTGAGCAGCCTTCCGCTGACGCCAGCGACCGAGCGGATCGTGGATCGCGCGTTTATCCAGGCGATGAAGCCGGGCTCGTATTTCCACAACGTCGGGCGCGGGCGCACGGTGGACCAGGACGCGCTTATCGAGGCGCTGCGAAGCGGTCACCTGGCGGGGGCGGGTCTCGACGTGACCGACCCGGAGCCATTGCCCGAGGATCATCCGCTGTGGGATGCGCCGAACGTCATCATCACCGGGCACACGTCCGGCAACTCGCCGCTGTTTAGCGCGCGAGGAGCCGAGGTTCTGCGAGAGAATCTCCGGCGCTACCGGGCGGGAGAGGAACTCCTGAACGTGGTGGACCTGGAAGCGGGATATTAATGCGAAACCCCGGCCAACATGGAGCCGGGGTTTCCCGTGTACTTCAGGCTGGTTCGCGGCGGGCGCCGGGGCCGAAGGAGCAGACCTGGAACGGCTCCGCGCTCTTCACAGGGTGACCCGCGTAGAACGATGCCTGCAGGGCGTCCCTGACGGGCTCTACAGCGTCCTTTTGTAGCAAGACGAGTGCTGGGCCGCCTTCGCCGCCGCCCATCATCCTGGCGCCAGCTACGCCGTCCTGCGACCGGAGCAGGGCGACGAGCTCCTCCACGATCGGGTGGCTGATCTCGTAGTCTGTCGCGGAACTCTCTCCTGAGGCGTTCATCAGCTCCCCGAACGCGGTCCAGTCGCCGGTCCGGGCGGCATCTTC
>DATGPC010000447.1:0-2403 GCA_035305265.1 Thermomicrobiales bacterium | reverse complement strand
TTTGATCGATGCATGTGTCGTTGATGGTTTGGGTCCTCACGTTCCTGATGTTCGCGGGCATTCTCGCCTGGGAGGTCGCCACCGCGTTGCGGAACCCACATGTGCCCGGAATCCGGTCGTCGGCCATTTGGTCGGTTATTTACATCGTAGCGGCGCTGCTTTTCGGCCTGGTCGTGTATTGCCTTTGGGGACAGGACCGCGCGGTGGAGTATGTCGCCGGGTACGTGACCGAGCGGGCGCTCTCGATCGACAACCTCTTTGTCTTCATCCTGATCATGACGGCGTTTTCGGTGCCGCGACGGTACCAGCAAGAGGTGATGTTGGTCGGCGTTGGCGTCGCGATCGTGCTGAGGGCCGTGTTTATCGGGCTTGGCGCGGCGATTATCGATCGATTCAGCTGGGTGTTCTTCATTTTCGGCATCTTCCTGCTGGTGACCGGCTGGAAGCTGGCGAGTGCGGGTACCGGGAACGAGGACGAGGAGTATCAGGAGAACGCGTTCATTCGGGGAGTGCGCCGGATCGTGCCGGTGACGCCGTCGTATGAGGGCAGCCGGGTCTGGTTGAGGCGGCAGGGGCGCTTCATGCTGACCCCGATGGCGATCGTGATGCTGGCGATCGGCTCGACGGACCTGCTGTTCGCATTCGACTCGATCCCGGCGATCTTCGGGCTGACTGACCAGGCGTACATCGTCTTCATCGCCAATGCATGGGCGTTGATGGGGATGGTGCATCTGTATTTCCTGCTGGGTGGGCTGCTGGAGCGGCTCGTCTACCTGTCGTACGGACTGGCGTTCATCCTCGGGCTGATCGGCGCGAAGCTGATCATCCACGCGTTGCATGAGAACAGCCTGCCCTTCATCAATGGCGGCGAGCACGTGAACGCGATCCCGGAGATCTCCACTGAAACGTCGTTGTTGATGATCGTGTTGGCGATCGCCGTGGCGGCGGCCTTCTCGCTTCGCAAGACGGGAAATGAAGAGGACGCCGAGCGGGACCAGGCGGGATCGCGCGGAACGGTCTAGGGCTGCGGGAGCAGAGGTCGCTGCCAACCGAGTGTGATGTCGCCCCGGTCGCCATTATGGCGACCGGGGTTTTCTTTATCGTCATGCATACGTGCCGGATTTCGTTGACACCGCGATATGGCGTTGGTACAGTGCCGTCATCTTTACACGGCAATGTGGCCGAACAACCGACAGTTGGGTCGGGACGAGTGTCCCGGTACGAGGTCCACGATGCGTTGCATCGCCGGACAAGGGGTCCTCACGACAGGGCACGTGACCGTTGGTCGCGAGCCGCTGATCGCGTCGCCGTATCTTGTCACATGGTGAAAGGGATGGAGAACGTGGAAACAAACCCCCGGATGATGGCCGAAGTCGATAGACTCTTCAATGCGTATGCCGAGCGCCAGATCGACCGGCGATCCCTGATGAAGGGCATTCTGGCGACGGGCGGGGCGGCCGCGCTGGCCATGTCGATGCCTCGTATCGTGATGGGGCAGACGCCGGACGCGAGCCCGGTGGCCGAGCTCTACGACGGGCCGCTGGCGGATGAGCAGGTCATGCGCATCCCGTCGCGCGAACCAACGACGATGGACCCGGGCGTGAGCTTCGGCGCCGATGAGCTGGTGGTGTTCTTTAACATCTTCGAAGGGTTGACCGGCGTCGACCAGCGCACCGGTGAGGTGGTCCCGCGGCTGGCCGAGTCGTGGGAGGAGAACGAGGACGCGACCGAGTTCACCTTCACGATCCGGCAGGACGCCATGTGGTCGGACGGCACGCCGATCAATGCGCACGATTTCGTCAACAGCTGGCGGCGCGTGCTGGACCCGAACACCCTCAGCGAGTACCTGCCGGCGATGTACCCGATCCTGAACGCCGAGGCGATCGTGAACGGCGAGATGGACCTGGAGGATCTCGGCGTCGAGGCGGTGGACGATTTCACCCTTCGCGTACAGCTGGAAGCCTCCACGCCGTACTTCCCCCTTCTCGCGACGACCTGGACCTTCAACCCGGTCCCGCTGCACGTCATCGAGTCGGCCGGCGACCAATGGGTCGAGGCGGAGAACATCGTTTCCAGCGGCCCGTACAAGATGGTCGAGTGGAACCACGACCAGAGCATCATCCTCGAGATCAACGAGAACTACTACGGCGAGAAGCCGACGGTCACGCGTGGCGAGATTCGCCTCTTCGAGGATCCGTCGACGCAGGCGTATATCGCCTTCGAGAACGACGAGCTGGATTACGCGGCGCCGGAAGGTCCGGACCTCGACCGCGTCCTCGCCGATCCGGAGCTGAGCTCGCAGCTGATCACCTTCCCGCTGTCCAACTGCTTCTTCGTTGTGGTTGACACGCGGGACGAGTTCGGCAGCAAGAAGGAGTTCCGGCAGGCGCTCTACAAGAGCAT
>DATGPC010000446.1:0-3851 GCA_035305265.1 Thermomicrobiales bacterium | reverse complement strand
CGATCGCGTCACACGACTCGAATGCCGTATCGAAATCCAGCTTGATCAGCGTGCGGACCTTTTGCGCCTTCACGTAGTAGACATCGTAATACCCGCTCGAGAGCGCGTAGGTCCCCAACATGATCCGGCGCTTGACCTCGGGCCCGAATCCGGCGCCTCGGGTCTTCATGTACATGTCCATCAGGTCCTCGCCCTCGATCCGGTTTCCGTAGCGGACACCGTCATAGCGGGCAAGGTTGGCGCTGGCTTCGGCCGGGGCCGTGATGTAATACGTCGCCAGCGCGTACTTCGTATGCGGCAGCGAGACCTCGACGATCTCCGCTCCCAGCTCCTGGAGCTTCGCAACCGCGTCCTTGACGGCGGCGTCAACGCCGGGCTCCATCCCCTCGACGGAGTACTCCGGCGCGACACCTATCCGGACGCCCTTGAGGTCTTCCGGGAAGGCGGCGGTGTAGTCCGGCACTGGCGTGGGGACCGACGTGGAGTCCATCGGGTCCTTGCCGGCAATCGCGCCGAGCATCAGCGCGGCATCCTCCACCGTCCGTGTGAAGGGGCCGATCTGGTCGAGGCTGCTCGCGAAGGGAAGCAGGCCGTAGCGCGACACCCGGCCATAGGTCGGCTTGAGCCCGACGATGCCGGAGAATCCTGCAGGTTGGCGGATCGACCCACCGGTATCGGAGCCAAGAGAGATGGACGCTTCGCGCGCGGCGATGGCCGCAGCGGAGCCTCCGGAAGATCCACCGGGAACGCGGTTCGTGTCCCACGGGTTGTTTGTCGGGCCGAACGCCGAATTCTCTGTGGAGGAGCCCATCGCGAACTCGTCGGTGTTCGTCTTGCCGATGAAGACCGCGCCCTGCTCGCGAAGCCGCGAAACGACGGTCGCGTCGTACGGGGACACGTACCCGTCCAGCATCTTCGACGCCGCGGTCGTCGGCGCGTCGGTCGTGCAGAGGATGTCCTTGAGCCCGATCGGGATACCGGTCATTGCCTGGATATCGCCCTGCTCGATACGGCGGTCCGCTTCAGCCGCCTGCGTCATCGCGACGTCCTGCATCAGGTGCAGGTACGCGTGAATCTTCGGCTCGACATCGCGGATGCGGTCGAAGTACGCCTGCGTCAGCTCGGCCGAGGAAATCTCCCGGTTGTCCAGCGCCTCCCGGGCTTCGGCGGCGGTGAGGAGTGTCAGGTCGTTTGGCAGGCTCATGCGGTCGGCCCGTCCTCGCCACCACCGAGGACCTCGGATACGGCGATGAACCCATCGTGGGCGGCGGGCGTCAAGCGCATGACGGTCTCTTGCGGCAGCGAATCCCGGACCTCGTCCTCTCGCAGGACGTTCTTCAACTCGAGGACCTGTGCGGTCGGCGGGATGGCCTCGGTGTCGAGCTCGTTCAGCTCCTCGATATGGCCGAGGATCGATGAGAGCTGATCCTGCATCATGTCGATCTCATCGTCGGTCATGCCCAGACGGGCGAGTGACGCGACGTGGACCACGTCTTCTCGTGAAAGGCTCATGCGTTCTCCATACGTGCGGGATGCGGCCCGGCGCGCCCGGGCAGGTTACTCCGCGGAATTCTAGCAAATCGGGCGGCTATTCCACCGGGGCATGACGTGCTTGCCACATCATGCGGCCGCCGACGATCGTATGCGTTGGCTGCAGGTCGGCTGACCATGCGGTGATGTCGGCACGGGCGCCCGTGACCAGCCGCCCGCGACTGGTGTCGCCGATCAACCGTGCCGGGACAGCCGTCATCATGTGGAGCGCCTCGCCCGGTGTCGCATCGGACCAGCTCACCAGGTTCCGCAGTGCCTGGTCCATCGTCAGGATGCTCCCGGCGAGCGTGCCGTCCGCGAGTCGTGCCGAGTCCTCGGTCACGGTGACCTCCATCGTCCCTAGGGGGTAGGTGCCTGGTCCGAGCCCGCATGCCGACATCATGTCGGAGACGATGACGATGTTGTCGACGCCCTTGGTCTTCAGCGCCAGCCGAACGGTTGCCGGGTGCGAGTGGACGCCGTCCGGGATCAGCCCCGCCGTGACACGATCGTCGACGAGTGTCGCGACCATCGCCCCCGGCGCGCGGTGATGGATCGACGTCATGGCATTGAAGAGATGCGTCGCCTTGCGAGCGCCGGCGTCGATCCCGGCGACGAATTCCTCATAGGTCGCGTTCGTGTGTCCCAGGCTAACCAGCACCCCGGCGTCGACGAGACGACGGATCCGCTCGGTTGCCCCGTCACGCTCTGGCGCGAGGGTGACCAACGCGATGGATTCCTGTCCAAGCCAGGAGGTGAAGAGTGCCTCGTCGGCCGCCTCGATGTACTCCAGCCGATGCGCGCCCTTCTTCTCTGGCGCGAGGAACGGGCCTTCGAGGTGATACCCCAGCGGCATCGAGCCGGCGGAGGGATCGTGACCCGGCCAGGATTCGAACAGGGGCGGGTAGGCCTCCGCCGCGGAGGTGACGATGGTGGGGAGCCAGGCTGTGGCGCCGGTCGATAGCATGCTGCGCGAGATATGGTCGATGTCTCGCGGATCTGCGGTCGCTTCGCGGCCCCAGCCGCCGTTGACCTGCAGGTCGATCAGTCCGGGAGAGATGATGTCCGCATCGATAACCGTCCCTGGCAGGTCACCATCTGGAGAGACGCCCCTGTGCATTTCGGCGATCTTCCCGTCCTCGAGGACGACGGTCCCCGGCTCGAGGTGGGTGCCGATCAGGAGCTTCCCGCGAAGAGCGATCGGTGTGCTCATGCCAATGCACCTTTCCACGCCTGGGCGAGCGAGCGGGCGGCCGTCAGGGCCGGGTCCGTCACGAGCTCCACGCTGCTGATGTCCCAGTCCCGCGACAAGTCATCGATAACATGCTCGCGAAATGACGCCACGTTGGTCAGTGTTCCGCCGACGAGGGCCAAGGCGAGTTTCGGACCAAGGCCGAGCCTCGTCGCGACCGCCCGCCCGAAGCGCGCCAGGTCCGTGGCGGATGTCGTGATGATCTCCCGGGCGACTTCATCGCCCTTGTCGGCTTCTTCCACCACGAGCCGGGAGAGGGCGGCGATATCGCCCTTGGTTGTCGCCGGGTCGTACACGCGATTGATAATGGAGAAGGGGTCTGTGATCTCCCAGTATTCCATCAGGCGAGGGGTCAGCGATGTGGGTTTGCCGAAGCCGTCCGTCTCGGCGGCGAACGCCTTGAGTGCCTTTCTGGCCAGGTCGTAGCCGCTGCCTTCATCGCTGAAGATGTGTCCCCATCCTCCGGCGCGAGCCCGTTGTCCTTCGGCGTTGCAGCCGAACGCGATCGATCCGGTGCCGGACACCATGGCGACTCCGACGCGGTCGGGCAAGCCGCCAATCGCCAGCTCGGCGTCGTTGGTCATTTGCAGGTCGACCGCGAGGTCTTCGATATGAGGACGCAGGCGGCGCTGGTCTTCGGGCCGGTCTGAGCCGGAGAGGCCGCACCAGACAGCCTGGAACGGGAGCGTGGCGCCGGCGCTGGCAGCGGTGGACTCGATGAGATCGCGCAGCGTCGCGGCGGCCCGGTCATGGCCGATAACAGCGGCATTGGAGGTGGTTGTGGAATTCCTCGCGACCTCGTTGCCCTCGGCATCAACAACGACAATCGCGGTCTTGGTTCCTCCGCCATCCACGCCGGCGAAGAGCGGACTACTCACCTGGTTCCTCCCTGGATCGCGTCGCGAACACGCCCGTTCGCCGACGCGAGCTGCTCGCGGGCGGCATCGGGCGTGATGTCGAGCAATGTGCTGACGATGGCGGTTTTGACGTCGCCGGCTCGCTTCAGTGCAGCCCGCGCCTCGTCCTCGCTGATGCCGGTCGCCTCGCGGACGATGTTGACCGCACGGAC
>DATGPC010000445.1:0-27878 GCA_035305265.1 Thermomicrobiales bacterium | reverse complement strand
ACCGAGTTCTTGCCGTCCGCGCCGATGAGCAGGCGGGCGAAGATAAGGTTGGTGGAGACGCCGGACTCGATGGTGAGCGACCATCCGTCCGGCACGCGCGACGGTGTCGCAGTGCCGGGACGGAAGACCCGCACGCCTTCTGACTCGGCCGCGCGAATGAGGACGTCTTGCAGCCGCGGGTGGCTCACGCTCAGCTCCGGCGGGCTATCGGGCACATCCGACGTCCACGCATCCGGCTCGCCGGGGATGCGGTCGCGATACCGGGTCCAGAGTGGAAGTTCCAGCGCGCCTGCCTCATCGAGGAGGGGCCGGAGTTCCAGCTCGATGATCTCCCGAACACCCCACGGGTGAACCGCCTCACCGCGGATGCGATCCCGGAACGCCGGCTCGCGCTCGACGAGCACGACATCCATTCCCTGCCTGCGAAGGGTGATCGCCAGTGAGCTGCCGGCGATTCCGCCGCCGATGATGGCGACGTCAACCGAGGCTGTCGTGGATTGGCTGGGCGTTCCGGGCATGGACCTGTCTTCCTAGGGATATCTGATGGCGTCAGCTGGCTGGCGGATCAGGCGTTCATCTCGCCGATCGCATAGGCAGTGAGCACGAGGATCACGGTGATGACGGTGGCGAAGAGGCCGAGCGTTCCACGGCGACGGATGCTCGCTTCCGGCGAAGCGAACATGTGCTCGATGCCGACCGGGATGATGGTCGTGAGCGCGATCACCCAGTGCGTCCACGGGATGTCCTCACCAGAGCCGAGCAGCATGAATCCGAGCGCGTACTGGAGCAGGAGCAGCGTGGCGGCACCGATCGAGACGAGGCGGTGATATGGGGCAGCGGTTCCCTTGAACATGTTTACGGCATACATGCCGAGATTGACGATGAAGAGCACCAGTGTCAGGGTGCCTACGATCATGTGGACGTTGGACATCAGAGACAAACCTCTTTCCTTCGGGGACGACACGTCGCGCCCCGGATCCGCAGCAAGAGGCCGGCCCGGGAGCCGGCACGTCATCGGTAAGTATGGAACATCACAGGGCCATGTGCCGTGTTTTTGAGCCAAATTGCCGGGTCGAATCGTGCTCTGGGGATGCCTGAATCGGGATTTGGGTGTATTGTCTCCGGTACACAGCATGCACCAGTGCGATGAGTTCACTTGCAACGGCGCAAGGGACGCGCGAGGTCCGGTAACGATCTGGCGGGGTCGTGCGCGTTTTGCCACGCGCGAGCCCGCAGTAACGCGATAAAGAGGGGAAGCTCGAGAACATGGCAGGACAGGACACCACGCTGAAGTCGACCGAGCCGCAGGAGGGAATCCAGGTTCTGTCGCATGAGGACCGGACGTTCCCGCCACCAGAAGCGTTCGCAAAGAATGCCAACTTCAACGATCCGGCGATCTATGAGCGGGCGGCCGCTGACCCGGAGGCCTTCTGGGCCGAACAGGCCGAAAACCTGACATGGTTCAAGACATGGGACCAGGTGCTGGACTGGAGCGATGCACCGTTCGCCAAGTGGTTCGTCGGCGGCAAGCTCAACGTCTCCTACAACTGCCTGGACCGGCACGTTGAAGCCGGCAAGGGTGACAAGGTCGCCTTCCACTGGGAAGGCGAGCCTGGCGACCAGCGCACCATTACCTACTCCGATCTCCTGAAAGAGGTCTGCAAGCTCTCCAACGCGCTGACCGAGCTGGATGTGGTGAAGGGCGATCGCGTCGTCATCTACATGCCGATGATCCCCGAGCTCGCGGTCGCGATGCTCGCCTGCGCCCGAATCGGCGCGCCGCACACGGTCGTCTTCGGCGGGTTCTCGTCGGATGCCGTGCGCGACCGGATCAACGATGCCGAGGCCGAGATCGTCATCACGGCCGACGGTGGCTACCGCCGTGGCGCGCCGTCCGCTCTCAAGCCGCAGGTCGACGATGCGGTCGAGGGTGCGCCGTCGGTCGAGAAGGTGCTTGTCGTCAAGCGGACCGGTCAGGACGTCCCGATGAAGGAGGGGCGCGACTTCTGGTACAGCGACCTTGTCGATCATCAGCCGGAGACGTTCGAGCCGGTCGAGATGGACAGTGAGGACCTGCTGTACCTGCTCTACACCTCCGGCACAACGGGCAAGCCGAAGGGAATCGCCCACACGACGGGTGGCTACCTGGTCGGCTCCGCCTACACCCACAAGGCCGTCTTCGACGTCAAGGACGACGATATCTACTGGTGTGCCGCCGATATCGGCTGGGTCACCGGTCACACGTACATCTGCTACGCACCGTTGACCAACGGCGTCACGAGCGTGATGTACGAGGGCACGCCGTTCTACCCGGCCCCGGACCGATGGTGGGACATCGTCGAGCGCTACAAGGTCTCGATCCTGTATTGCGCGCCGACGGCGATCCGTGCCCACATGAAGGAAGGTCATCAGCACGCCGCGAAGCACGATCTCAGCTCGCTGCGGCTGCTCGGGTCGGTCGGTGAGCCGATCAACCCCGAGGCATGGATCTGGTATCACACGCACATCGGTGGTGAGCGCTGCCCGGTGGTCGACACCTGGTGGCAGACCGAGACCGGTTCGATCATGATCTCGCCCTTGCCGGGCCTGACGACGACGAAGCCGGGCTCGGCGACGAAGCCGCTGCCGGGTATCGATGCCGACATCGTCGATGACAATGGCGAATCCGTCCCGAACGGCAAGGCCGGGTACCTGGTCATCAAGAAGCCGTGGCCGTCCATGTTGCGGACGGTCTACCACGACCCGGAGCGCTACAAGAGCTCGTACTGGGGCAAGTTCGAGGGCATGTACCTCGCCGGCGACGCCGCGATGCGCGACGATGACGGGTACATCTGGCTGCTCGGTCGCACCGACGACGTCATGAACGTTTCCGGCCACCGCCTGAGCACGATGGAGATCGAGAGCGCGCTCGTCTCTCACGATCTTGTCGCCGAAGCAGCGGTCGTCGGCCAGCCGGATCCGCTGACGGGCGAGGCGATCTTCGCCTTCGTCATCCTGAAGAACCGCGCGACCGACGAAGATCGGGCGGCGCTCGGCAAGGAGCTGATCGATCACGTCGCCAAGCGGATCAGCCCGATCGCCAAGCCGAAGCGCGTGATGCTGACGCCAGACCTGCCGAAGACACGGTCCGGCAAGATCATGCGCCGCCTGCTGCGTGATATCGCATCCGGACAGGCGATCGGCGATACGACGACGCTCGCTGACCAGGGCGTCGTGAACCTCATCCAGGAAGCGACGTCCAATGCGTCGGACGACGAGTAAGCGGTCGTTGCACGACTGAAGCAAAAAAACTCCGGGCGAAGAGTCGCCCGGAGTTTTTTTAATGCGTGACTCACGCCGGGTTGGGAACGCGCAGGCCCATTCGTCGTCCGAGCCACCCGATCGTGCTGACCAGGCGCTGTGGTGGCTTCACCGAGACGTCTGGCTGGTACGTTGATGCGGACACGCACATGTAGAGAAGCGACTTCGGGTCATTCATGCTGCGGATTTTGCCGTTCCTGACCAGACGGTCGAGCGCTTCCAGATGCGACTGGACCTGCAGCGCCGGACGATGGGTGTTGAGGAAGCGGACCGGCGTGTCGCTGCTGTTCCGGAACGCATGCCGGCTGCCGTGCGGCACGAGGAACGATTCACCGGCTGGGACGCGGTGCCAGCTTCCGTTGTGCAGGACGTCGAGCGTGCCTTCCAGCACCTTGTAGGACTCGGTCTGCTCGGGATGGCAATGGATATTGGTGCGGCTGCCCGGGTCGGCGGTGACCTCCATCTCCACGTGGCAACCGCCGGTCTCTTCTGCCGGGGTGACGACCTTTGCCGTGATACCGAACAACGGACGGAGATCGAGGACCTTGCCTGTCGACGCGCTCATCGCACTGCTCTCCTCGCGAGGCCGCTAGGCCGGTATGGGTTGTCGTTGACAATCCCAGTATGGCGATTGGCCCGGAAGGAGGCAAGCGACCCTCTGGCTGCGGATGTGTCCGGTATTCGCTACCCTGAGGTGAACAGCCGCTTCATCGCACTGACGTGATCGATCATGAGATCACCGCACCGGGTAGATGGATGTCGACGCATATGCGCATGGTCTGCCCCGTCTTCATAGGCCGGCAGAAACAGCTCTCAGCGCTGGGACAGATACTCGATTTCGCAATGTCGGGATCGGGGCGAACGGTCCTGCTCGAGGCCGAGGCCGGGATGGGGAAATCCCGGTTGACCGACGAGATGATCTCGCAGGCTCGGTCCTCCGGGTACGAGATTCTCGTCGGCCGGTGCTTTGAGTCCGAGCGGTTCGTTCCGTTCACGGTGCTCGGCGACCTGTTGACCGACAGTGAGCAGCGCCGCAGGGATGAGATTCCAAATCGCACCGACACGGTCGAGCCGGCGGCGTGGGAACGAAGCGTCCAGGCAGACGTCACGGACGCGCGAGGACCCGGCGCCAGGCACCAGCAGGTCATGCGAACGTTGATGCAACATGTCTCCGGTTTGGCGAATGATCGGCCCGTCCTGATCGTGATCGAGGATCTCCACTGGATCGACGACGCCAGTCTTGCGGTCGTCGATGCATTGTCGCGGCGGATTGCGCGAATGCCGGTGGTGCTGCATCTGACCTGCCGGCCAGAGGACGCACACGTCCCGATCGAGCACGTCATCGCCGGAATGCACCGATCGGGCGTGCTGTCAGCGATTGCGCTGGACGCGCTGACGGTCGCCGAAACGGCGGCATTTATTCGCTCGCTCTTTGACCTCGATCAACCCCCTGGCGCGGCGTTCGTGCGAGCGTTGCACAACCTCACAAGCGGCAATCCGTTCTTCATGGAGGAAGTGGTTGGGGCGCTCGTGGCGTCAGGCGATATCTATCGAACGGGCGGCATCTGGGAGCGGAAAGCGCTGGACGCCCTGGCTATCCCACGGTCTGTCGAGGCGGCGGTTGTTGCGCACATGACCGGGTTGGGACCGGATGCCCGCCGGGTGGTCGAGATCGCCGCCGTACTCGGTCAGCGTTTCGAGGCAAGACTTCTCGATGAATTGTCGGGAGTTGACGAGGCGGTTCTCACGAGAGCGCTCCGTGAGCTCGTTGACTCCTCGATCCTCGTAGAAGAATCGGCGGATGAGTTCCGGTTTCGCCATGCGCTGATCCAGCACGCAATCGTGGATCGGATGCTGCTTCGGGAGCAACGGGCGCTCCACAAGACGGCGATGAAGGCACTCATGGACCGTGGCGCGGACAGTGGCGCGCGTTCCTCCGACATCGCCCGTCACGCATATGCGGCGGAGTCCTGGGAAGAGGCGCTCTCGTACGCCATGAACGCAGGAGCGCGAGCGTTGTCGCTGGGCGCTCCGCAGGCGGCGATCGCTCAATTCGACATTGCGCTCGACGCCGCCGCACGAATGGGAGTGGATCCGCCGTGGCGGGTGGTCCATGGCCGGGCGAAGGCGCTGGATACCATTGGCGATTTCGATGCGGCCCGTGTCGACTTCGAGCGCGCTGAGTGTATCGGGAAGGTGACAGGTTCGATCCGGGATGAGTGGGCAGCGGCGCTGGACCTGGGGTTCCTGTGGTGCAGTCGCAACTATGCCGAGGCGCGGCCGCACCTCGAACGGGCCCTGGTGATTTCACGTGCAAGTGGGGAGGACGAGCTCCTCGCGCACAGCCTGAACCGGATCGGGAACTGGCTCGCGAACGCCAACGAGCCAGACGCGGGGCTGGATCATCATCTTCAGGCGCTGGAGATCTTTCGTCGTCTGGGTGATCGACACGGCGAAGCACAGACGCTGGGTATGGCGTCGATGGCGCATACGATCGGTGGTGACCTCGTTTCAGCGGCGCGACTCAATCGCGAGGCGATCCCCATTTTTCGTGAGCTGGATGATCAGATCGGCGAAGCCAGCAGCATGGGGCCGGATCTACCGAACATCCTTTTCGACATCGTGGCCTACGTCGGCGTCGGCACGGTTCGGGGCATGCGCGAGCATGCGGCTCGCGCGGCGACATTGGCACGCCAGTCCAGTTGGGCAGCCGGCGAATCGTATGCATCCTCGCTCTTTGGGGCGTCCACTTTCGTGAGTGGAGATCTCGGCGAAGGCATCGCCGAGATGCGGAAGGCGCATGAGCTGGCAGCCTCGATCGATCATCAGGAATGGATGGTGCTTTCCTCATGGGGGCTCGCGAATCTCTTTCTGGAGATCGGCAATCTCCAGGAAGCGGCGTCCCTTCTGGAGGGCGCGCGCGATCTGGCGCATGCCATCCATGGCCAGAGCTGGATCGTGAATACGACGGCCAGTCTTGCAATGGTGCGGGTTCGGGAAGGGCGTCTTGCCGACGCTGCGGCCTTGCTTGGCCCGACCGGCCACGGTATGCGGAACCTGGCTCAGGGTGATCGGTTGCATTGGTTGGCTCAGGCGGAGCTGCGCCTCGCGGAGGGCCAGGTCGACGAGGCGACCGTCATCGTCGATCGGCTCTACGCGACGGCCAGGAACCTCTCGCATGAGGGCGAATTGTCGATGCTCGCGCTGATCAAGGCTGAGGCGCTCCTCCAAACCGGCAAACCGGAAGATGCGCTGGCCCTCCTGGATGCAGCGTTGGCGACAACCATGGAGCAGGGCGCTCGAACGACGGAAGCGTGCCTGCGAATCAGGCGGGTCCGCGTGCTCGAAGCGCTCGGTCGACGTGATGATGCTTTCCAGGAGCGCGACGTCGCCAGCGATCTCGTCACGCAGATGGCACACACGCTCCTGCCCGGCAACGATCGGGCCCGGTACCTCGCCTGGGCGCTGGGCCAGCTTCCTCCCGGATATCGCGAGAAGCGCCAGACCGGCCGCGGGGGCCTGACCCGTCGGGAAGAAGAGGTTGCGGGCCTGGTGGCGACTGGCCTGACGAACCGGGAGATCGCGGATCAGCTCTTCATCGCCGAGCGGACGGTCGAGTCGCATGTGTCGGCCATCTTGCGCAAGCTTGGCTTCACCGCGCGAACGCAGATCGCCGCCTGGACGGTCGAGCAAGATCGTCCGCGCCCGTAGGCATCCCCAGCATCGATCTCCGTACCGATACTTGCCGATTCTCCGTGATCTCCACGATATGCCGGTGCCCGTTGCGGGAACAAACTGGAATCCGGAAGCCCGAAGCGGGTTTCCGGTTTTCGTCGCTGTTGGTCCGGTCAACGGATCGGGTCAGTAAAGAAAGCGAGATGCGCGATGTACGGTACAGCATCGACGTTCCGGGTTCCGGCGGGCAAAGAGCAGGCCTTCCGGGATGTGTACCTGAAGGAGGGCGCGGCGCATTGTGCAGGGCTGGACGGCATTGTCGCCGAGTATCTCCTGCAGCCCGACGAGTCCGGCGAGGAATGGGCCAGCCTCACGATCTTCGATTCGGAATCGAGCTATCGCGAGTCAACAACCGACCCTGCGATCCATTCGGTCTACCGAAAGCTTGTCGAGATCCTGGGTGAGGAGCCGCGATGGCACGTCGGGCGGATCACGCTCGCCGAAGCGCGATCGGTCGCGCTTTAGCCGAGATGGAAAGGTGACGGATCATGGTCACGCAAACACAGCAATCTCGACCTGGTACGGAAGCGTTTGGCAACAAGGTCTTTACGGATTTCACGCATACGATCGGCACCTTCCTCACCGTCCTCGGTGACCGATTGGGACTGTTCAAGGCCCTTGCCGGCCGGGGTCCGGTCACCAATGATGAATTGGCATCGCTGACCGGTCTTGACCGGCGCTATGTCGGCGAGTGGTTGAATGGCATGGTGGCGGCCGGATCCCTGGAATACATCCCGGACGATCAGCGGTACGTTCTTCCGGATGAGTGGGTGCCGGTCCTGGCAGATGAGGGCGGAGTCGCGTTCATGGGCGGCGCGCTCGCTCTCGTGCCGTACATGATGGGCGTGATCGACGAGGTAGAGTCGTCGTTCCGGTCCGGAGGCGGCGTGCATCAATCCCACTACGATCACCGGATGTGGAGCGAGATGCAGCGTCAATCGGAAGGCGTCTTCAACCACCTGTTGGCGCCTGCGATCGTGCCGTCAATTCCGGGAGCCGTCGAGAAGCTGGAACGGGGCGCTCGCGTCGCTGATGTTGGAGCCGGAGGCGGCATGGCGCTTGTCAGGCTCGCCGCGGCTTATCCGGCGTCAACGTTCGTGGGGTATGACGCGTTCCCGGCACAGGTCAGGCTGGCGACGGAGAACGCACAGCAGGCCGGCGTGTCGGATCGGCTCGAGTTCCGGATCCGGGACGTGCTCGACGGACTGGATGAACGGTTCGACCTCATCACGTCTTTCGACGTCGTGCATGACTCGGCTCGGCCGGGCAAATTCCTGGAAGCCGTCCATGACGCGCTGAAGCCGGACGGCGCCTACGCGATGCTGGAACCGGCCGCCGGAGAGACGCTCGAGGACAACATCGGACCGGTCGGGACATTCCTGTACGGCGCAAGCATTTTCTACTGCATGACGACCGCATTGGCGATCGGTGGCGAAGGTATCGGGACCGCGGGCCTGCCTCCGTCCCGGGTGAAGGCTCTCGCGGAGGATGCCGGCTTCTCCACCGTCGAGCACATCGACTTCCCGCATCCGCTCTACGCGATGTTCGTGTTACGACCTTGAGCGGGAACGAAACTGAATCGGCCGGAACGACGCCATCCCGGGCATGTGCCCGGGATGGCGTCGTCCTTCCTCTTCCGTCAGTGAGCAGGTGAGGGATGTCTACGCCTCGGCGTCACCCTGGGCGAACGTGCCATGCAGGGCAAGGCCGGTGAACGCGACGGCCATCCAGATCGGCGACACGACGCCCGGGAAGCCCGGCAGGCCGGTGAGGCCGGTGAACCCGAGGACGGCCAGCACCGGGATGCAGCTGAAGATGCCGATCCAGAGCGGGATCACGCGCTCCCGGAAGCTCATCCAGACAATCGCCCCGGCGGCAACGGTCACACCGAACCAGCCGATGTAGGACCCGAAGTCGTTCAGGATGTAATAGATGTACAGCCCCATGTCGTCATAGGTGCCGTGGTCCATGCCCTCGGCGTGGTAGATTGCCTGGGCGCCCTTCCAGCCATAACCGAGCGTGAGTGCGCCCGCGGCGGCGGTCAGCCCCTGGGTGACCATCCTCGCTGCATTGCTGTTCGGCAGCCGTCGCTCGACTGTCCCGCGCCACTGGGCGGCGAAGGCGAGCAGGAGGACGACGGTGACGAAACCGGCGATGATGCTGAAGTGCGCCTTCTGCTGGTCGATCTGGCTGACGACACTCATCGATGTCATCGCATCGCGATTGTCGGTTGCCACATGGATGTCGGTCAGGATCGTTGCAATGAAGCCGGTGACGCCGGCCAGTGAGCCGGCGAGCGGCCACAGCGCGCGCGATCGACTTCGTGACGTTGCGACGGATTCCACGGATGCGATATTGGCCTGAAGCACGGTTCTCCTCCTCGCCGCGGGTCGTCCCGCGCCGTTTTGCGTCATGTCGTTGTGTTTGACCCATCAACAGGATAGGAGGAGGCCGGGGAGTGACGCATACGCGAATTGTCGTATTTCGTTACGTAACGCAAACCGGCCGGGTGACACGTCACCCGGCCGGTTTGCATTGGACTCTACGTTTTCTGACGTATGTGGGCGTCTCTAGCGCGCCACCATGAACGCCAAGGCGCCGCCCACGATGATCACGAACAGCAGGGGAAGCAGGATCCCCATGAACGAGTACGGGTTGAAGCCGAGCCGGTAGATACCGGTCTTCTCCTGGATCGTGTCTTTCAGTGACATGGAGCGTCCTTTCTGGATCATCGCCGTGTAGCGGTATCGAGAATGCGCGGCAGTGCTTCGCGCCGGAAACGTCTTTTTCGTGTTGTCAGCATATCCGTAGTGCCGCGCCGTTTCTACTCCTCTGCGGCAGCGACGGTCTCATCCCGCTCACTTTGCTGGCGCTCTGATGGCAGGCGCCGCATGGCCGGGAAGAGGATGACGTCCCGGATGGTCGACTGGTCCGTGAGCAGCATCACGAGCCGGTCGATCCCGATGCCGACCCCGCCGGTGGGCGGCATGCCGTACATGAGGGCGTTGATGAAGTCCATGTCAATGGGCATGGCCTCCTCGTCGCCGGCCTCGCGGTCCTTCTGCTGCTCGAGGAATCGCTCCAGCTGGTCCATCGGGTCGTTCAGCTCGGTGAACGAGTTGCCGATCTCGCCGCCGCCGATGTACGGCTGGAAACGCTCGACGTGGGTCGGGTCGTCTGGCTTCTTCTTGGCCAGCGGCGAAAGCTCGACCGGGTAGTCGATCAGGAACGTGGGCTGGATCAGGTTCGGACGCACGAACTGCTTCAGGAGCTCGTCCACGACGCGCGGCCAGACGGTGCCATCCTCGATGTGCGCTCCTGCCTCGCGGGCCACCCGGATGAGGTCGTCCGCCTCCGGATACTCCACATAGTCGATGCCGGACTTCTCGCGGATCGCCTCCCGGAGCGTCTTGCGCGGCCAGGGCGGGGTGACGTCGATCGTGTGGCCCTGGTACTCGAAAGTGGACCCGCCGTAGACGTCGCGCACGACGCTCGAGATCATCTCCTCGACGAGGTCCATCATCTGCTCGTAGTCGGAATACGCCTCGTAGAACTCCAGCATCGTGAACTCGGGCGAGTGGTTCTTGTCCATGCCCTCGTTGCGGAAGTCCTTGGCGATCTCGTAGACGCGTTCATAGCCGCCGACGAGGAGCCGCTTCAGGTAGAGCTCGTCCGCGATCCGCAGGTAGAACTCCTGGTCCAGCGTGTTGTGATGCGTCACGAAGGGTCGCGCCGCCGCGCCGCCGTAGAGCGGCTGCAGGACCGGCGTCTCGACTTCGAGATACCCACGGCTGTCGAGAAAGTGGCGGAGCGATGTGATGATCCGGCTGCGGAGCTCGAACACGCGTCGCGTCTCGGCATTCGCGATCAGGTCGACGTAGCGCTGCCGGTAGCGCGTTTCGACGTCCTGGAGGCCATGCCACTTCTCGGGAAGCGTGTTCAGGGCCTTGGAGAGCATCGAGATCTCGCTGACGCGCAGCGATACCTCGCCCATCCGGGTCCGGAAAAGCTGGCCGGTCGCCTGCACGAAGTCGCCCACGTCGTACAGCTTCAGGACGTCGTTGTACGCATCGTCGCCGATGTCGTTCTTGCGGATGTAGAGCTGCAGCTCGCCGTGACCGTCGCGGATGTGGGCGAAGACAGTCTTGCCCATGTGGCGGTAGCTGATGATGCGGCCCGCGAGCGTGACGGTGGTCTCGCTGGTCCCGGTGTCGTCGAGCTCGTTCGCCGCCTCTTGCCCGGTGAAGAGATCGTGGGCTTCACGGGTGGTATGGGTACGGCTGGCGCGGGTGGGGTAGGGGGAGATGCCGCGCTCGCGCAGTGCTTCCGCCTTCGCCCGCCGGATCTCCTGAAGGTCGCTCAATTCCATAAAAACTCCGGATCCTGTCTTGGTGGACACGGCAAACGCGGCGGGGAGTGCCCGCCGCGTTTGCCGGTCGTCTTGCACTCAGTCCCTAGTTTACGTCGATGATCGTGTACGTGATCTGGCCACTCGCCGTTTTGATCACGACGGAGTCGCCCGCTTTCTTGCCCAGCAGGGCGATACCGACCGGGGATTCGTCAGAGATGCGGCCATCCAGCGCGGAGGATTCCTCTTCATTGACTAGCACCCACTGCTCCGGCTCGTCGTCATCGTCCGCCTGGACGGTGATGCGCGAGCCGAGGTTGATAGTGCCGTCGACGGAGCCTTCCTCGAGGATCACGGCGCGGGAGAGGATGTGCTGGATCTCGCGAACGCGGGACTCGACGCTGTAGTACTCCTCCTTCAGCTCTTCGAACTCGCTGTTGTCGGAGATGTCGCCTTCCTCGTTCGCGGCCTGGATGCGCTGGGAGAGTTCCTTGAGGCGCTCTTCCCGCAGCGTCCGCAACTCCTCCTGGAGCCTGGCCTGTCCTTCGCGCGTGAGCTTCAGCTGGCGTTCTGTTGCCATCTCTGGTGTCCTTTCATTCCGGTTGGAAGCCGGCCCGATTCTCACGGGCGTTCGGCTGTGGTGGTATGCGACAGTGCGGACCGGTCGCGGCGTGGCCAGTGAGGCCGGGCGCCGGGATCCGCGACAGGGTGAGCCGCCGGTAACTGTATAGAAACCCCGGACGAGAGGTCCGGGGTCAATCGTGTTTCACATGGCTGCGCTGGCTGACCCTGCGGCCTGGCGCGACGGATGTTATGCGAAAACCGGAGGGCGAGCCTCCGGCATCTGGTCCTGTGTGGCAAGTATACGGCGTTTCCATGAAAACGAAAAGCCCATCATATGACAGCGTATACAGTGTGCACCCTTTCCCGGATTGTCAAGAAATCATTGGAAAAGGCGCTTCTCCCAGAGAGTGACATTTCTTGTTGGCAAGTCGATCATCCCGCCAAAGAACCTGACGAACGATTGCCCGATCGAGTCGCAGCCTATTCGAGACGGATGTTTCCGGTCTGAATAGCCTTCAAGGATCGGCCCGCCTTTTGTGACATATTGTCAAAATCAGGCATCCGGATGATGCTGCCTGTGACAGCGATATGACTTTGACTCTCCCCCTTCGTAAATGAACCCCTTGCATGATTCTGCTTTCGCGGCTAGCATACGTTCAGATTGTACGTACACTCTTGGCTGGAGAGACGTACAGGGCGCGATGCCGCGCTTTCTATCGCACGGGACATCGGGTCTCACGTTCCAGGAGGGGGAACCTCATGCAGGTACACGGAATGAACGGAGCCGTCGCCGCGGCGATGGATGGACAACCGTCACGGCGTTCAGGCCTTACACAGGTTGCGGTGGCAATCATGCTGGCCTTCGCGCTCATCTCGGCGGTCATGCCATTCACGGCGAGCGATGCGTCGGCCGGAGAGATCGGCGTCATCAATACCGAAGGCGCGGCGCTCATGGTCCACCCGAGTGACCAGAGCGTCATCGACTGGATGCATCAGGGCGCGCTGGTCGACGTCCTTTACGGTCCGCACGAGGGCATGTACGAGGTTCGCTATTACGGGATGGATGGCTGGGTCTGGGCCGAGTATCTCGACATCGGCGGCGCGACAGCGGCCGTAGGCGCAAGTGGTGGCGGCGAGGTTGCCGCTCCGGCGCCCGCGCCTGAGCCGGAGCGCTGGATCGATGTCAACCGCAGCACGGGCGCGGTCAGCCTGATGATCGGCGACAGCGTGCAGGCCACCTACTGGGCGTCACTGGGCTGGGATACCTCGGCCGACGGCTTCTACTCGACGGCGGTCGGTACCTACTACATCTACGGGTTCGACTATTCCAACCACTACACGCCGTTCGCTGACGCCTACATCTCGCACTGGATCGCCTTCGATCCGGTCCGGTTCAACGGTTTCCATTCGTATTCCAAGGATGCCGACGGGAACATCCTGCCGAACGGCGCAGGCCTGACCGGTGGGTGCGTGGCGCTCGCGCCCGGCGACATCGACGCGGTCTTCGCGTTCGCCGAGATGGGCATGCGGGTCGAGGTGCATTTCTAGACACACGTGGGGATACACGGCCAGCCGCCGTGTATCCCCTTCTTTGTCGGGAGAACCGGGGAGCGAGACGTGTACAGGCGAACGGGCGGGAAAAAGCATCATGTCGGCACCATCATCCAGATGATGGTTGTTGGCGTCCTGCTGCTCGCGGTGTTCTGGCAAATCGATGGCTCCCGTCATGAACCGTCGCCCGGTATCTCCTCCCCGGATTCCCCCGTGAGCCAACGCGAAGGGCGTGCGGAGCCGTACATCACGACCGAAGAGGTCAACCTTCGGCGTGGACCCGGGGTCGATCACGAGGTCATCAGCGTCGTACCGCTCCACGCGGAGGTGTTGGTCACCGGAAACGGGCAGAACGGGTTCATGCCGGTCGAGATCGGTGGAACGTCGGCCTGGATCTCGGATGACTATCTCGTTCCGGAAGGTGCGGTACTCGGCGGGACGACCGGAGAGCTGCCGGTGCAGGAGGCACCCGAGCCGACGGAAGTCCCGCTGTCAACCGAGCCGCCCGTCTTCGCCGCTGATGTCACCACGGATGTGGCGCCGGAACCGACGGAAGCGCCGGTAGAAGACGCTCCCCCGGTGGAGGAGACCGTCGAAGCCGATGAGCCAGTGCCGGCTGAAGCCGCGCCCATGGCTGCGACGACCTCCGCATTGCCGGTGGAAGAGCCGGGCCTGACGTTGACGGGCGAGGGTGAGCGGTGGGTCGACGTGAACAGGACGACGGGCACCGTCACCCTCTATGAGGGGGAGCGCGTCGTGGCCGAGTTCGAGGCTCTTGTCGGGAAGGACGCGTCACCGGACGGGTTTTACTCCACGGCGGTCGGGACCTTCCGCGTCCACATGAAGCGCGCCGAGCTGACGGAGACGCCCTTTGCAGATGGCGTGTACCTGACACACTTCGTCGGCTTCGACTGGGAGCGGAGCAACGGATTCCATTCGCCGACGAAGGACGCGCAGGGTAACGTGATCCAGACCGGCGGCACCGCGACGCTCGGGTGCGTTCGCCTCGGAGACGAAGAGGCACGATTGTTGTTCGACTTCGCGTTCGTCGGGATGCGGGTCGAGGTTCACGATTAGGCATCGTCACCTCGATGGTGCCAATGAATGAAAGAAGCGGTGCGGCAGGAACGTTTGGTTCCTGCCGCACCGCTTTTCGCCCGGATGTTGCATCCGGGCAGCCTCTTGCCGTGGCTCCCCTTACGGGGTGGTGGCGAAGGTGTCCTGCTCGGGATGCGGGTGGTGCAGTCGTCGGCGAACGCGAGTCGCGATTGCGCCGGTGCGCGGGGCGAAGAGGAACACCAGCCCGAACACGACTGTGGCCGTCAGGACGACCGCCGCTCCGGACGGCACGCCCTGGTAGTAGCTGATGTAGAGCCCGACGACGCCGGCGATCGCGCCGATGAAGCCAGAGATCACGATCATCCGGCGCAGGTCGTTGGTGAGGAGCCGCGCCGTGGCCGCCGGGGTAACCAGCATGGCCAGGACGAGGATGTTGCCCACCGTCTGGATCGAGATGACGATCGCCAGCGCCAGCATCGCGAGGAAGATCTGGTCGTACTTCCAGAGATTGAGCCCGTTCGCCTTCGCGAACGTCCGGTCGAACGAGATCGCGATCAGCTCACGGCGGAAGAGCAGCAGCAGGGCCAGCACGAGGACGCCCACGGCGGCTGTCAGTACCAGGTCTGATCGCCCGACCCCGAGGATAGATCCGAACAGGAAGGTGTTGAGGTCTCGGACATAGCCGCTTTGCAGCGACATCAGGGCGACGCCCAACGCGAACGCGCCGACGAACAGGACGCCGACCGCGGTGTCGTTCTTGATGCGGCCGCTCTGGCTGATCGCGCCGATGCCGAGCGAGACGATGATGGCGGCGATCAGCGCGCCGATGAGGTAGCTGCCACCGAGGATGAAGGCGATCACCACGCCGGGAAAGATCGCGTGGGCCAGCGCATCGCCAAGGAACGCCAGTCCGCGCAGGATGACGAAGACGCCGATCGCGCCGCAGATCATCCCGATGAGGATGATGGCGATGAAGGCATGCTGCATAAAGGCGTGTTGCCAGGGATCCAGGAGCCAGGACGTCATCGGGCGACGGCCTCCGGCATGTGCGACGCCTCGGGCGACCGCAGCACGATGACCTGGCCGCCAAACGTCCGGTGCAGGGAGTCGTGATCCATCGCGCGGGAGGGCGGCCCGGACGCGATTACCTCGCCGTTCAGCAGGACGACCCGGTCGGATGTCCGCGCGGCCTGTTGCAGGTCGTGGGTGGCGTAGACGATCGCCGTACCTTGCTGGCGAAGGTTGTCGAACAGCCCGACCAGCATCTCCTGGGTCGGCACATCGACGCCGGTGAACGGCTCGTCGAGGAGCAGGACCTCGCCGCACGCGAGGAGTGCCCTGGCGAGGAAGACCCGCTGCTGCTGCCCACCGGAAAGGGCACCGATCTGGGCCTTGGCGAGGTGGTCCATGCCGACCTGCTCGAGCGCGTGCATCGTCCGCTCGCGATCCTGCCGGCTGAACGGCTTCCAGCGCGAGCGGGACGGTGCGAGGCCGAGCATGGTCGCTTCCAGTACAGAGATTGGGAAGGTCCAGTCGGCATCGGAGCGCTGGGGAACATAGGTGATGCACGGTGTTGACCCGGTGATTTCTTCGCCCCGGAAGGTGACATGCCCGTGCGACGGTGGCAGCATGCCGGCAATGACCTTCAGCAACGTGCTCTTGCCGGCGCCGTTCGGGCCTAGCAGGCCCATGGTCTCTCCCGGGTAGATCGGGATATTGACGCACCGCAGCGCGGAACGATCCTCGTAATGCACCGAGAGATCATGTGTCTGCACGATCGGGGTGCTGGGCTGGGTCAGGAGAGCGGTATCGGGCATAGGGTGTCTCGGGTGTCGGCGAATCAGGGGATCCGCATCGTACTCGCGGGTCGCCGGTCCGCAATGTGGCTGGCCCACGATACCATCTATTGAGACTTCGTTTCAATATGGCCGTTAGGCCGGGACGGTTTGGACGTTGTCGTGGTGCTGGCAGGTCGGGCACACGCCGAACACTTCGAGGACATGGTCCCGGATCTCGAAGTTCGTGTCCGTGGTCAGTCGATGGACGAGGTCGTCGACCGGACAGGCGGTGAACGTGACCGTCTTGCCGCAGTTCTCGCACAGCAGGTGATGGCGGTGTCCCGGGGTGCCACAAATGTAGGTCGGGTGGCCGCCCGGCTGGACGATCCGCGTTAGTACGTCGATCGCGGCGAGGACCTCGAGCGTCCGGTACACCGTCGCGCGGCCGATCTTCGGTCCGTCCGGAGACTCCGCCAGCTCAGCGACGAGTTGTTCGGCCGAGAAGGGGCGCGTATGACGCAGGACCGCGTCAACAATCGCCTGGCGCGGCGCGGTGAGCCGGTATCCATGCCCGGAAAGGGTCTTCTCGACGATGGCCTTGGTCAGGGTGTGAGGCTGGTGAGGATGCTCGTGCGTTGTCATGTCGCAATGATACATCGTTAACGGGACCTTGTCTCACTACCTGCTCCACACCGGTCGGCGCGGATATTGCGTTTCACCAGCAGGATGATCCTCACAGGCATGCCGCGTCGGTGGGCAAGACCCATGACGGGCGGTATCTTCGAACCAGACGGGGAATGACTGAAGAGTGTAGAGAAGGCGGTTTGCATTCAATGGTGATGAGCAGAACCGGCGACCGAACCGGACAACGGCGACGCCTCCTGGCTTTTTGGCTCGCGATTGCGCTCCTGTTCCTGCCCGCGGGTGTGTCTGTGGCGAGCGCGCAATCCGGCGAGTCGGTGGAATGGGCCGAATACAACGTCGAGCTGGCCGTGAACGAGGACGGTACGATCCACGTCACCGAGACGCAGGTCGTCGAGTTTGACGGGCGCTTTCGCACCGGCTTTGCTGACATCCCGACCGACCAGATCGAGGAGCTCGACAACGTCCAGGTCAGTATTGCGAACGGGTCCGGTGATACCCCGCAACCTGCCGAAGAAACGCGGTCCTTCCGGGAAGAGCCGGGTACCTATACGGTTACCACGACCAGGGGCCGGGTCGAGATCGACTATGCGTTCGAGCCGACGAGTGCGGTCGCATCTGCCGAGGACAATACGCGCGTCATCATCCTGGAATATGACGTCGCGGGCGTGATCCGCGTCTATGAGGATCTGGAGCCAGCGAACCAGCAGGTACGCTGGATCGCGATCTCCTCGGAAGTGACCGACGTCGCACCGATCCGTAGCTCGACGGTGACAATCACGCTGCCAGAGCCGGTGGATCCGGCCCAGACGGTAGCGGCGCCGGAGGGCGTCGAGACGGATGGCCAGGTCTTCACCTGGACACGCCAGAACATGGATCAGGGCGACCGGTTCGAGGTCAACCTCCAGTTCCCGCCGATCACCAGCGCGACCGTGCCGGCATGGCAGGAACGCTTTGACGAGCTTCGCGAGGAGCAGGCCCTTGCGCGGGAACGGTCGGACGTCGCGGGGACGCTGTTCCTCGGCGCCGGCCTCCTTCTCCTGGTAGGCGGGGCCGCGTTGCTGGTCGGCATCTGGTACTCGCGCGGCCGGGATCCGGAGGTCGGGCTCGTCGCCGAGTTCGTGACCGAGCCGCCCGACGACCTGCGTCCGGGAGCCGCGGGAACGTTGATCGACGAGGAGACGCATACGCGCGACGTGATCGCGACCGTCTTCGACCTGGCGCGTCGAGGCGTGATCCGGCTCGACGAGCAGAAGACCGAGGGCTTCCTCGGGTTCGGGAAAAGCACGCGGTACACGCTGACATTGCTCGATCACTCGGTGGATCTTCGCAACTATGAGCAGGTGCTGCTCGACGCGATCTTCGGCCCGGGTGCTGAGGCTGGTACCGAGGTACCGCTGGAGAACGCAAACGCGACGTTCGCTGCACGGGCTGAGTACATCCATAATGGCTTCTACGAGGAGCTGGTGGAGCACGGCTACTTCGAAGCCTCGCCGGAGCAGACCCGTCAACGCGCAAAGGTCCTGGCGTGGGTCGGACCGGTGCTCGCGGCGATCATCATCTTCGGCGTGCTGACGTTCGCCGGTGCGAGCAGCGGTTGGATCGTGCTTCCCATCTTCGCGGCCATCATCCTGGCATTCATTGGGAGCAAGGTCGCGACGAACATGCCCCGCAAGACGCTCAAGGGCGCTGAGGCGGCGGCGAAATGGCGGGCGTTCAAGCGATATCTTGAAGATATCGAGAACCAGCGTGACCTTGCCGAGAGCCAGGAGATTTTCGAGCGATACCTGCCCTACGCGACCGCATTCGGCCTCGAAGCGTCGTGGATCCGCAAATTCGAGCAAGCCGGAACGGCGATGCCCCAATGGTTCGGCGGTGCCGGTCCGGTCCTGATGCCGGGTGGCGCCGGTTGGGGACGCGGCTATCGACGCGGCCCGGGTGGCGTCATCATCCTGCCCGGTGGCGGGTTCATGGGACCGGGTGGCTCGACCTCCGCTGGTGGTGACCGTGATGGCGGCGACGGCGGCGGAGGGTTTGGCATCCCCGGCATGCAAGACATGAGCGATGCGGCGGGCGGCGGCCTGCAGGGCGGCTCGGACAGCATTCTCGACATGCTGGGCACCGCGTCACGCGTCTTCGGCGGCGGCAGTGGCCGTGGAGGCGGCGGAAGCTTCGGCAGCTGGGGCGGCGGTGGAGGCGGCTTCTCCGGCGGCGGTGG
The DNA here is from genome assembly GCA_035305265.1 of Thermomicrobiales bacterium. Taxonomy (GTDB): domain Bacteria; phylum Chloroflexota; class Chloroflexia; order Thermomicrobiales; family UBA6265; genus UBA6265. The sequence continues at coordinate 8,683 of DATGPC010000445.1, read as the reverse complement.
CTTCGGCGGAGGCGGGGGCGGAGGCGGTCGCGGCTTCGGATGATCCTCCCCAAAAATATCTCCACACGATGATCGAGGGGCCCGGTATCCGGGCCCCTTCGCCATGCCTGAGGGAACAATTCCATCATTCTGGCCGTTACCCGGACATGGAGGAACATTCAATCCTTGAGAAAGGGTTCGCACGATCATGACTGACTCCTCTACGCGAGAGGACCGAATCGCCAAGGGATGTTTGACCCTGGTCTTCTACGGGGTGATCGCCCTGGTGTTCCTTGGCATGTGGGTAGGGAACAACTCGGATAGCGGATCCTCGTCGCGCAGCCCGGACCTTGCCTGGGATACCTACAACGTCACGCTCGACGTGCGTGACGACGGTTCGATCCACGTCACCGAGTATCAGGAGATCGAGTTCAACGGGACGTATCGCGCAGGCTTCGCCGAGATCCCGATGGAGCGGATCGAATCGATCGACAATGTCTCCATCTCGCTCGAGCGCGGTGTCGAGCGCGATTCGGGCACCTCGCGGCAAATCGAGCCCCAGGGGCAGATGGTCCAGGCGAGGGAGGTTCCCTGGAACGCCTTCAACGATGAGCCCAATACGTTCCGGGCGCGGGAGGAGGGCGGATTGTACGTCATCGACTATGCGTTCGATCCGGTCTCACGATTCAACCTGGACTACGCGAACTCCACCCGTACGGTCGTCATCGAGTACGACGCGCATGGCGTGATCCGTGACTATCCGGACGCCGAAGAGCCATGGCAGCAATTCCACTGGATGGCGATCGCGCCCGAGACCTCGTCGATCGCACCGATTCGGGAGTCAACGGTCACGATCAATCTCCCGGCCAGCGTCTCCGACGAAGAGTTGGTTGTTGCCCCGGAGCCAACGACGAAGACTGGCGACAAGATCACCTGGACCCGTTCGTCGCTCGGAGATGGTGATGCGTTCGACGTCCAGGCGGCTTTCCCCGCCATAACCGACGCGACCGCCCCGGAGTGGCAACCCGCCGCTGATGCGCGAGACGCGAGTATCGAGCAGAGGGAAGTTCGCCAGAACGCCGGCCAGCTCATGCTGCTCCTTGCCGGGGTTGGGATCGCCGTAATCGGGGGCCTGACACTCGTTTATGCCTGGTTCCGATCGATTCGGGAGCCGAAGGTGGGCCCCGTCTATGACCGCCTGACCGAGCCGCCGGGCGACATGCCTGCCGTCCTCGTCGGATCGTTGCTGGATGAGCAGGTCGATCCCAGGGACATTGCGGCCGGAGTGCTGGATCTGGACCGGCAAGGGGTGATCACCATCACGGAGGCGCCAGAGGGGGATCGACAACGGTACTACCTGACGCTGAACCAGGACATTCCCGCTCGTCCGGCATGGGCCCGGACGATGTTGCAGATCATTTTTGGCGAGAATCCCGAGCGAGAGACGACAGTCGGCTTCTCCTCGCTCCAACCCCTGTTCGGTCATCAGCGGGAGAGAGTTCAGCAGGCGATCGACCAGACACTGGTTGACCTCGGCTATTACGAGGAGCTTCCGGAGACGAGCCGCAAGCACTGGAGCTGGGTCACCAATGGCTTTGCCGTCGTGGGAGCGTTGGCGGCGGTCGGTGTCCTGATCTGGGCACGCAGCTGGACGCTGTGGGCCATCATCCCGCTCATCGCCGGATTCGCCATGAGGTGGGCGGCCATGAAGCTGACCCCGCAGATCGCGATGAAGACGCTGAAGGGTGCCGAGGTCGCCGCGCAGTGGCGAGCGTTCCAGAACCACCTGGTCTCGGGCCAGTTCCGCGAGCTGACGTCGGATTGGGAGGAAATTCGCCTCGAATACCAACCCTGGCTCGTGGCATTCGGTATCGAGCGCGGATGGCTTGCGGAGATGAACCGTCCACCCTGGATGGCCAGCGGCGGATCGAGGAGCGGGCCCGCAACCGCACCGGCTGGATCGCAAACGTCCACCTGGATCTGGGGCGATTCCTCGTCCGGGCCTCGGCAGGACAGGCAGCGGAATCGCCGCACCCGCACGGGCTCGAGAGGATCAACGGTGTCGCCACCTGCACGGCGTTGGGCGTCGGGCTCCTGGGATCCCGGAAGCTGGGGCGATATGCAGTCGGCCAGCAATCGCGTTGGCGGCAGCCTGCAGTCGATGTCCAGCGGCATGTTCGAGATGATGGGCGACATGCTGGAGGCACTGGGAAGCTCCAGCGGCGGCGGTTCGTCGTCCGGCGGTTCCTCGTCCCGCGGATCGTCGTCGCGCTCGGGTGGCGGGCGTAGCAGAAGCTCGAGCGGAGGTGGTCGCCGCGGATTCCGGTAACGGATCACGAAGACGCGACACGTTACGCCCTCTGCTGCATACACTTGGCGTCAGTACGATCGACCTTATAGTCAATGCCGCCCAGGCGGCAGGGGAGCACACCATGCCCTCGATCCGTCTCACGGGACATCGCCTCGTCGTCGCGATGATGGCATTACTCATCGCGATCACCGTACTCCCAGCGCCGTCGATGGCGCAGGATGACGGTCCGCAGGTCACGTGGCAGCAGTACGACGTGACCGTGCAGGTGGATCAGGACGGCACGCTGCGGGTGACGGAGTCGATCGTGATCGATTTCAACGGCGTGTTCCGGCAGGGCAAGCGCACGATCCCGATGGACCGTATCGAGTCGATCGACGAGGTCGAGGTGGCGGTCGGCGCGGTCCCGGGTGATGTGGCGGCAAGCCGTCCGGTGGACCAGTCCACCTCGCTCGATCCTGGCGAATTCAACGCCCGGCGCGTTGGTGGTGATTTCGTCATCACCTATGGCTTCGACCGGACATCGAGTGGCGGGGAGGATCGGGTTCGCGCTGTCGAGATCTCGTACACGGCGCATGGCGCGATCCGGGACTATCCGGACGCAACCCCGCCCGAGCAGCAGGTCCGGTGGACGGCGATCTCCGAGGACGTCACCGCGACGGGGCCGATAGACGCCGCCAGCCTGACGATCGTGCTTCCGGACGCCGTGCCGGAGGATCAGCTGGCGATCGATCCCAATCCCACCACCGTCGAGGCGGATCGGATCGTATGGGAAAGGAGCGGCCTGGGTGAAGGTGATGCACTGCGGGGGGCCGTTGCCTTTCCGCCGATCACCTCTGCAACCGCTCCGGCGTGGCAGGCGGATGCCGACACGTACGAGGGGCGGCAGGAGATGCTCCCGGGGATCCACCTCACCCTCGGTATGCTCGCGTTTGTCGTCTCCGTCATCATGATCCTCACGATGGTCGTGCGCGGTGTCCGCGATCCGGAGGTCGGGCTTGTCGCGGACATCATCCCGCAACGACCGGATGACCTTCCCGCGCCCCTCGCTGGAACGTTGATCGACGAGACGGTCGACCTCAAGGACGTGATGGCGGGGATGCTCGATCTCGAGCGCAACGGGTTCGTGACCCTCGGCGAGGGGAAGAAAAAGAAGCGGGGTAAGCCGACCTACACGATTCGCCTCAATACGCCCGTTGATGAGGCGCCATCGTGGCACCGGCCGATGCTGGAGGGTCTCTTCTCAGGTGGCGCCGATGTCGGGAAGGACGTCGACCTTGCCGACCGCATGAAGAAGATGCGCCAGACTGCGCTGAGCGCGATCTGGCGGGCGTATGAAAAGGAACTCTTCGAGCGCGGGTACTTCATCGAGCTGCCCCACAAGACGCGGGCGCGCTGGGGTTGGATCATTGCCGGTGTCTTCATCGTCTTCGCGGCGATCCTCGCCGGTGTTTCGATCTGGGCGCAGCAGGTGTCTCCGTTCCTCGCTGTGCCAGCGATCATCGTGGTGGTCGGCGCAATCGTTGCGGCCATCCTGACGACCAGGGCGGCGGTCAAGACCACCGAGGGCGCGGTCGAGGCGGCGAAGTGGAAGGCGTATGGTCGCTATCTCAAGGATTTGCGAACCGGACCGACTCCCGAGCGTTTCCTGGAAGAAGTGGAGCTCAACCTCCCGTGGGCGGTCGCGCTCGGGTTCGATTCGAGCTGGGCGAAGTTGGCCGACGACATGGCGGTGTCCGACGCACGCCACAATCGCGGCCGTCGTGATCGCCACACGTGGCACACATCGGTGTTCGTGGGCGGTCCGGGACGCGACTCGTCTGCTTCGTCGGCTTCCTCCGGGGGATCCGGTAGCGGAGGGGGCGGCCTCCAGGGCGCCAGCGCATCGACCCTTGCCGCGATCGGCGGCGGAAGCTCCGGCATCTTCTCGATGTTGAACACCGCCGCGGCTGGCTTCAACGCCGGTGCGAGCACGGGATCGAGCGGGTCGAGCAGCTCCAGTGGCGGCTTCAGCGGATCGAGCTCGATCGGCAGTAGTGGCGGCGGTGGCCACAGCTTCAGCTAGCGCGTGTCCCAAAGTCGGCACGGCTATCATCATGCAGCGTGGGCGGATGCTCGTGACCCACGCAGGTATCCGCCACTTGATTCGATTACCGGCTCCTGAAAGGCGCTTCTCGTGAGTACTGCCGAGGCCATCATCCGACTCGCGTTGATCGCGGGCATGGTCGCCCTCCTGGTCGGAGGGCTGATCGCCATCCTGATGCTTTGGTATTTCCGGGGCCGCGATCCGCAGACCGGACTGGTTGCCGATATCCTGAGCGAGCCGCCAGACGACCTGCCGCCGGGCGCTGCCGGGACGTTGTTGGACGAACATGCGGATCACCACGACGTCGTCGCGACGCTCGTCGGCCTGGGTCGAAACGGTGCGGTCTCCATCACGCAGGACGCCGGGAACGGCAAGGGGAGGGGCGACTGGATCATCACCGTCCTGCATCCGGACCAGATCACGAACCGGATCGAGCGAGACCTGCTGAACCTGCTTTTCGACGGGAACCCGGAGCCCTTGCGTGAGGTTCGCTTGCGCGATGTGCGGCCGAAGTTCGACGCCGCGGAGAAGCGCATCCGCGACGACCTCTACCGTGAGCTGGTCGAGCACGGCTACTTCGCCGAGTCTCCCGCCACGACCCGGCTGCGTTGGCGGCGGATCGCCTGGACCGGGCTGATCCTTTCCATCATCGTCGGCGCGCTCGTCGCAATCGTGGTCGACCCGGTCGCCATCGCCACCACGATCGCGGCGGTGATCATGTGGGGAGTCATGATCCGCATGAGTCGCCACATGCCACGCAAGACGGAGAAAGGCGCGGAGGCCGCCGCGAAGTGGCGAGCTTTCAAGCGCTACCTGCAGGACATCGAGAAGCACCGCGACCTCGGCGCCTCCGGCGAGATCTTTGACCGCTATCTCGCCTATGCGATCGCATTCGGGATCGACAAGGGCTGGATCAGGAAATTCTCGCAGGCCGGTGCGCGTCGCCCGGCGTGGCTGGGAACGGGCGGCGATGTCGCCGACACTCTGGGCGACGTTGTCATCATCGGTGGTGACATGCCGGACTTCTCCGCCGCCGGTGACCTGATCGGCAGGATCGGCGGCCTTGCTGGCGACATTTCGATCCCGGATATCACCATGCCGGACGTCGATGTCCAGGGGCTCTCCGACGTGGTCGGCAGCTCGTTGCAGGGCGCGAGCGACGGCCTCTCCGGCCTCCTGGACGCAGCCGGGTCGATCTTCGACTCCATCGATTTTGACCTGTGAGGGCACGGACATGACTCGTACCCAGGTGTTGGGCGTCCCGGTCGATGCGCTGACGTACCCTGACATCAGGGACGTCATTCGCCGCCATGTGCGCAGCGGTGAAGGTTGCCTGCATGTCGTGACCCTGAACCCCGAGTACGTCATGACAGCCCGGAACGATCCGGCGTTCGCCGAGGCGATCCGCCAATCCCGCCTGATCACCGTCGATGGCGTCGGCGTATCGCTCGCGCTGCGGGCGCTGGAGCCGGGGATGGCGGCCGATCGGGTGACCGGTGTCGCGCTGAGCTGGTTCCTTGGGGAGCTCTCGGCAGAGACCGGGCAGGGCGTCTTCCTGCTCGGTGCCGGGATCGGGGTTGCCGACGAGGCCGGTCGTCGACTGATCGCGGAGCATCCCGGGGCGTCGGTGGTCGGCACGTGGGCGGAAGGATCGCCCCGGCCGGAGGACGATGCGGAGACAATCGATCGCATCCGCGAAAGCGGCGCGACGATGCTGCTGGTCGCGTATGGCGCGCCGGCGCAAATCCACTGGATCCATCGAAACCTTCCCCGGCTGGATGCCGCTGGTGTCCGGGTCGTGATTGGCATCGGCGGGGCCCTGGACTATATCTCCGGTAACGTGCCGTGGGCGCCACCACTGGTGCGACGGCTTGGACTGGAATGGCTCTATCGACTCGCGCGGGAACCATGGCGCTGGCGACGGCAAATGGCCTTGCCCATGTTCGCGGCTCTGGTAGCGCGGGATGCAGTGAGGAAGAGACTGCGCCGCCCGTAGTCCCGGACCATGTGTCCGGGACCGGCGGGGGCGTCGCTCCGGCTGCCCGGGTATCGACCCTCGGTCGATGTCTCGCACACGTGGTGCGAGATGACGGAGCGGGCAATCCACGGCGGTGGCGTAGAATACCCTTCGTCCGGGCCGATCGGTCCGTATCCCGAGATCCAGCGAAGGTGCATCCGTAACGCTCATGCAAGCTCCCAGCGGCCAGGTTCCCTGCAGCTACCATCCAAACGTCATGACCGGCCTGCGCTGCAACCGGTGCAGCAAGCCGATTTGCCCGCAGGACGCCGTCCGCACGCCGGTCGGGCTTCGTTGCCCGGACTGCGCCGGTGTCCGGAGCCTGCCGACGATCCGCACGCAGGGTGATGTGCTGCTGAAGGCGATCGGTGCCGGGATTCTGGTCGCCCTTGTCGTTGCCGTGTTGTGGCGGTTCATCCCGGACTGGGGCTTTTATCTCAGCCTCGCCATGGGCTTCGGCGTCGTCGAGGCCATGGCCTCTGTCAGCCGCAACAAGCGCGGGAAGGACCTGATGGTCGGCGCGATGCTGATCATCACCGGCGGATTCATCCTCAGCCGCGTACTCCTGGCCCAGCGATACGGCATCCCGATGGAGCTCATCAACCAGATGAGCGAGCCGGTCGCGCGCGCATTGCAGCTCCGAGCGATGCCGGACCTCATCTACGTCGCGCTTGCCTATCTCATTGCCTGGGTTCGCTTCCGGTGAACGAGGGCGTTACCGAACCCGCTCAACGCTCGAAAGGTGGCGGGATCGCGCTCGCCGCGCTGATCCTCATGCTCGGCAACGTCCTGAGCCGGGTGCTCGGCCTCGTCCGCGAGCAGCTCGCGGCGGGGCTCTTTGGCACCGGTGACGATATCGCCGCCTTCACCGTCGCCGACAACCTCCAAACGCTCTTGTTCGACCTGCTCGCCAGCGGGGCGCTCCAGGCCGCGCTGATCCCGGTGCTGGCCCAGTGGGCCGCGCCCGAGGCCGGCACCCGGAACGAGCTCTCGCGGATCGGAGGGACGTTACTGGTTGGCGTGACGGTTGTCGTGGGGCTCCTCGTGCTCGCCGGCGAGGCGTTCGCGCCGTACGTGGTCGACGGCCTGATCCTCATCTCCGGCGACGAATCCGCGCGCGGGCCGGAGACCGTTGACCTGACGATTCGCCTGGTGCGCATCGTCCTTCCGGCCGCGCTCTTCCTCTGCATCGCGACGGTGCTGCAGGCGATGCTCTATTCCATCGAGAAGGTGACGGCCCCGGCGCTGTCGACGGCGGTGCGGAACGCGTCGATCGTCACGGTTACCGCGCTCTTCGGTTCGATCTGGGGTGTCGAGGCGATGGCGTGGGGTACGGTGCTGGGCGCGTTTCTCATCATCGTGATCCAGCTCCCGCCGCTGGTGCGGAACGGCATCCTGCCGCGGCTGGCGTTCGACTACCGGCATCCCGCGCTACGACAGATGGCCCGACTCTATATCCCGGTCTTCCTCGGACTCATGGTCAACAGCGTGGCCGTGATCGTCGATCGTGGCCTGGCGTGGGGAGCGGGAGAGCACGCCCTCGGCGCGATGCGGTACGCGACGACACTGGTTCAGCTCACACTCGGCATCGTCGCGGCGGCGATCTCCCTGGCCGCGTTACCGACGCTCTCGCGGCATTTCCAGGCGAACGACACGCTGGCCTACCGGTCGACGCTCGGCCGGGCGCTGGTGATGGTGACCGTCCTCATCTTCCCGGCGACCTTCGGGCTGGCGGCGTTGTCCGAACCGATCGCCACATTGCTCTTCGGATATGGAGCGACCAACGACGAGGGCCTCTCCCAGATCTCGCTGGCCCTGCTCGGATACCTGCCTGGTACGCTCGTCGCCGCCTATGACCAAATCCTGATCTTCGCGTTCTATGCCCGCCAGAACACCCGCCTTCCGGTCGTCATCGGTGTGATGGCGGTGCTGGTCTACTTCGCGGTGGCGTTCGCGCTGGTCGACGCGTTGGGGATGATGGGGTTGGTGCTCGCGAACTCCGCCCAGTTCGTCGCGCACACCACCGTGATCTGGTGGTTCGGGCGGCAACGCTTCGGCTGGATGCCATCCCCGGCGCTGAGGTGGCTCGTTCCCAGGTGCGCGGGCGCGGCGGGCATCGCCGGGGTCATCGCGTGGCTGGTCTGGTACGGGCTCGATGCCTCCGCGCCGGACGCCTCCGGGATCCTCGAGATTGCCTGGCGCGTCGCATTGGTCGGCGTTCCCGGAGCTATCTTCGCGGCGATCTACGTCGCGGCGGTGATGCGAATGGTGCCGGACGAGGTACACCGGATCA
>DATGPC010000444.1:0-5071 GCA_035305265.1 Thermomicrobiales bacterium | reverse complement strand
TCAGCACGCGCGGCACCGCCACGAACGGCGACGTCATCGGGAACATGAACGTGATCCGCGCGACCAGCCCGTCCGGGTTCGTGAGCGACGTGATCGCCGCGAAGTACCCGACGAACATCACCGTCGAGAGCGGCGCGATCGCCGTGTTCACCTCCTCCTGGCGGCTCACCAGCGAGCCGACGCCCGCGTACAGCGAGCCGTAGAGCGTGAACCCGAGCAGGAAGAAGAGCAGGAAGGTGCCGATCGCCGTCGCCGAGATCGCCCCGAAGTCCACGTCCAGGATTTCACCAACATCGACCCCCATCAGGTCTGCGATCTGCGGGTTCAGCCCGAAGACCAGCCCGCCAACCAGCAGCATCGGCCCGAACTGGCAGAGCGCGGCCAGCATGATGCCGATCACCTTGCCCGCAAGCAGGTCCCTCGGCGTCGCGGCGTTGACCATGATCTCCATGATCCGCGAGCTCTTCTCCTCGACCACGCCCGTCGCGACCCATTGGCCGTAGAGCACGACCGCCATGAAAATGAGGATTGTCGCGATGAAGGAGATCACGTACGAGGCAACATCGAACCCGTCATCCTCCTCCGCCGTCTCGCCCGACGCCGTTGTCACGGTGATCTCGGGCGCCGCGAAGACCTCCTGGATATCGCTCGCCGACAGGCCGCTGTTCGCGATCCGGTCCTCCATCGCCGCCGTCGATGCCGCGGCGATCACCCGCTGCGCGTCCGTCGACGTCGCACTACCGTCCTCGTTGATGAGGTCCAGCACGAGTGACCCGTCATCGTTCCGGGACGCGACCAGTGCCTGGTCCACATCGCCGTCTTCGATCATCTGGCGGGCCTCGTCGACTGAATCGACGCGCTCCACCTCGATCAGGCCCGCGCTCTCGCCCATGGCATCGAGATAGATCGGCAGCGTCGTGGCGAGGTTCGCATCCGCCTCGTCGACGACGGCGACCGTCGTCGTGCTGGCGGACGAATCATCATCGCCGCCATCCGGCCCGAACTTCGCGATCAGGACCGGCGCGAGCGCGATCAGCGCCACGATCACGACCTGCACGATCGTCGTCATGCGGTAACTGCGCTGCTTGAAGCGCATCATCAATTCGCGTTTCGCGATGAGCCATACCCGGCCCCAGTCAAACATGTTTCACATCTCCCGGTGCTTTTCCCATATCGCCGGAGCTCGCCACCGCGGCCGGTCTCCGGCGTGGGGCGCCGCACACAAGGTGCGGCGGTACGGAGTTCACTGCCTGCACGCCTACCGCGCCACGCTCTGCATGCCGCCCATCTTGAACAGGCTCTTCCAGGACGGGCGCTGCCCGTACATCAGCACACCGACGCGATACAGCCGGCCCGCCAGCCACATGGCACCGATCGCCGCGACCGCCAGCAGGCCGACGCTGATCGCGATCTCGGTCCACCCCGGATCGCCCACCACGATGCGCGGCACCGCCACGAACGGCGACGTGATGGGGATGTACATCAGCACCTTCGCGAACGTCGAATCAGGCACATTGAGGGCAACGAACGCCCCGAAGAAGGAGATGATCACCAGCGTCATCATCGGAGAGACGGCCTGGTTGACCTCCTCCTGGCGGCTCACCATCGAGCCGATCCCGGCGTAGAGGCCACCGTAGAGGATGAACCCGAGCAGGAAGTAGACGAGGAACGCCCCGATCGCCGTCACGGAAAGCGATGCGAAGTCGATATCCATCGTCGACGGCAGCGAGACGTCGAGCGCATCGGCGATCCGCTTCTGCTGCGAGAAGAGCGTCCCGCCGACGATCAGCATCGGCACCAGCTGGGCCAGCCCGGCGAGCATGATCCCGAGCACCTTCCCGGCAAGCAGGTCCCTCGGCGTCGCGGCGTTGACCATGATCTCCATGATCCGCGACCCCTTCTCCTCCGCCACACCCTGCGCGATCCACGTCCCGTACAGGATGATCGCGATGTAGATGAGCATCACGCCGACATAGGCCACCGCATACTCGGCGGATTGGAACCCGAGCAGCGGATCCGACTCGCCCTCTTCGCCCTCGACCGTCTGCACGCCGATCTCCGGCATCGCCAGGAGCTGACGTGCCTCTTCGGGCGACACGCCCCGGGCTTCCGCCTCCATCTCGACGGAGACCGACATCACGCCGGCCATGATCCGCTGCGCCTCGATCGACGAGGTACTGCCGCTGTCCGTGACCAGCTCGTAGGCCAGCCCAGCGTCCGAATCCGCCTCGCCGGTAACGATCAGCGCGTACCCCACGTCGCCGTCATCCACCATCTCGCGAGCTTCGTCCGCCGATGACGCATCGGTCCGGACCTCGATCGCCGGCAGGATATCTCCCTCGGCCTGCAGGTACGGAACGATTCGCTCCGCGACCCCCGCATCCGCCTCATCGACGATCACGACACTCGCATTCCCGCTATCACCGTCGGTGAACCATGCCAGCCCCACCGGCGCGACCGCGGCGATCGCCGCCACCAGCACCTGGACAACCAGCGTCCACCGGTAGCTTCGTTGCCTGAATCGTGTGACCAGCTCGCGTCTCGCGATCAGCCACACCCGGGCCCAATCAAACATCGTCAGAATCTCCCGTACAGCCGGCCCTTGTGGCCGGCTCCGAAGTCGCCCACAAGGGGCGACTGTACGCACCTCACGCCTACGCCGTCGCCGGCGCCGCAAGCTCCTCTTCCGTCGGCTGCATCTCCGCCGGCATCTGCTGCACCAGCGTCAGGAACACGTCGTTCAGGCTCGGATAATCGATCTCGAACTTCGTGACCGGCAGCTCCCGCCGGATCGCCTCGCCCAGCACCCGCTCCCGTGCGAACGCCGCGTCCGGCACCGCAACCTCGACGAAGTCCTGACGGCGGCGCACCACGTGCAGCTCCGGGATCTCGTCCAGCCATGCAACCTGCGGATCCCCCGCAATCGCGACGCGCACATAGTGCTCACCGACGCTCTGGCGAACCTCCTCGACCGACCCGCTGGTCATCAGCCGCCCGCGATGGATGATCGCCACGTCGCTGGAAAGCTCCTGCGCGTCGTCGAGCTGGTGCGTGGAGAAGATGATGGTCTTACCACGGTCCCGCATCTCCCGGAACGCATTCTTCATCTGCTCCGCGTTGACCGGGTCGAGGCCGCTGAACGGCTCGTCGAGGATCAGGATCTCCGGGTCGTGCAGCAGGCTCGCCAGGAACTGGATCTTCTGCTGGTTCCCCTTCGAAAGCTGCTCGACCGTCTTCTTCCGGTTCTCGGTGATATTCAGCCGCTCCAGCCACTCGGTGATCCGGGCGTCGATATCGGACGCCGAGGCGCCATATAGCTGACCGATGAACTGCAGTTGGTCCTCCACCTCCATCTTCGGGTACAGACCGCGCTCCTCCGGCAGGTAGCCGAACATCTCGCGCGGCAGATCCCGCGTCGGGGTGCCGTTCCACGTGATCGTGCCCGTGTCCGGCCGAATGATGTCGAGGATCATCCGCATCGTCGTCGTCTTGCCGGCGCCGTTCGTCCCAAGGAACCCGAAGATCCGGCCCGGCTGGACGGTGAAGCTGATATCGCTGACAGCAGTGAAATTGTTGAACGTCTTGGTGATGTTCGATACGTCGAGACTCATCGGTGCTGGTCCTTTCCGGTGCTCACGTCATGTCCTTCTTGTCGGTATCGCGCTAATTCACGGCTGCTCCCTCGCGCGCAGGAGTCTGGAGCAGCTCCCCGAGGATCTCGTTCAGCTCCGGCGTCGCCGCCCGCACCACGCTCCGCCCCTGCACCGCCAGCGACGACCGCGTCGCTTCCACATCGCGCGTCAGGACGCGGGTCATCGCGCCATGGCCAATCCGCACCACCCCCGGCGTACCCGGGATCGGCGCTGCGTCGAGCCACAGCACCTGCCATTGCTCCAGCAGCGCATCCTTCTCGAACATCCCGACCACCGCGCCGTTGTTCACCAGCAGCACGTAGTCGGCAATGCGGCGGACATCGTCCAGCGCGTGCGTCGAAAAGACGATCGCCCGGTCGCCCTCCGCCATGAACTCGCTGTACAGGTCCAAAATGTGTTCGCTGAAGAACGGATCGACGGCGTCCATCGGCTCGTCCGCCAGCAGCAATTCCGCGCCCGTCGCGAGCGCGATCGCCGACGCCAGCCGGCGCTGCAGGCCCTTCGAGAGCGTCTCGAAGCGCGCGTCCGGGTCAATCTCCATCGCCTTCAGCAAATCCCGGTAATGCGCGGCCTCCCAGCCCGGATACCAGTGGGCGGCGAACTCGCCCAGCGAGCGGCCCGTCATCCGGTCCATCCCGACCGAGCGCTCAGGCACGAAACCGATGCGGCGGCGGATCGCCAGCTCGTCCACGTCGTACGTCGCGCCAAACAGCCGCAGCTCGCCGGACTCCGGGCGGACGAGGTCGGTCAAGGTATGGAAGAGCGTGCTCTTGCCGGAACCGTTCGGGCCAACGATCGCGACCACGTAGCCCGGCTCGACCTCCAGCGTCACCGGCCCGAACCGGAACCCGTCGCGCCGCGCGACCATATCCGTCATCTGGATGATCGGTTCCGTCATGATCTCCCGTTCTCCGTCGCAAGCGCGGCCTCGAAGATCTCGCGCAGCTCGCCATCGTCCATCCCGGTCTCCCGCGCATCGCGAATCGTCGCCGCAAACGCCCGCTCGACCGGCTCGCGCCGGTGCGCTTCGACGGCCTTCGTGTCCAGATCGGCCACCACTGTTCCCATGCCCTGCCTCGTACGAATGAATCCTGCTCCTTCGAGTTCCTGGTACGCCCGCCGGGTCGTGATCACGCTGCAGGAAAGATCCGTTGCCAGCGCCCGGACCGACGGCAGCTGTGTCCCGGCCGCCAGGTATCCCCCGACGATCAACGCCCGCAGCTGGCGCTCGATCTGCGCGTACAGCGGCTCCGGATCGTCCATCGACACCTGGATCGGCAGCGTCTCCGGCGCGGATCGTGGTGTCATGGCGTCAGCTCCCGCCGCCGCAGCCGGTCCGTCGCGAGACGCCCGAAAGCGACACAGGCGACCATGCCCACCAGCGGCCCCGCCACCGCCATCAGCACCGGGTGCTCCGC
>DATGPC010000443.1:0-3551 GCA_035305265.1 Thermomicrobiales bacterium | reverse complement strand
AGCTTGAACCGGTTCCACACCGCCATCCCCAGCGGCACCAGCAGCACCGACAGCTTCACCAGCAGCAGGTTCAGGTACGTGTTCCCGATGATATCGAACGGGTTCCCCGCCACGATCCATCCCATCACCACGCCGGACGTCGCCAGCGCCGTGAAGCTCCAGAGCGCCATCGCCGAGAACTTCGCGATCAGGTTCGCCGTCTCCAGCGCCGTCCCGCGCTGCGCCTCGCCCTTCCGGCGCATCGACGACCACAGGTACTGGATCAGCGCGATCAGCCCGCCCAGCCAGAACGACGCCGCCAGCGTGTGCACGAAGTCCGCGCCATGGATGATCGCCGCCGGACCCAGCGTCGCCGTGTGCCCGACCACCGTGAACGCCCCGAGCGCCAGCAAGCCGCCCGCAATCGCGCCCCACCGGTTGATCCGCGCCCGCACGTCCCGCTCGAGGAAATGCAGCGCGAACGCCAGCCCCACGCCCGTGAAGATCAGCGCCCGCACCGTCCCGTGCCCCGCCTCGACCTTCCACATCTCGATATCGAAGATCGCGAAGATCGTGTCCTTCTCTTCTTCGAACGCCTTCGTCACCGGCACCAGCAGCAGCATCGCCATCACGGCCATGGCCGACGCGCCGTAGGTGACGCGGATGCTCCACTCGTTCATGAACCCCGGCACGAAGATGCGGAAGAAGGGGACGCCCACCGCGATCAGCATGCCGACGTACGACAGCGTCGTCAGCGCCGCCATCCCCGACGGCGCCTCGTGGCGCGGGAATTCGTCCAGCAACAGGTCCTCGACCGTTGCCCGTGACCCATCCACGAACGCCACCACCGGGATAATCACCAGTGCGGCCAGCACGACAGCCGCAATGACCCACACGGGCGAGACAAGTCGACGGGACGAAGAATCGGACATGAAATGCGACCTCTTGGGACAGGCATGACAGGACGGGACACCCGGCGATCACCGAATGCCCCGTTACGGTACCAGATGCGCCAACCCCGCTCCCAAGGGCCCGGAAGTCATACCCGTTCCCTCGCCATCGCCTTCCCCCACTCGTACGGGACGACGTGCGGCGGATCCCGTGTCCGCCCACCCCGCACCCCAGCGCCACGCCATCCTGGGCGAAGCAAGGGATCGCTGCCGCTTCTCGCCCTGCGGGCCCGGCCGGAGGACCAAATGCGAAGCGATCCAGCCTGACGCATCCTCGCCTGGAGGCATTCCGGGCGGTCACCATCCACGAACTGGATCGTTGTACGGGAGGTCTTGAACACGCGCTGCCAAGCCGCTGGGCCCGCACACAACCGCGTGTTCAATGACCTCCCCGCATACACGTCGCATCCCGTAGGAGAGGACGTGCTATCAGCAGGCATCGCCGGGCCGCAATGTTCCCATCGCGCCAACCCCCGTCACCCGGGAACCTTCCGCCGCGCCAGACGTATATTGTTGAGTACGGGCCCCGACAACTTCTTCGCCACCACCCCACCCCCGCGCTGCGGGAGAGAAGACCATGACCGCAAACACCTCCGACCGTCAGCTCGCCATCCTCCGCAACACAATGAAATTCTTCACGCCGTTCCATAGTTGGGTCCTCCGGACCACCCGCGGCCGCGTCGGGCAGCGCTGGTCGACCACGCGCCTGCCGCTCCTGATCCTCACCACCACCGGTCGTCGTAGCGGCGAGCCGCGCACCACCGTCCTCGGATACGTGGAAGAGGGGGAGAACCTCGTCGTCGTCGCGTCTAAGGGCGTCCTGCCGGAACATCCCGCCTGGTATCTCAACCTCGTCGCCAACCCTGAGGTCACCGTCGAGCTCCACGGCTCGCGCCGGACCATGCGCGCCCGGATCGCCCAATCCGACGAGCGCGATCGGCTCTGGAAGACGATCACCACCCTGGACCCCCGGTTCATCTCCTACCAGGCCGGCGTCCGCCGCCAAATCCCGGTCGTCGTGCTGGAGCCGGAGGCCTGACAGGGACTGCAGGGCAAGACGTTCGATCCTCCCGGGAGCGAAATGCGCTGCGCCCCTTGACGGGTGGTCCAAATCATGGTGGCGGCCCGGCTACGATAGAGTCGGGTTCCCGTCGAGACACCGACTCCCCGGTCATGGACAGGAGAAGACAGCGAATGGCCTATGAGACCTACGAAGACATCGTCGAGATCATGAACACCGACCCGGTTGTCCAGGAGCTCCTGAACGCGCCGATCCCCGCCCGGCTCGCCTATGTCGCGCCGGATAACACCCCTCGCGTTATCCCCATCAGCTACCTCTGGAACGGCAAGGAATTCGTCTTCGCCTCGCCCCCGACCTGGTTCAAGATCAGGGCCGTCAGCGCCAACCCGAACGTCGCCCTCACCGTCGACACCCAGGAATTCCCGCCGAAGATCCTCATGGCCCGGGGTGTCGCCACCATCGAGTACGATCAGGGCCTCCCCGAGGAATACGTCGAGGCCTCCCGCCGCATCGTCGGCGAGGACAAGTTCCCCGCGTGGGAGGCGGAGGTCCGTTCGGAGAACCGCAACATGGCCGTCATCCGCGTCAAGCCCACCTGGCTCAAGGTCGTCGACTTCGACACCCGCTTCCCCGGCCCCGACGCGCCCCAATCCGGAGCCTGATCACCGCCCGTTACCGGTTGGATCCAACGCGCCGCATCTCGGGAAAGAGAAGAGGGGACACGCGACGATGCGTGCCCCCTCTCTATCTGCGAACTGGCAGCCGCCGTCGCGTCCTACCGGTGTCGAGCCCGGAGGACACCCGCGCCCGCCAACATCATCGCGGCGATTAGCGCGGTCGCGGCCGCAAGGGACGATCCCGACACCGGCTCGGTTCCAGTGCTCGGAAGCTTCGTCACACTCATTTCCGGCGTGGCCGCCGCCTCGTCGCCCTCCTCCGGATCGACCGGATCAGGCGGCACAACCGGGGTCCCGGACGGATCCGGCGTGGCGTCCGGCGTCTCGGTCGGGACCGGCTCGACCCCGCCGGCAATCCGCAGGCTCGCCGCGTCACAGGCGATCTCGTTACCGGTCCAGTGGAACACCGTCACGCAGGCCTGGTTCGTGATCTCCGTCCCTGGCTCGCCCACGATCGTGCCCGTGACGTGGATCGTCATATCGATGAACTCCCCGTTCCGCGCGAACCCCGGCACCATCATCGTGCCATTCACGATTTCCGCGCAGCCGCCCGGAAGCAGGGAGGTGTACTCTCCGGAGCACCAGATCGACACGTCCGTCAGCGCATCCGGCAACACATCCTCGATCACGAACTCGAATCCCGGTCCTCTCGCGGTCAGCCAGAACGTCACCAGGTCGCCGGCCTGGGGTTCCGGATCCGACACCTCCACCTGCATGGTGAGCGGCAGGTCGAGCGGGTAGAGGATCGCCTGGACGAGGATCTGGTCCCCCGTCGGAAACAGCGGCATCACGGTGAAGAAATCGGAATACCTGCTCTCGTCCGGCGCCTGGACGTCCACGATCACGTTACCAGCGGCGACCTGGTAATCCTGGAGGTCGCCGTTCCAGGCGCGGCACTCCGGCCCCTCCATCAGGTCGTCCGTG
>DATGPC010000442.1:0-22431 GCA_035305265.1 Thermomicrobiales bacterium | reverse complement strand
CACCCTGCGGCTGCTGATGCTCGGCTGCCCGCCCGGCGTCGTCCCCCACGACGACCCCGGCGCCTGCACCGACACCCTGGAGGACGACGGCTCCGCGATGGTCACCTTCGACGCGACCGGCGAGCGCGTCCGCCTCGCCCGCTTCGAACGCGACGAGGCCGGCGCCTACGTCATCACCGGCATCGACGGCTCCGTCACCATCAGCGGCATCGTCCCCACCGACGGCACCCGCATCGCCTCCGACGCCGACACCATCGACGGCGACACCATCGCCTACACCGTCCCCGACGGTGAGGTCCGCGACGGCCGCCTCTACTACTTCACCGGCAACTAGCCCCGGAACCTCGAATCCCGCCAACTCCGTACGGGACGACTTGCGGCGTCTTCACACCCCTTTGCCCGCACACGTGCGCCGCAATGTCGTCCCTATTGCGCCGTCGGCGACCTTCCCTCCCAATCGCCCCATCGCCCGCAGGGCGATATCCCTGGGCCAAAAGGCAGCGCGATCCGCCACCCTCGGGTACGATGTCCGGAGTATCGACAGACCGTCTTTTCACCCCGGAGATTCCCGTTCCATGACCGACGTCACCATCGAAACCCGCGACCTCTTCCTCGCCGGGCAGTACCGCCCCGCCGCCTCCGGCGAGACCTTCACCGTCATCAACCCCGCCAGCAACACGACCCTCGCCGCCGTCGCGAAGGCCGGTATCGAGGACGTCGAGGCCGCCGTCCAGGCCGCCCGCCAGGCGTTCGACGAGGGACCGTGGCCCCGCATGTCCCCCTACGAGCGCGGCCGCGTCCTCCAGAAGATCGCCGACCGCATCCGCGAGCGCGCCGACGAGCTGACCCTCGTCGAGAGCCGCAACACCGGCAAGCCGCTGGCCCGGGCGAAGGGCGAGATCCTCGGCGCGGCCACCGTCTTCGAGTACTACGCCGGCGCCGGCGACAAGTTCTATGGCGAGACGATCCCGATGGGCGAGGGCATCGTCGACATGACCCTCCGCGAGCCGGTCGGCGTCTGCGCCCAGATCGTGCCGTGGAACTTCCCGTTCTCGATGGCCTCCTGGAAGGTCGCGCCGGCCCTCGCCGCCGGCTGCACCATCATCCTCAAGCCCGCCAGCGCGACGCCGCTTTCCGCCCTCCTGATGGGCGAGATCTGCGCCGAGGCCGGCGTCCCTGACGGCGTCATGAGCGTCCTGCCGGGACCCGGCGCCCTGATCGGCGAGGCCCTCGCGTCGCACCCGCTCATCGACAAGGTCGCCTTCACCGGCGAGACCGCCACCGGCGCCAGCATCCTGAAGTCGGCTGCCGACACCATCAAGAAGGTCTCGCTGGAGCTGGGCGGCAAGAGCCCGAACATCGTCTTCGCCGACGCCGATCTGGAGGCCGCCGCCCGCGCCGCCGTCCCGGCCGGGTTCGGCAACAGCGGCCAGACCTGCACCGCCCGCACCCGCGTCTTCGTCGCCTCCAACGACCACGATCGCTTCATGCAGCACCTGGTCGACGC
The DNA here is from genome assembly GCA_035305265.1 of Thermomicrobiales bacterium. Taxonomy (GTDB): domain Bacteria; phylum Chloroflexota; class Chloroflexia; order Thermomicrobiales; family UBA6265; genus UBA6265. The sequence continues at coordinate 20,924 of DATGPC010000442.1, read as the reverse complement.
CGCGCAGGGCTTCACGGTTGGCGATCCGCTGGCCGACGGCACCCTGATGGGCCCGGTCATCACCCCGGCACAGTTCGATCGCGTGACGTCCTATATCGAGATCGGCAAGGACGAGGGCGCGGAGCTGGCCTTCGGTGGCGGTCGTCCGGAGAACCTCGCGGAAGGCAACTTCCTCCAGCCGACGATCTTCGGCGGCGTCAGCAACGACATGCGCATCGCCCGCGAGGAGATCTTCGGCCCGGTCCTCTCCGTTATCCCCTTCAAGGACGAGGCGGACGTCATCCGCGAGGCGAACGCGAACGACTATGGCCTCGCCGGGTCGGTCTGGACCCGGGACATCGGCCGCGCCATGCGCGTCGCGAAGGGCCTGCGGACCGGCATGGTCTCCATCAACTCGAACGGCGGCCCCGGCGTCTTCGGCCCGTTCGGCGGCTACAAGAAGAGTGGCCTCGGCCGCGAGCTTTCGATGCACGGCCTCGAGCTCTACACCGAGGTGAAGAACATCTATATGGACATCAGCAGCTAGCTCCGGCTGTTCCGGCGCGTTGGGAGCCGTCCGGGCCTTCGGGTCCGGGCGGCTTTCGTTTGCCCGGTGAACGGTGTCGTCGCGCCCGGGTTTGCTTGACAGAGTGTTGGCTCGTGCTACCATACCGGTTAGTTCAGAATCCGAACGAAATCATGGCCCCGGGGCAATGGCAGGCCATCCCTGCCGGACAGGAGCAGTTCGATGACGGTGCTTTCCAGGAAGTCTTTTTCGCGGCGGCGCTTTGCCGCGGCCGGCGCTGGCGTGGCGGCGCTCTCGATCCCGACGCTTGCCGGCGCGCGGTCGCGACGCTATCCGCTGTTCAACCTCCAGACCGAGCCGGTTTCCGGCAAGGTGACGATGTGGGTGTATCCGCTGGTCGGCGGCGGTGACCAGGCGGCGAACGAAGACCTTTGGGCGTCGATCGTCTCCAGCTTCAACGCGCAGTACCCCGATGTCGAGGTCAACGTCCAGGTCGAGCCGTGGGCGCAGCGCAACGAGAAGCTGACGACGGCGCTGGCGGCCGGCGCGGGGCCGGATGTCGGGTACCTCAACGACGACTTCGTGCCGCAGCATGGCGGCGACGGCAACCTGCTGGCGCTGGACGAGGCCATCGGCGACGACCGCGAGGACTTCACCGACAACGCGCTGGCCTCGATGACCGTCGACGGCACGCTCTACGCTTTCCCGATCCTCGGTTCGGTCACGACGATGGTCTACAACACGAAGATCCTCGACGAGGTCGGGATCAGCGACTACCCGACAACGTGGGAGGGGCTGCTGGAGGCTGCTCCGGCCATCCGCGACGCCGGGTACTTCGCGACGTCGTACGCCGGATCGCTGGAGAGCTCACTGAACCACTCGTACTTCCCGCACCTCTGGCAGGCGGGCGGCGAGGTCCTCAACGAGGACATGACCGCGGCTGCGTTCAATGACGAGGCCGGGCTCGAGGCGCTGGAGTTCGTCAAGACGCTGTATCAGGAAGAGTTCGTCGACCAGGGCGAGGCGGTCACCCCGCCGCCGCCGGGTGGTGGCGTGATGATGGAAGGCCGCGTCGCCATCAACATGTACGCCGACAACAACGGCGCCCGCCAGTTCGACGAGGCATGGGGTGAGGGCGTGCTGCAGGTCGGGCCGCCGCTGGAGCACAAGGTGCAGACCAGTTACGGCACCTCCGCCGGCTTCGGCGTGTTCAAGGACGCGCAGGATCCGGAGGCCGCGATCGCCTGGGCGCAGTACATCACCGGCCCGGAGGCGATGCCGGAGATCATCGGCCCCGGTGGCTACATGCCGCCGCGCAAGTCGCTGGTCGGCCTGCACGGTGATGACCCGCTCCTGAGCGAGTTCGAGAAGTACGTCGAGCTGATGCACGGCGGCGTTCGCCACCGCCTCGCGCGGCAGATCATCTCGACGATGGCGCCGTATCTCCAGGCGGCGTTCCTCGATGAGATGAGCGTCGAGGAGGCCCTGGCGACCTCCGAGGAAGATGTGAACCGGCTGCTGGAGCGCGGCTAGGTCCTTCCGGGGCGTGCCGGGAGCGATACGCTCACGGCATGCCCCGTTTCCCTTTTCTCCGTTTTCGGGAGCACTCGATTGAGCAGTTACGCCACCCCCACCTCGCGACCCTCGTTGTGGCAACGATCCGAACGTCATCGCGTCGGATTCGCGTTCATCCTACCGGTCCTGGTCCTGTTCCTCCTGTTCCGCATCTGGCCCGCGATCAACGGGTTCCTGCTGAGCTTCCAGGACTACAAGCTGTCCGGTGACAGCACCTTTGTCGGGCTGCAGCATTTCCGCGATCTCTTCGATGACAAGATCTTCTGGGGCGCGCTGAAGGTGACCGCACTGTACGCGGCGATCTCGGTGCCGCTGACGACGATCGCGGCCGTCTCGCTCGCGCTGCTGATCAACCGGGCGATCCGCGGCATCAATATCTACCGCGCCATCTACTTCCTGCCCTACGTCACCAGCCTCGTCATGATCTCGGTGATCTGGTCATGGGTGTATCGCGCCGACGGCGGGTTGCTGAACAGCATCCTGGAGGGGCTCGGGCTGGATTCCGTGCGGTGGCTGCAGGACAAGGATCTCGTGATCCCGTCGCTGGCGGTGATGTCTGCCTGGAAGGGGGTGGGGTACTCGATGATGATCCTGCTCGCCGGCCTGAAGGCGATCCCGGAAACGCTGACGGAGGCTTCCCGTGTCGATGGGGCGGGTTCCTGGCAGACGTTCTGGCGGATCACGCTGCCGTTGCTCAAGCCGGTGCTCTTCTTCGTCGTCGTGATCGAGACCATCGGCTCGTTCCAGGTCTTCGACACGATGTATGTGATGACGAACGGCGGGCCGGTCCGCGCCAGCTATTCGCTCGTCTACATGCTCTATGACGAGAGCTTCAAGTTCCAGAACTTTGGCTATGCCGCCTCGATCGGCGTGGTGCTCTTCTTCATTACCTTCATGGTGATGATGCTGCAGCGCCTGATGTTTGGGAAGAACGACTCATGAGTACGGCCAATCCCGCCCGCGAGGCCGTGGCGACCGTCCCGGTCCGGGAAACCGGGTACATCGATTCGACATCCCGCGTTTCCCGGCCAATGAAGACCATTCTCTGGCATATCCTGCTGGCCTCCATCGCTATCGTGATGGCGTTCCCGTTCGTCGCGATGCTCCTGATGGCGTTCCGTCCGGAGTCGGTGGTCGCGCTCTCGGACATCCTGTTCTCCGACCAGTTCACGCTCGATAACTTCCGCATGAACCTGCGGAACGACTCGATGGTGCGCTGGATCTTCAATTCCTTTGTCTACTCGCTGGTGTCGGTGGTGCTGGTGCTGCTGCTGGCGTCGATGGCCGGCTACGCCTTCGCCAAGAAGGAGTTCTTCGCTCGCGACAAGATCTTCTGGCTGTTCGTCGCGATGCTGGTGGTGCCGAGCCAGGTGACGCTGGTGCCGCTCTTCATCCTGCTGGTCCAGCTTGATGGCGCGAACACCTACTGGGGCCTGATCGTGCCGACGCTGGCCAACGCGCAGGGCGTCTTCCTCATGCGTCAGTACATCAGGGGCATCCCGGATGACCTGATCGAGGCGGCGAAGCTCGACGGCGCGTCCGAGTTCCGGATCTTCTGGCAGATCATCCTGCCGCTGACGATCCCGGTGCAGGCGACGCTCGGCATCTTCGTGTTCCTGTGGCACTGGAACGACTTCCTGTGGCCGCTGATCGTGGCCCAGTCGAACGAGATGCGGACGTTGACGGTCGGACTCGCGACCCTGCAGTCGCTGGTGCCATCGACGAACTCGATGATGGCGGCCGCCGCGATCAGCTTCGCGCCGAGCCTGCTGATCTTCATTTTCGCCCAGCGGTTCATCGTCCAGAGCATCGCGACGGCGGGCATCAAGGGGTAGGGCGTGCGGGGTGTCTTGTCGTATCGGGGCCGGGTGCGTCGTTCCGGGGTATAATCTCGACCAGTCAGGTCGGATTTGTTTGTGCCCTGAAAGGACACCCTGTAGATGGTTGAAGCAACGCCCCGCACCGAAGAGCGCGTCCAGCGCGTGATGCATGAGCTCCGTCCGCGTCGCGTCGAGGTGACGGCGGTCGAGGATCTTTCGCCGCGCTATCGCCGGATCACGTTTGGCGGAGATGACCTCTCGTCGTTCGTGACCGCCTCGGCGGCGGACCACATCAAGTTCCTCATCTCACTCGATCCGGAGCGCGCCCCGCAGCCGCCGGTCCGTGGTGAGAAGGGCTTCGGCGCGCCGGAGGGCGCCCCGCCGCAGACGATGCGCGATTACACGCCGCGCCGCTTCGACGCGGAGCGCAACGAGCTGGTGATCGATTTCGTGATCCACGACGCCGGGCCGGTCTCGGACTGGGCGCGGACCGCGGCACCGGGCAAGCAGGCGATTATCCTTGGCCCGCGTGGCTCGAGGGTCGTCAAGCCGGAGTTCGACTGGTTCCTGATGATCGGCGACGAGACGATGCTGCCGTCGATCGCCCGCCAGATCGAGGAGCTTCCCGCCGGCATGAAGCTGGTGGCGTTCATCGAGGTCGACGGACCGGAGGACGAACAGCGGATTGCCTCCGAAGGCGACGTCGAGCTGCACTGGATCCATCGCAATGGCGCTAGGCCCGGCACCGGGACGGCGTTGCTGGATGCGGTGAAGGCCGCGGACTTTCCTGACGGCGAGTTCTTCGTCTGGGCTGGAGGCGAGGCCGGACAGCTGAAGGCGATTCGCCGCTACCTGATCGACGAGGCCGGCGCCCGCAAGGAGTGGAGCTCGATCACGGGGCACTGGAAGCGTGGCGAAGACAACTTCGATCATCACGCGCCGCTCGATACGGACGACTAGTCCCGGAAATACGAAAGCCCCGGTCCATGCGGACCGGGGCTTTGTCGTGCGCGTCTATGCCCGGGTGTTCGAGCGCTCGGCGCTGTCGAGGCGCGGCTTGATCATCCGGAACCAGACCCATGCCACGCCGACGACCAGTACCGCCGCGATGACGAGGTACTGCAGGTAGCCGACGTACTCCTCGACCTCTTCCCAGTTGTCGCCGAGAAGCCAGCCGGCGCCGATGAGGATCGAGTTCCAGACGAGGCTTCCGGCGGTGGTGTAGATCATGAAGGTGGCCATCGGCATCTTGCGGAGGCCCGCCGGGATGGAGATCAGGCTGCGGACGATTGGCACGACGCGGCAGATCATGACCGCAAGGCCGCCGTGCTTGTCGAACCACTCGTCCGCCTTGTTGACGTCCTCTTCCTTGAACCCGAGCCACTTGCCCCAATTCCTGATGATCCAGCGCACGCGATGCTCGCCGAAGTAGTACCCGACCCCGTACAGGATCAGCGCCCCGCCAACGGAGCCAATAGTGGCGGCGAGGATGGCGAGGAAGTAGTTCATCCGGCCCTCGCCGGTGAGGAATCCCGCGAGGGGCAGGATGATCTCGGACGGGATGGGTGGGAACACGTTCTCGAGTGCGACGAGAAGCGCCAGGCCCACATAGCCAAGGCTCTCGACAACATCCTTGACCCAGTTGGTCATATCTCCGAGCAAACTGCTCATGAAAGGGGCGTCTCCTGCATGGTGCGTTGATGACGTCGGCAAGTATTTGTGTGCCGAAACGGGCACACCAGCGGTCATGATACCCGTTTTCCGGGGTGCCCGAACGCGGATTCGCGGTGCCCGAAGCGGCCCTGACTTGTACTTGTGGTGTAACAGCGCCAAAATAAGGCTATTGGATCCGCAGACAGGTATGTCCAGTAACTCCCAGGCGCGTCGCCTGATAGTGGGGAATGACCTCCATGAGCGCAGAATCGGGTCTCGCACGGCCACCAGCGCCGTTGCCGGTCATGCTCACGCCGATCGTCGGGCGTGATCGCGAGCTTCAGGCGCTGCGCGGCATCCTGGAGACGCCCGGTCTCCGCATGGTGACGATCACCGGCTCGGCGGGTGTTGGCAAGACGCGACTGGCGCTCGGCGTCGTTGATTCGCTGGACGGCGAGGTGGCCTTCATCCAGCTTGCGCCGGTGCAGCATGCCCACATGGTGTGGCCGGCGATCGGGCAGGCATTTGGATTGATCGCCGATGTGGCCTCGGGATACGAGGACCAGGTGCTTACGACGTTGCGGGGCCGCCGGGTCATGCTGGTGCTCGACAACTGCGAGCAGATCGCGAATCTTCGCGAGCCGGTCGAGCGGCTGCTCGGGGACGTTGACGACCTGCGTATTCTGGCGACGAGCCAGGCGCCAACCGGCGTTGCCGGCGAGCAGCTCTTTCCGCTTGAGCCGCTGGGCATCCCGCCCGAGAACACCGATTCGGTCGAGGAGATCGAGCGGTCGGATGCCGTCGCGCTCTTCCTGAATCGCGCGCGGGCGGTTAACCCGAACCTGCTGATCAATGAGACGACGGCGTCGGCGATTGCGCGGATCTGCCGGAGTCTGGACGGTCTTCCGCTCGCGATCGAGCTGGCGGCCGCCCGGACCAACGTCCTCTCTCCCCAGGCGCTGCTGGCGCGGCTGGACAACCGGCTGGAGGTGCTTGGCGGCGAGCGTCCGGGAGTACCCGACCGGCAGAGAACCATGCGCCAGGCGATCGACTGGAGCTACAGCCTCCTGGCCGATGACGAGCAATGGCTGCTACGGCGGTTGTCCGTGTTCCAGGACCGCTTCTCGCTGGAGTCGGTCGAGGCAATCTTCGAGCGCCGGGCATCCAGTCGTTCGGTGATCGATATCCTCGGCACGCTGGTGGACCGGAGCCTCGTCCGGCGAAGCCCGTTACCATCGCGCGACGACCGCTATTTCCTCTTCCAGACCATCCGGGATTACTGCCGCGAACAGCTCGATGCGCTCGGGGAGTCGGACGATGCGTGGCTGGCCCATGCCGATGTGATGGTCCGGCTGGCGGAGGCCGCCGAGCCACACCTGGTCCTGCCCGACCAGGACGTCTGGCTGGATCGGCTGGACGCCGATCGGGGGAACATCCGCGCGGCGGTCGAGTGGTCACTGGCGAACGGACATGAGGAGAAGGTGTTCCGGATTGCCGGGGCGATCTGGCGATTCTGCGCGGCAAGGGGGATGATCACCGAATGCCGCTCGTGGCTGGACCAGGCATTCTCGGCACAGGGGAACCACCTGACGCAGCATCGTACAAAGGCCCTGATCGGTGCCGGATACCTTGCCGAGGACCATCGGGATCTCGATGCGGCCCAGCGATTGTTCACGCAGGCGCGTCATCTTGCGGCGGCGATCGGCGATACACGGAGCGAATGCAGCGCATTGGTCGGGCTTGGCACCGTGGAGGTCGACCGGAGCGCCTATGAGGCGGCGCAGCGCCTGATGCGTGAGGCCCTCAACATGGCCCGGGGCATCGGCGATGCCAGGATGATCGCGGTCCCGCTGGGGAACCTCGGGACGGTGTCGTACTACCTTGGGAAGCCGGACGACTCGATCCGGTACTGGGAGGAGTGCCAGGAGTACCTCGTCGAGGTGGGTGACACGACAGGCCAGGCGTTGAACGCGAGCAACCTTGGCGCAATCCTCTCGTCGATCGGAGAGTATGCCCGAGCCGAGACCTATCTCGTTCGGGCATTGAAGCTCCAGCGGCAAATGAACGTCCAGCGTGACCTGCCCTTTACGCTGATCAACCTGTGCGAGGTCGCGATGGCGCTGGAGGATTACACCCTGGCGCACGACAGCATCTCCGAGGCGATTTCGCTGCTTCACGAAGTGGGGTCGTCCGAGCTGCTGGGGATCGCATTCAGTGGCCGCGCCCGGCTTGCTTTCCTGGAAGGGCAGGATGCGGATGCCGCCGCCTTCGTGCTCCAGAGCATGGAGTACCTCGCGGATTCCGAGAACCGGTTGCCGATTATCGAGAACGCCGAGCTCCTTGGTGAGCTGTGCGCGCGCCGGCAGGCGTACGCGCTGGCGATCGAGCTGCTTCAGGGCGCGACGTGCCTGCGGGAGCATGTGGGCGCCATGTCGTATGCGCCGCGCCGCGAAGCCGTGGCGGAGATCGAGGAGGATGCGCGCTCGGCCCTGGATGCGCGCGTATACCTGGACGCGGTCGAGGCAGGTATGCGCCTGACCGATGAAACGCTCGGTCGCCGGGTCTCCACCATCGCGCGGGAGATCGTCGGGCGACGGCAAGAGGTTGCGAAGCCGGATCCCGACGTCGCTCCTGGCCCGGTGGAGGCTGAGCACAACCTCACCCCACGGGAGGTTGAGGTGCTGACGCTGCTGGCGCAGGGAAGCTCCACGGCCCAGATCGCCGAGCAGCTGTTTGTCAGCCCGCGAACGGCGGCGACCCATATCAACAACATCCTCGGCAAGCTGGGCGTCAACAGCCGGACGGCGGCGGTTGCCCATGCGATGCGGATCGGCCTTGTGTAACGCGGGCTCGGGAAGGTTTGTCCATATGGTTTCCAACGCGCCGTGGTGCGCGCGATGAGTACGACGCAGGCGACCGGTCGCGTTGCCGCCCTTCCGGTGGTCCGCACGCCGATCGTGGGGCGTGGCCGCGAGGCGGCGGATATCCGCGCGCTCCTGGCCGGAGATACGCGCCTGGTCACGATTACCGGCCCGGGCGGCATCGGCAAGACGCGACTCGGGGTGCATATCGCACGGGGCATCCGGGATGACCTCGAGCGGGACGTTGCCTTTGTCTCGCTGGCTGCGTTGCGGGACGTCGATATGGTGCTTCCCGCCATCGCCCAGGCGTTTGGCATGCCGCACGAGATGGGCGAGGACGAGGAGGAGGAGCTGTTCCAGGCGCTGCAGGAGAGCGGCGCGCTGGTCGTGCTCGACAACCTGGAGCAGATCCCGGAGGCCGGGTCGCTCGTCCAGCGCCTGCTCGAGCGGTGCCCCGCGATCGCGATCCTCGCCACGAGCCAGGTCCCGATGGAGGTCGAGGAAGAACGGGCCTATCAGCTTGCGCCGCTGCCGACGCCGGACCCGAAACAGCGCGATCCCGACGAGATCGTGGCAACGGACGCGGTGACCCTGTTCGCCAACCGGGCGCGGGAGCGGGCACCCTGGTTCACCATCGATGAGAGGAACGCGGACCTCGTTGCGGAGATCTGCCGGCAACTGGACGGGCTGCCGCTGGCGATCGAGCTGGCGGCGGCGCGGATCAACGTCGTCTCGCTCGCCACGCTGCGAGACCGGCTCTCCGCATCGCTGGAGGTGCTCGGGAGCGAGCGGTCCGACGTGCCAGACCGGTTGCGGACGATGCGAAACGCGATCGCGTGGAGCTACGAGCTGCTGGACCCGGCGGAGCAGGCGCTCTTCCGGCGGCTCTCTGTGTTCCGCGGTGGCTTTCCCGCCGATGCGGCCGTCGCGGTCTGGACGTCCGAGGCGCGCCGGGTCTTGCGTATCCTCGTGCACCGGAGCCTGGTCGTGCGCCAGATCCTGCCCGACGGGACAATCCGGTATGCGGTGCTGGAGGCGCTCCGGGCGTATGGGCGGGAGCGGCTTCGGGCCGCCGGCGAGGAGCGGGATGTTCGGTGGGCGCATGCGAACTGGTATGTCGCGTTCGCCGAGGACGCCGAGCCGCAGCTGTCGGAGGGGGCCGTCGTCGACTGGCACGACCGACTCGACCTCGAGATCGAGAACATCCGGGCCGCGATCGAATGGATGTTCGAGAACGGGGACCTCGACGGTGTCATGCGCATCGGCGGTGCTGTCTGGCGGTACATGTCGGCGCGTGGCCTCTTGCGGGAATGCCGTGGGTGGCTGGACCGGGCGCTTGCCTCGCCGGGCGGGAATCCGGCATGGCGCGTCCGGGCGCTGGTTGGTCTTGGCTACATCACGGAGGACCTGCGGGACCTCGACGCGGCCCGTGCCGCCTTCGAGCAGGCGCGCCACCTCGCGGCGGCACTCGGTGATTCGCGAGGGGAGGCGAGGGCGCTGACGGGGTTGGGCACCGTCGCCCACGACCGGGGGCTGTACGACGACGCGCTGGAGATGCACTCGGAAGCCGCCCGGATCTCGCGCGAGGCCGGTGATCGCCGGGGCGTCGCGGTCGGCATGGCCAGTATGGCGATTGTCAGCTACTACCGGGGGGATCTGGCGGACGCGGTGCGTCACTGGGAAGAGTGCCTGGAGATCGCGGTCGAGCTTGGCGATACGGTGACGGAGACCCAGCTGCTGGGGAACCTGGGTGCGGTGACGTCGGAGCTGCGGCAGCTCGATGAGGCGAGGAGCTATCTCGAGCGGGGGCGAGACCTCCAACGGAAGCTCAGGCTGCAATCCAACCTGCCGTACACGCTGGTAAACCTCGGAGAGGTGTACCGGAAGATCGACATGCGATCCGAGGCCCGGGCGACGTTGGCCGAGGCGCTGGAGATGCTCGGTGAGATGGGGAACTCGATGGTCGAGGGGCACGCGCTGAACGCCCTGGCGCGGCTGGAGCTCGATGAAGGCAACATCGTGGCGGCAGCTGAGGCCATCACGGAGTCGATGTGGGCCGGGCTGTCGACGGGCGACCAGCACGCCATCATCGACAACGCCGAGGTGGTGGCGATGTTGTGCTGCGCGAGAGGGGAGCATGCTTCCGCGCTGGAGCTGCTGGCGGCGGCGTCCGCGCTGCGGGAGGAGCTCCGCGCGCAGCCGACGCCGGACCAGATCCGCGAGCGGGGAGATGTGGAGCGCGTCGCCTTTGCCGCGCTGGATGCGGCGGCCATCGAAGAGGCTCACGCGACCGGAACGGCGCTCGATGCCGAGGCGCTTGCCCGGCGGGCGATGACCCTCTCCCGACGCCTGGCGAGGCCCGCCGCGGTGCCTGCCCCGAAGACCCCGGAGCCGGCTCGCGCGCCGGTGCCGAACGAGTATGGCCTGACGCCACGGGAGCTGGAGGTCCTTGCGTTGCTCGCTCGCGGGCATACGACACGGCAGGTGGCCGACGCGCTGTCTATCAGCTCGCGAACGGCGGCGACGCACGTCACCAACATCCTCGGGAAGATGGAAGTTGCCAGCCGGACGGCTGCCGTGGCTTTGGCCCTTCGCGTCGGGATCATCCCGGAGTCGCCGGGGTAAGGGCTACGTCAGATGACGTAGGCACGCGGGTTTCGGGCTTTCGACATAACCCTTGAAACTACGCCAAACGACTGATGTCTCCGGGCGGCGTGGGCCGCACTATACAGACGTTGCAGGAACACGGGCAGGGGCCCGGGAAACCTGCGGAAACGTCTGATGTAGTCCCGAACAAGGAGACATTCATGATCTCGACCCGTACCCGGATCACCGCCGTTCCCGTTCTCGCCGCCGCTGGTTTGGTCTCGTCGATCCCGTTCGCCCTGAAGGCCGTCGCCCACCAGGCGGACGCCACGCCGGAAGCTGATGCGGTCGCGAACCCGTTTGCCGATCTTGGCTTGCCGCAGCTGGATCTCGTGGTTACTCCCGAAGGCTTCTCGGGCATACCGGAGTCCCTGGAGGCCGGCCGCTACGTCCTGACTGTCAGCGGTGAGGCTGGCGAGGAGGATTTCATCCTCGGTGGCATGATCGTCCAGTTCCCTGAAGGCGTCGCGATCGAAGATGTCGCCGCCCAGGCCGCGGAGAGCGAGTCCGGCATCCCGGACGTGTTCTACGAGACCATCTTCGCCGGCGGGAAGCCCGCGCTGGCGGGCATGGGTGAGACCTCGGCCGTGTCCGTGATCGACCTGACGCCGGGCGAATGGCACGTGCTGGACCAGATGTTCGGGAAGGCGCCGCTCTCCTTCACGGTTACCGGCGAGATGCCGGCTGATGTGGCGGAGCCGGAGGCCAATGTCACGCTCGAGATGGGCGAGATGTACTTCGAGGTCACGGACGGCGAGTTCGTGGCCGGCGAGAACATCGTTCACCTGTTCAACGCGGGCGTCCAGCCGCACTTCGCGGAGATCATGATGGTGCCGGAGGGCACGACCAACGAGAACATCAAAGCCGCGATCGACGCAGAGATGGGCGGCACGCCGGAGGCCGAGCCGGTCGACTTCTCGCAGGCGATGCCGGTGACGTACCTCTCGGAGCAGTCCGAGGGCGTGAGCTCCTGGTCGCCTGTGACGCTCGAGGCCGGCACCTATGCGCTGATGTGCTGGGTGGCGGACCCGGAGACCGGCATGCCGCACGCGATGATGGGCATGCACAGCGTGTTCGTTGTCGAGTAGAAAACGACCTCAATCCCGGGCCGGAAGGTGCATCGGCCCGAACCCACTCCTTCCACGACGCGGACGTCCCCTGGCAATGGTGCCAGGGGGCGTTTGCGCGTTGGGCGTGCCCTGTGTTTAGGGGGATTCCGGGGAAGGTGATCATGATCATGCTCTTTTGGTTTCCCCGGGGTTTAGGGGTCAACTTTTCAAGTTAACCAAGTTTCACGGTATAGGGGAAACCTGGGCAACTTGAAATGTTGACGGGTTGGGGTGGGCGAACGGGATGGGTGGTCAAGGCGTCAAGACGCCAAGTTTCTCTCTATACGCAGAAACCTGGCGTCTTGACGCCTTGGTTGGTTCGGGAGGGCCGCGAGGGGCGTTGGTTCATGGCGAAAGGGGCCGCCGGCGACATCGCTTCGCGTCGGGTCCTCCGGCCGAGCCCGCAGGGCGAGAAGCGGCAGCGAGCCCTTGCTTCGCTCAGGATGATGGGGATCTGTCGGTGCGGGGTGGGCGGACACGGGGTCCGCCCCTACGGGCTGCGAGAGGTGGTGGCGGGCCATGGGACGACATTGCGGCGCAGGTGTGCGGGCGAAGGGGGGTGAAGGCGCCGCACGTTATCCCGTACGGGGAAGGTATGTGCCCGGATATCGCCCTGCGGGCGATTGGGCGGACATTCCTTCGGAAGTACGGCCCGTACGGAGGGTGGTGGGCCGGGGCAGGAGCGGGGGGTGCAGCGCGGGGCGTCAGGTGGAGGCGCAGGGGAAGGCGTATGGGGAGGCGATGGACTTGATCCTGCGTTTTGGGGTGCAGGGTGAGTGGGACGATTCGTGGTAGGATAAAGTGAAAGTTGAAGTTTAGGTATTGACATCGGGTTGTCCGCTGCCATACAATCAACCCATTAGTCATGCGTGACTAATCGCCGGGCTCACCGCACGAGCGCTCCCCGCGCTGTTACCACAACTGGAAGACTGCATCAGCCATGTTCCTTGCACTTCGGGAGTTTCGACACTCCAAGCTCAGATACGCCCTGATCACCGCCGTCATCGTGATGGTGTCGTCGCTGGTCTTCATCCTTTCCGGGCTCGCCAACGGGCTCTCGGCGGGGAACTCGGAGGCGCTCGAATCGATCGGCGGGGACGGCATCGTCGTTTCCAGCGGCAGCGAGTACCAGCTGGATCGCTCCGCGATCGCGGCTGACCAGGCGGAGACGATCGCCGGGATCGACGGCATCGAGGAGGCCGAGCCGTTCGGGGCCAGCGCCATCAACGTGAAGCGCGACGGCAGCGACGACGTGCTCGGGATCAGCATCCTCGGCATGCCGGCCGGCGGGTTCCTCGACCCTGGAGCCAGCGAGGGCGAGGCGCTGGGCGCGACGGAGAACGGCATCGTCGTCGACGAGTCGATGATCAACGAAGGCATCTCTGTCGGCGATGTCCTTGTGACCGATCCCGGCGGGGTCGAGCTGGAGGTCATCGGCGTGACGGACGGGTACCAGTACCGGCTCGTCCCGACGGCGATCGTTCCTATCGAGATCTGGCAGGAACTGCAGCAGGACCCGGAGCGGGGCGTCAGCGCCATCGTTGTAAACGGCGAGCAGGAGGCGATCGATTCGATCCCGGACGAGGTCGAACGCACGATGGTCGCGACGTCCTCGGAGCTGATCGACAACCTGCCTGGCCAGACCGAGCAGCAGGCCACGCTGACGCTGATCCAGGTCTTCCTCGTCGTCATCGCGGCGGGTATCATCGCGGCGTTCTTCTTCATCATCACGCTGCAGAAGATGCCGGAGCTTGGCGTGATGAAGGCGATCGGCACGAAGTCCGGTTATCTCGCCCAGACGCTTCTTCTCCAGGTGGGCATCCTCGGGGTCATCGGCATCGTGATCGGCATCGCCTTCTCCTGGGTCACCGACATGCTGATTGGCGGCGCGGTCCCGTTCGCCCTCGAATGGCAGAGCATGGCGATGTACGGCGGCATCCTGCTCGTGGTTGGCATGATCGGCACGCTTCTTTCTCTCTTCCGGATCGCCCGTGTCGACCCGCTCGACGCCATCAACAACGCCGGCTAGGCGGGAAGGACCTTCTTTCAAATGACCAAGACCATTTTGCAGCTGGAAAACATCAGCAAGACATTCGGCAAGGGCGAGGCCGAGGTGAAGGCGCTCGTGGACGTCAACCTCGAGCTCAAGGCGGGTGAGCTTCTCGCACTGGTCGGCCCGTCCGGGTCCGGCAAGTCGACGATGCTCTCGATCGCCGGGGCGCTCCTGACGCCGACCGAGGGCAAGATCTGGCTCGACGGCGATGACATCACGAACCTTGGCGAGGCCGAGCGCACGAACCTGCGCCTGAACCGGATGGGGTTCATCTTCCAGGGGTCGAACCTCGTCAGCTTCCTGTCGGGGCGGGACCAGCTCCTCTTCATCGCCCGGATGATGGGCTCGAAGAACGGCGAGGCGGAGAAGCGTGCCGACTGGCTTCTGGAGAGCCTCGGGATGGGCAAGCGCGGCAAGCACTACCCCGAGGAGATGTCCGGGGGCGAGCGCCAGCGGATCGCGATCGGGCGGGCGCTGATGAACGACCCGGACTTGATCCTCGCGGACGAGCCGACGGCGAGCCTGGACTCGCAGCGGGGCCGGCAGGTGGTGCAACTGCTCGCGGAGCAGGTGCATGACCAGGAGAAGGCCGGGATCCTCGTCACCCACGACGAGCGGTTGATCGACCTGTGCGACCGGGTTGTCCGCATCGCGGACGGCAGGATCGACGAGGTCAAGGACATCGAGGCGGAGCAGGGGCACATCCTGGACGGCTCCGCTCCTGACCAGCGCCAGGCTGACCAGAAGGAGCCGTCGCTGATCGGGAAGCTCCTGCACCGGTAACACCTATTCCAGTATCCCGTTTTCCCGACAGGTCCGGCCTCGTTACGCGACGAGGCCGGACCTGTTCATTGTTTATTGAAAAGTCGGTGCTGGGAACGTCCGTCCCGGACCAGAATTATATGTCTATCGTCGGGTACAGATTGCATCGGCCGTTTGTGGACAGGATTGCTGAAAACGCGATACTCTGCTTTGCACTGGCAAAAATGATGCTGCGCGACCCGACCGGTCGCAGGAAGGAGCGGTGGGCCGAATCATCGTGGAGTCCGTCATCGTCGAATTGGCGATGAACAGGAGGACATGGTGGTTGTCTCCCGATCCCCTTCCCTGATCACCGGGACGAGTACAGGAGATTTGGATGGAAACGTTGGCTGGGCCTCACCTGAATCGCCGAAACCTGATCGCTGCGGCTGGCGGCGCGACCGCACTCGCCGCGACCGGCATGCCGGCAGCGGCCGGTGTCGGACGCACGGTTGTCCGTGACCCGAACTATCAGCAGGCGAACCTTCCGACCCCGCGTGAAGAGACCGTCGTGATCGAGACGGACCCGATCAACGTGTGGGACAGCTTCAACCCGTTCATCCCCAATGGCGAGGCGTACAACTACGGGCTGGCGTCGGTCTGTCGCGAGTACCTGTTCTATGTGAATTTCCTGACCGGCGAGACGAAGCCGTGGCTGGGACAGGAATGGACGTATAACGACGACTTCACCTCGTGCACGCTCAAGCTGACCGAGGGCGTGACGTGGAGCGACGGCGAGCCCTTCACAGCCGAGGACGTGGTCTTCACGCAGCAGATGCTGCTGGACAACCCGGCCCTCAACGGCGCGGCCGGCGTGATCAACGATGTGAAGTCGGTGACGGCCGACGATGACCTGACGGTGACCTGGGAACTCAACGAGCCGAACACCCGGTTCCACTACCGCTTCCTGGCCGGCATCATCTCCGACGGTGTCCGGATCATGCCGAAGCACATCTGGGAAGGCGAAGACCCGGGCTCGTTCAAGTTCAACCCGCCGATCCAGACCGGCCCGTATACGCTGGTCGAGTCCTCGGCGACCAAGCTCTACTACCTCTGGGAGAAGAACGAGAACTACTGGAACAAGGCGAACCTGGATCCGGAGCCGAAGTACGTCCTCTACAAGCAGTGGACGGAGATCGACGCGTCGGTCCAGGAGTTCCTCGCGGGGAACATGGACGACTCGCGGCGGATCGCGCTCGACTACCTGAACCAGGAAGTCATCGCCACGCAGACCGACAAGATCTCACGCTTCAACTTCAACGATCCGTGCCCGCGCGGCTTCTTCTTCAACGTCGATTCCCCCTCGGGCCTCTTCGCGACGCCGGAAGGGCGCTGGGCGATGTCCCACCTCATCGACCGGGAGACGATCGGCTCGACGATCTGGCAGCCGCCGTCCGATCCGGCCACGTACCCGTGGGCGAGCTACGAGGGCTGGGCCCCGTGGGCGCCGGACGAGGTGATGAGCCAGTACGATTTCTCGTTCAACATCGACAAGGCGAACGAGATCCTCGACGGGATGGGTGCGGAGCGCGGTGACGACGGTATCCGCGTGCTGAATGGCCAGCCGCTCAGGCTCACGATGATTACCCCGGCCGAGACGACCGGACCGGAGTACCAGATCGGGCTGGTCCTGGTCAGCGCGGCGGAAGAGGCCGGGATCGACATCGAGCTGAAGGCGATGCCGGGATCGGCGCACTGGGATGCGTTCGATAGCGGTGAGTACGACATCAGCTCGCATTGGATCTGCGGCATGCAGTTCGACCCGATCCAGCTCTACGGCTGGTACCACTCCGACAACTACTTCCCGGTCGGCGAGCGCACCAACCGCGGGAATGCGGTGCGCCTGCAGAGCGACGAGCTCGACGCGCTGATCGACGAGCTGGAGACGCTCGACCCCGAGGACGAGGCCAGCCGGCCGACGTTCGACGAGGCGCTCACCGTCTTCCTGAACGAGCTGCCCGCCGTCGCGAGCATCCAGACCATCTACCCGGTGTTCTTCAGCACCTCGGTCTGGGAAGGCTGGCCGACGGAGGACGACCCGTACTCGATCCCCGCCGACTGGTGGGGGCACTTCCTCTTTGTCATCGGCAACCTGAAACGCGCCGGGAGCTAATCCCCGGCCGGCATGCCCCGTCGCGCCGGCGAGGCATGCCGGATCCGGGACCGGACTGGCACGGACACGGTTGGGATGAGCCCGCGGCGAGCGCAATGCGCGCCGCGGAGCCTGGGATGTCAGGGTCTCCGGACCCGTGTGTTTGCACCACTCAGGAGGTGATTTCATGAACGAGGTCTTGCGGTCGTCTGCAAACCGGCGGGCGGTTGTCGGGGCGACAACAGGCGCAGCGCTTGCCGCCGCCGGAATTGCGAAGGGCGTGGCCGCTCCCGCCTCGGGGCCGGCCGTCGCCGTACAGGCCCAGGACGCCAACATCCCGACGCCGCGGGAAGAGACCGTGGTGATCGAGCAATCCCCCAACAACGTGTGGGACAGCTTCAACCCGTTCATCCCGAACGGTGAGGCGTACAACTACGGGTTGGCGATCGTCTGCCGTGAGTACATGTTCTACGTGAACCTCCTGAGCGGAGAGATCACACCGTGGCTTGCGACGGACTACTCCTACAACGACGATTTCACCCAGTGCACGCTGTCCCTGAACCCGGATGTCACCTGGAGCGATGGGGAGCCTTTCACCGCGGACGATGTCGTGTTCACGCAGCAGATGCTGCTGGACAATCCGCAGCTGAGCGGGGCCGCTGGCACGATTCGCGACGTTGCTTCCGTCTCAGCGGCGGACGACCACACGGTCGTCTGGGAACTGAACGAGTCCAATCCGCGCTTCCACTATCGCTTCCTGGCGGGCGTGATCGCCGACGGGTTGCGGGTCATGCCGAAGCACATTTGGGAGGGTGAGGACCCTGGCTCGTTCAAGTTCAATCCGCCGATCCAGACCGGCGCGTATGTGCTGCGGGAATCGTCGTCCACCAAGCTCTACTACCTCTGGGAGAAGAACGAGAATTACTGGAACAAGGCGAACTTCGATCCCGCGCCGAAGTACGTGATGTACCGGCAGGGCGGCGGCGTCGATGTGGCCGTGAGCGAGTTCCTGGCCGGGAACGTCGATACGGCGGGCGACATCGATTTCCTGAACCAGGAGATGGTGTCCAGCCAGTACGACCGGGTTGCGCGCTTCGCCTTCCCGGACCCGAACCCGCGCGGCTTCTTCTTCAACGTCGATTCGCCGTCGGGCCTGTTCAAGACGCCGGAAGGGCGGTGGGCGATGTCCCACCTCATCGACCGGGAGACGATCGGCTCGACGATCTGGCAGCCTGCGTCCCGGCCGGCGACGTACCCGTGGGCGGACTATGAAGGCTGGCAGAAGTGGGCGCCGGCGGAGGTCATGGATCAGTTCGACCTCACCTACAACGTCGACAAGGCGAACGAGCTACTCGACCAGCTCGGGGCGACCGAGCGCGACGGTGACGGCATCCGCATCCTCGACGGGAAGCCGCTGAAGCTGACGATGATCACGCCGGCGCAGACGAGCGGACTGGAGTACCAGATCGGCGTCAACTACGTGGCGACCGCGCGCGAGGCGGGGATCGACATTGCCCTGAAGAGCCTCCCCGGCTCGGCGTTCGGCGATACGTTCCTGCCCGGCGAGTACGACATCAGCTGCCACTGGATCGACGGCATGAGCTTCGATCCGGTCCAGATCTACGATGCATTCCACTCCCGGAATTACGTGCCGGTCGGAGAGCGCGCCACCGAGGGGGATGGCTCGGCCGCGCGACTCCAGAGCCCCGAGCTCGATGCGCTGATCGACGAGCTGGAGCGGATCGACCCGGAAGACGAGGCGAACATGCCGGTCTTCAACGATGCGCTCACGGTGTTCATGCAGGAGCTGGCGATGGTCGCCAGCATCCAGACGACGTACCCGTTCATGTTCAACACGGCGTACTGGGAGGGGTGGCCGACCGACGACGACCCCTATGCGATCCCGGCGAACTGGTGGGGACAGTTCCTGTTTGTCCTCGGCAACCTGAGACCCGCCGGTAGCGAGTAGTCCCGATGCCCTGGCGCCGGTATGCCGGCGCCAGGGTCCACCCCCCTGTGCCGGCTGGCTGGCGGACCCGGTCGCGGGTTCGCGTCCGGCGCGGGGAAGACGAGAACTCCAGGAGAACACGTATGGTTGCAGGGAATCCCGCCCCGGCAGTTCCCGCGAACGATCCCCAGGACACGACGCCGGTCGGTGTGAAGAGGGGGAAGCTTGGAAACCCGACGCTGAGGTATATCCTCCGCCGGCTTGGCCTGTACCTGATTACGCTGTGGGGATCGCTCTCCGCATCCTTCCTCTTTTTCCGGATGCTTCCGGGGGACCCGATCTCCGGCATCATCTCCCAGCTCCAGACGCGGGGGCAGTACACCTCGTTCGAGCGGAGCGAGGACATGGTCGAGCATTACCAGCGGGAATTCGGCCTGCATGGCTCGCTGTTCGAGCAGTATGTCCGCTATTTCCAACGAGTGCTGACCGATTTCGACTTCGGTCCCTCGGTGCTGAGCTATCCCACGCCGGCGACCGACCTGATCTTGCGGGCGTTGCCCTGGACCATCTACCTGATCGGCGTATCGACCATCGTTGGCTGGTTCCTCGGCATCGTGCTCGGCACGCTCGTCGGGTGGAAGCGGCGGACGAAATGGGCCGAATGGATCACCAACGGCGCCCTGGGACTGTCGCACCTGCCAGCGTATTTCGTCGCATTGATCCTGCTCATCTTCTTCGCCTACCGGTTCCGGCTCCTGCCATCGAACGGCGCCTATGACAGCAGCATGAATCCGTCGTGGTCGCTGGAGTTTGGCGTGAGCGTGGTCCGGTACAGCGTGCTGCCGATCCTGGCGACGATCGTCGTGGCGATCGCCAACTGGATGCTCAGCACCCGCGCGCTCGTGGTCAGCATCCTTGGCGAGGATTTCCTGACGTTTGCCAACGCGAAGGGCGTGACGCCCCGGCGGTTGCTGACGAACTACGTGATGCGCAATGCGTGGCTGCCGCAGATCGCGGCGCTCGGGATGGCGTTGGGCGGTGTGGTCAGCGGCAACGTCCTGATCGAGCGGTTGTTCCGCTATCCGGGCGTCGGGAACCTGCTGGTCGACTCGGTCATCATCAAGGACGTGAACACGGCGATGGCCGTGGTGACGCTGCTCATCGTCATGGTGCTGACGTTCAACCTGATTATCGACCTGATCATGCCGTTGATCGATCCCCGCGTGAAGTTCGAGAGCTAGGAGCGGCCAAGACATGTTCCTCATTCGTCTCTACCGGGAGAGCGGGAAGTTCCGGACCGGGCTGCTGATCACGCTCGGGCTGATCGTCCTCGCTCTCCTGAGTCCCATCCTCGTCCAGTGGCGGATCGGCGATGTCGACCCGTTGAAGGCGGGCGCGTTCCCGATCTTCGCCGATCCCGATGGCACGCACTGGCTCGGCACCGACCGTTTTGGCCGGGATGTCCTCTCGCTGGTGCTGATCGCGCTGCCGGTGTCGCTGACGGTGGCCTTCCTCGCCGGGATCATCTCGACGTTCATCGGCGTGGTGATCGGGTTCGTGTCCGGGTACAAGGGCGGCAAGGTCGATTCCGTGCTGCGGACGATCACGGACATGTTCATCGTGATCCCGACGCTGCCGCTGGTCATCATCCTCGCCGCGAATACGCGGAGCCTCGGCTCGGTCCGGCTGGCGATGGTGCTGGCGTTCTTCAGCTGGCCGGTAGCCGCCCGCGTGATCCGGTCGCAAGTGATGTCGCTTCGCGAGCGCCCCTACGTCGAACTGGCGGAGCTGTCGGACCAGCCCGACCGGGAGATCATCTTCGGGGAGATCCTGCCGAATATGGCGCCGTTCGTCGCGATCG
>DATGPC010000441.1:0-12189 GCA_035305265.1 Thermomicrobiales bacterium | reverse complement strand
CACGCCGGGGAGGTTCATTGCCTGCTCGGCGACAACGGCGCCGGTAAGTCGACCCTCATCAAGGTCCTCAGCGGCGCCCACCAACCGGACACCGGCGAGATGTACATCGAAGGCAAGCCGGTTCGCTTCTCGTCGCCCCGTGACGCCCTCGACGCCGGCATCGCGACCGCCTACCAGGACCTCGCGATGATCCCGCTCATGAGCATCTCCCGGAACTTCTTCCTCGGCGCCGAGCCGACGACCGGATGGGGTCCGTTCCGTCGCTTCGACGTCCACACGGCCGACGAGATCTCGCGGCAGGAGCTCAACCGCATGGGCATCGCCGTGCGCGATACCTCCCAACCGGTCGGCACGCTCTCCGGCGGCGAGCGGCAATCCGTCGCGATTGCTCGCGCTGTCTACTTCGGCGCGAAGATGCTCATCCTCGACGAGCCAACCGCCGCACTCGGCGTCAAGGAGGCCGGCGTCGTCCTCCGGTACATCAACAAGGCGCGGGAGGACAGGCTCGGCGTCATCTTCATCACCCACAACGCGCATCACGCCTGGGCGATCGGCGACACCTTCACGCTGCTCAATCACGGCCGCTCCGAAGGCACCTTCGCCAAGGAAGACACCACCCGCGAAACCATCATCCAGCTCATGGCCGGCGGCGCCGCGCTCGAAGAACTCGAGCACGAGTTGGAGCGCTAGGCCCGAAAGTCTCGATCCAGGTGCGTACTCGTTCGTCCCGACGCTCTTCACGAATGTGCGTCGGGACGTTCTTTCAGGGAGCCAGAATACGCCTCAGTGTTGAGCCGCCACACCGCGGGGAACCTAGTCCAGCGATCGTGGATCCAGCGCGTCACGCAGGCCATCTCCGAGGAGGTTGAACCCGAACGCCGTGACCGCCAACGCAATTCCCGGGAATGTCGCAATCCACCACTCATGACGGAGATAGCTCCTCCCCGAGGAAAGCATCGCTCCCCATTCTGGCGATGGTGGCTGAGCCCCCATGCCGATGAACGAAAGCGCTGCGCCCGTGAGAACTGCGCCTGCAAAACCAAGTGATGCCACAACGATGAGTGGCGACAGGGAATTCGGAAGGATATGAACAAAAATGATGCGCGGAGCCTTCGCGCCACTGGCATGCGCTGATTCGACGTATTCCTTTTGCTTGAGGGACAACACCTGACCCCGGATGAGGCGTGCATACAGAGGGATCGATCCAATTCCAACCGCGATCATGACATTGACCAGACTGGGCCCCAGGACGGCAACAATGGCGAGCGCCAGGAGCAGGTCCGGAAACGCCAGCATCACATCGATGATGCGCTGGCTGACCATATCAAATGCCCCACCGAAGTAACCGGCAAGCAATCCCACCGTCATGCCGATGACTGCGCCAATGCTTACGGACACGACGCCGACCATGAGCGACTGACGCGAGCCATGAATCAACCGGCTCAAGATGTCTCGACCGAAGTCATCTGTTCCCAACCAATGCTCCTTACTCGGTGGCAGGAACTGGTCGGACAGGACCATTTCGAGCGGGTCATATGGCGCGATGAGTGGTCCAAAGGCAGCAACAAATACGAGAACAAGAATGATGACTCCGCCCAGCAATCCCAGTCGATTGGCGAGCAGTCGATCCCGAATGATTCTGGATCGTGAGCGGACTTGTCGTTGGGTTTCGAACGCCGCCAGGGTCATCTTTTCCCCCGAGGCAGCACCGGTTGCCTGTGCCATGTGGTGACCTCCTTTCTACGAGTACTGGATTCGGGGGTCGAGGAATCCGTAGACGAGATCTGCCAGCAAATTCACGCAGACGTATATCGCCGCGACCATCAGGACGATTCCCTGGATCACGGGGAAGTCCCTGGCCTGAAGCGCCGTAACCGCCAATTGGCCAACGCCTGGATAGGCAAACACGGTTTCGATGATGAACGCGCCGGAGAGTAGGCCGCCGATCTGGAGCCCGATGATGGTCACCACAGGGATGAAGGCGTTACGAAGCGCATGCCGGGTTACCACTGTGCTCCCTCTCAGCCCCTTCGCGCGGGCTGTCCTGACATAGTCCTGTCCAAGGGCGTCGAGCATGCTGGCTCTCGTCAGCCGGGCAATGATTGCCGAAGAGATCAGCCCAAGCGTGATGGCAGGCATGACCAGGTGTTTCCAGGAGGTTGCGCCAGAGACGGGGAGCCACTCGAGTCGGACACCAAACAACAGCATGATCATGAGCCCAAACCAGAAACCGGGGATGGAGATCCCCAGGATCGAGACCACCATGCTGACCTTGTCGATCCAGCGCCCCTTGTAGACCGCGGAGAGCACACCGGCGAGGATGCCGACGGTAATCGCCACCGCCAGGCTGGCAAACGTAAGTCGGAGCGTGTTCGGCAAGCGCTGGACGATCTCCTCGAAGACAGGTTGCCGCGAGCGGATGGACTGGCCGAAATCTCCCTGGAGTACGCCCGTCAGGTAGTTCAGGTACTGCTTCCAGATCGGGAGGTCCAGCCCAAGCTGGTGGCGAATCTCCTCGAGTCGCTCGGGCGATGGCAAGGGCTGATTGGTAAACATCAGTTGGACGGGATCGCCGGGAACCAGTCGTACCATGACAAATACGGCGATGGACACCCCGAACAAGACGGGTATCACAGCGGCCAACCGATAGAGGAAATACCGAAACACGACCGACTCCTTATTGTGTCCAGCGGCGTCTAGATCATCCGGTGAAGACAAGGCGACGATGGCTCAAGGAGAGTGCGCCAGCCGTACGCTGGAGCGCCAATCAATCCATCGCCGCCACGACAATTTGCGGACACAATGAGAGACGAACGCAGGCTATCTGCGCTCGTCTCTTGTCACTGACTCTAGCCCTCGAAGTACGCATCCTCGAAGATCGCGGTTCCGGTTGGACCCATCTTGAAGTCAGTAAGTTCTCCACGCACGCCTGTCGCCGTAAGCTGCGTCCACAAGGGAATCGCAGCCACGTCGGCCAACGCCTGCTGGTTCGCCTGGAAGTACAGCGCTGAACGCTCATCCTGGCCCGTGGTGCGGGCGGCTTCATCAACCAGGGCGAGGTAATCTGCGTCCCGGTACAGGCCGAGTCCCGCCTCCGCGTCGACCATCATCTTCATCAGGTGCGGCTCAGGCCAGCCCCAGCTCATCAGGACAAAGTCGCAGACATTCTCCGCTTGCCGCGCGAAAAGTGTCGCGATCTCCATCGTCTCGATCTTGACGTCGAACCCGGCAGCCGACAGCTGGTTCTGGATAACCTGCACTGCCCGTTCATTGTTCCCCGCGTTCCAGGTCCAGAGAAGAGGTTCGAGCTTGACACCATCCTTCTCGCGGACCCCTCCATCGCCTTCGACCCAGCCCGCCTCGTCAAGCAACGCCTTGGCCTTCTCGAGATCGAAGTGATAACCGTGCTCTTCGATTGCCGGGTCGTATGCGAAATGACCAGTCGGCAGGAGGCCGTAGTTCCGGATCGCAAGCCCCTGGAACACGCTCTGGATGATTTCGTCCGCGTTGATTGCGTACGCAACTGCCTGTCGAACCCGGATATCGTCGAAGAACGGGCCCTTGTAGATCTGATCCGATTCCTCGGTAGGCGGCTCCATGCTCCACTCGAGGAACCAGATATTGGTGGCTCGCTCCGGCACAAACACGTGATACTGATCGTCATCTTCGAACCGGGCAACTTCGCGCGGCGGAAGGGGTGTGACCGTGATCTCGCCAGTTTCCAGGGCCGCCATCTGGGTAGCATCTTCAGCAATGTTGCGGAAGATCAACTGATCGGCATATGGGCGGCCCTTGTTCTCTACAGTGCTGTGGAAATTCTGGTAGTCCTCATTCGGGACCAGGACGATCTGCTCGCCCGCAATCCACTCCTGGAACTTCCACGGACCGGTACCGACCGGGTTGCGACCGAAGTCCTCATCCCCGAACTCCTCGACTGCAGTCGGAGAGGCGATGCCGAAGTACGCGAGGCAGAGGTTACCGAGCAGTGGAGAGAACGGCTCGCTCAGGACAAACTTGAACGTGAGCTCGTCGATGACCTGGGTTTCGCTAAGTGGCGTAATCCAGCCAGCAGCCGGGGCATTGGTCTCGGGCAACATAAGGCGGTCAAAGTTGAACTTCACGGCCTCGGCGTTGAGATCAGTTCCGTCATGGAACGTGATACCCTCCCGGAGCTTGAAGGTGTACTCGGTTCCGTCCTCAGATATCTCCCACGATTCCGCGAGAATGCCCTCATACCCGAGGTCCATATCGTAGGCGATCAAGGTGTCATAGATGTTCGTAAAGACCTGGAACGAAACTCCAGCCGTCGTGTGAGCAGGGTCGAGCGAGTCAGAGTCTCCCGCTCGCGCCACAACGATGCTGCCGCCAGTCGGCTTGGCATCCTGTGCAAACGCACGGAACGCCGTGGCCTCACCGATCAGGCCCAGTGTCCCGCCAGAAATACCAGCCGCCGTCGCCGCTGCCATCGTACTCTTCATCAGGCTGCGTCGAGTTATCTGGCTGTGCATCCATTCGGAACCTGCATTCTGCCGGGCTGAGTTCGCCCGGCCAGCCTCATATGACATCGAGACTCCCTTCTCCTAAATCCGGATCGCTTTGTAGGACGATCGTGTCGCCAACAAGAGTTGACACATCGTTCCATGGCCCCTTGACTGTGTCAACGAGAAAATCGAGCCATTTTTGCGAGAGTGAAACGTCCGGAGCAAGCCGAGGGTTCAGGCGACGATCCAGGCGCACAGGGAGTCGTGTTTCCGGAGCACAAAGGAGCAACTGGCGCCATAACGCCAAACCGCCAGGGCCGTCAATATGACATGAACCCCCGGTCACGAATGTGACCGGGGGTTCATCACACTGCTGGGTGTTCACAGAATCTAGCCGCGAATATCAGCCAGGACGTCGCGCGTCGCCTTCTTCTCGCCCAGGAAGATCGGCGTGTCCAACGCCGTCCACTTCCGGACCTCCGCCCCGCGCAGCTTCTGCACCATCTTGATGATCTGGTTCGGGTCGTCGTCCTCGAGAGCGACAATGAACTCCTGGTCCTGCACGCCGAACGAGTTCACCGTGTTGGTCAGGATCTCCGGGAACTCCCGTCCCATCTCGCCGTGCTCCAGCATCAGCCGCCGCCGCTCCTGGAAATCGAGCAGGAACCAGTCCGGCGTCTTCGTGAACGGATAGACGCTCAGGTACCGCTTCGACTCGATGCCCTTGAGGAACGCCGGGCCATGATTCGGGTCGTACTGGCTCATGCCGGCCGCGCCGATGTAGCCCTGCGCCCGGCGCAGCCCGCGCCCGATCGCCGTCTGGTCGAGCGTCACCGCCAGCGCGGAGAGCTGGTCCAGCTTCGGCGCATGCACCCAGATGATCAGGTCGACGTCCGGCCGCAACCCGATCGTCGAGTAGACGCCCCGGACGGTCACGCCCTCACCCGGCGCGTCCAGGATGCCGGCGAACTCCTCCACCGCAGCATCCCAGGCGCCATGCACCTGCTGACGCCAGTCGTCGCGGCGCTCGAAGAGCCAAAATGCGGTGTATTCGAAGCGGGGCTGGTTTTCCATAGAAGAGTTACTCCGTGTGTGACGAGGGGGAGATCGCTGCCCGGCACCGGCGCCGGACGGTCTCGTGCTCCCTCAATGATGCGACGCCGCTCGCGCCGATGCCAATCAGGGCCGGGCGTCCATGCCCGACAGCCAGCACCATGACTGGCGAACGCCTGTTCTTTTTCACGTTCGGACCCGGCTATACTTTGGATATGAGCAACACGACCTCGCCCCGACCAGATTTCTCCGAACGCCTCGCCGCCCTCGCCCCGAAGCCGGGCGTCTATCTCATGAAAGACGCCGACGGCACGATCATCTATGTCGGCAAGGCCATCGCGCTCCGCAACCGCGTCCGGTCCTACTTCCAGTCACAGCGCCACAAGGATCCCAAGACGCGGGAGCTCGTCAAGCACATCGCCGATTTCGAGGTCATCCGCACCGACACCGCGTCGGAAGCGCTGATCCTCGAGAACGAGCTGATCAAGAAGTACCTGCCGAAGTACAACGTCCTGCTCAAGGACAGCAAGACCTACCCGTACATCCGGATCACGAACGAGGAATGGCCGCGCGTCATCAGCACCCGCCGCATCGTCAACGACGGCAGCCAGTACTTCGGGCCGTACACGTCCGCCGGCTCCGCGCACAAGACCATCAACCTGCTCAACCGGCTCTTCCCGTACCGCAAATGCGACAAGAAGATCACCGGCAACGACGACGTCTGCCTTTACTACCACATGAAGCAATGCACCGCGCCCTGCATCAGTGCGGTGGATCGCCCGACCTACATGAAGGCGATCGATTCGGCGTCCCTCTTCCTCTCCGGCCGCGGTGAGGAGATCGTCGCCGATCTCGAGGACGAGATGGACCAGGCCGCCGAGGCCTGGAACTTCGAACGGGCCGCCGAGGTCCGCGACAAGCTGAGCGCCGTTCGCCACGTCCTCGAGCGCCAGAAGATCGTCTCCGACACCGGCACGAATGCCGACATCATCGCCACCTCGCAGGGAGCTGGCGGCGACGCCGGCGTGCAGGTCGGCTTCCTCCGCAACGGCAAGATCGTCGGCTCGGAGTTCTTCCCGATGCAGGCCACCGTCGAAGACGAGCCGGCGCAGATCCTCTCCGGATTCCTGACGCAGTTCTACGAGGACGCCGCCGTCGTCCCGCCGCGCCTCATCCTCCAGCACGAGATCCCGGAAGACGAGCGTGCGATGATCGAGGAGTGGCTCGCCGAGCGCCGGGGCAGCAAGGTGCAACTGCACGTCCCCAAACGCGGCAACCAGCGGGGCCTCGTCGAGATGGTCGCCAAGAGCGCCGGAGAAAACCTCGAACAGGCGCGCCTGAAGTTCCTCTCCGACGAGATGAAGACGACCGCCGCGCTGACCGAGCTGGCCGATGCCCTCGACCTCCCGCGAATGCCGCGCCGCATCGAGTGCTACGACAACTCCAACATCCAGGGCACCTCCCCGGTCGCCTCGATGGTCGTCTTCGAGGACGGTAAGCCGGCGAAGAAGGAATATCGCCGCTTCAACATCAAGACGGTCGTCGGCGCCGACGACTTCGCGTCGATGAAAGAGATCATCGGCCGCCGCTTCCGCCGCGCGAAGGATGTCGACGAGGAGAAGGAGGGCAAATGGACCACGCTGCCCGACCTCGTCATCATCGACGGCGGCAAGGGCCAGCTCAACGCCGCCCTCGAGGCATTGGAAGAAGTCGGCATGGACGTCCCGATCTGCGGCCTCGCCAAGGAGAACGAAGAGATCTTCTTGCCCGGCCGTCCCGACCCGATCATGCTCCCGCGTGACTCCCAGGCGCTCTTCCTCGTCCAACGCGTCCGTGACGAGGCGCACCGCTTCGCCATCACGTTCCACCGCTCGACGCGCGGCAAGAAGGCCCTGAAGTCGCAGCTCGACGACATCCCGGGCGTCGGCCCAACGCGCAAGAAGGCGCTGATGCGGAAATTCGGCTCGGTCAAGGCCATCCGCGAGGCGTCCGTCGAGGATCTGCTCCAGGTCGAGGGCATCAACCGCTCCGTGGCGGAATCGATCAAGGCAAGTCTGTGATCACGGCATACGCGCATTCGGGAGTGCTCCGTAAAGGCGGATGGCCGCTGGCCTCGTCGGGCCAGAAGAGGTTTTCCGTGCCCGTACCGCCGGACCTCGCAGCTGCGGACACTGTCTGGCGCGGAGGCTGCACCAACTTCGGGCCCAACGCCCGGCGGTACGGTCGCTCCTGTGTGACAATGCGTCCATGAGAATCCGCCCGTTCAGGAGCCCGACATGGCGTATCTGACACTCGAAGAGGGCCGTGCCCTCGAGCAAGCCATCTCCACCGTCCAGCGCGGTGGCGTTGCGGCGTTCCCGACCGATACTGTCTACGGCATCGGGGCATCCCTTCGCCATCCCGCCGCCCTCGCTCGTATCTACGACATCAAGGGTCGCCCGCCGGACAAGCCGATCCCCATCCTCGTCTCCCGCGCGGACGTCATTCCCGACCTCGTCGAGGACGCCGACCCGGACCTTGTCGCGCTCGCCCACCGATACTGGCCCGGGCCCCTGACGGTCATCCTCCGCGCAAAGGCATCGCTTCCAGCGGAGGTCCAGGCACCGGACGGCACCTGCGGCATCCGCATCCCGAACCACTCCGTCCCGCTCGCGATCGCCCAGGCCAACGGCGGCGTCATCGCCACCACGAGCGCGAATAGATCCGGCGAGCCCGCCGCGACACAGGCATCCGCGATCCGGGAGTCGCTTGGCGACGAGCTGGATCTCATCCTAGACGGCGGTATCGCGCCCGGTAGCGTCGCGTCAACGGTTATCCGGCGCGAGGGTGATACCATTTCGGTGATTCGGGAAGGATCGGTGAGCGCCGAGCAGCTCCGCGACGCCTGGGCGTCGATCGTGCGGGGCGGCATCGTGCAGCCGGCAGGCATCTGACGAGCCCGTTTGTGGGCCAATGTCGTCATGGACGGGGAATCAGGGGAGCCTTATGGGCGACAAGCAGCGAAATCCATTCTCCACGCGATCCTACGATGAGGATGCGCGTATGCGGCAACGGGGCGCCCCGTATGAGGACGATCCGTACGAGGACGACGAGTACGTCGACGAGCACAAGGTCTTCGGCCTCGGAATCGAGAATGCCGACGAACGCCAGCCGGCCTACGGCCAGGGTGTCGTCATCTCACTCCTCGCGGCCGGCGTGCTCATCCTGCTCGCCATCATCGTGGTCGGCGAGGGCGACGGCACCAACCCGCCCGTCCTCCAGCGCACCACGACCCTCTTCTGGGTGATCTCCGGTCTCGTGCTTGTCCTGACCGCCGCCGGCGCCCAGTACGCCGAGAGCGTCGCCGCCCGTGCCGCGGAAGAGGCCGGCTCCGGCCGCCCGAGCACCGGCCTCAGCACCGCCTGGGCCGTCCCGCTCGTTTCGGTCTTCGCCGCCATCATGCTCACCGCGACCTTCCACAACCGGTGGATGCTGCTCTTCGGTCCGCTCATCGCGTTCCTTGGCACGGCAGGCGCCCTGCTCTCCCGAGACCTGCTCGACGAGGCCGACGAGGAATCCAGCCGTGTCGCATCGACGATTCACACGCTCGTCGTCCACACGGTCGCGTTCCTCGCCTTCAGCGCGATCTACCTGAACAAGTTCGACGACTGGCTCTCGGTGCCGCTCGTCACCCTGACCGGCGGGGTCCTGCTCCTCGAAACACTGGAGCGAGCCGGCGTTGCCGCCCCGACACGCGTCTTCTATTCCATCCTTGGCGCCTGGGTCATGGGGACGACGATGCTCGCCCTCAACTGGTGGCCGACATGGGGCTGGACCGGCGGCGCCGTCCTTCTTGCCGTCTTCTACGCGATTGCGGGCGTCCTCCTGGTCTGGTGCCAGCGCCGCGACCTGCGCCGCCGTGACATGATCGAGTTTGTCGGTGTCGGCTCGCTCGCCGTCTTTGTCCTCGCCCTGCGCGACGCATTCCTGTAGCCGGTATCGCCGCCCGTACCGCCACACCTCGCAGCTGCGACCGGTGTGTGGCGCCAGCGCCGGTGACCAGCTCCGGCGGTACGGGAACGCGTCCCTTTGCTGGGATTAGCTGTAGGAGCCTCTCCTCATGCCAGACAACATCATTGACCTGAACGCTGCCCGGCGACGGAATCGCCGCGACCCGGCCGACCTGCAGGATCTCCTCGGACGCATGGACGAGCTGGAAGAAGTGCTCGAGACCATGGACGAGGTCGGCGTGACCACCCGCCAGGAGCTGGTCGACTTGCTTGAGCAGCTCGAAAAGGAATCCGGTGACCTCGACCCCGAATAACGCCACGCCGGAAGCCCCTATGGACATGTTCGAAGCGAATCGATTGCAGCAGCTCTCGTCGCGGGCGCCGCTCTCCACGCGCATGCGCCCGCGCAGTCTCGACGAGCTCGTCGGGCAGGAGCATGTAATCGGCGAAGGCACGCTCCTTCGCAAGGCGATCGAGGCCGACCGCCTCTCGTCCCTGATCCTTTGGGGGCCGCCCGGCGCCGGGAAAACAACCCTTGCCCGCATCGTCGCCAGCACCACGCGCGCCGCCTTCGTCGCCGTCAGCGCCGTCACGTCCGGCGTCGCCGACCTGCGCAAGGCGATCTCCGAGGCCCAGGACCGCCTCGGGATGAACGGCCAGCGGACCGTCCTCTTCATCGACGAGATCCACCGCTTCAACAAGGCCCAGCAGGACGCAATTCTTCCGCACGTCGAGGACGGCACCGTCATCCTCATTGGCGCGACAACGGAGAATCCGTCGTTCGAGGTGAACGCCCCCCTGCTCTCACGCTCGCGCGTCATCACCCTGCGGGCGCTCGAGGACGATGACATCAAGGTGATCGTGCGCCGCGCGCTGGCAGACGAGAATCGTGGCCTCGGGCTCGAAGGCCTCACGATCGCAGACGACGCACTCGACTTCCTCGCCAACATGGCGAACGGGGATGCCCGCTTCGCCCTCAACACGCTCGAATTCGCCGCAACCGGCGTCGCTGACGACAAGGTCATCACGCAGGACCTCGTCGCCGAGGCGGCCCAGCGCCGGGCCGCCACCTATGACAAGGGCGGCGATGATCACTTCGACACCATCTCCGCGCTGCACAAGACGATTCGCGGTTCGGACGCGGACGCCGCCCTCTACTGGCTCGGCCGCATGCTCGAGCGTGGCGACGACCCGCTCTACGTTGCCCGGAGACTCGTCCGCTTCGCATCAGAGGATGTCGGCCTCGCCGATCCGGCCGCACTCGAGCTGGCGATGGCCGCCCAGCAGGCCGTCCATTTCATCGGCATGCCGGAAGGCGCCCTCGCCCTTGCCGAGCTCACCGTCTACCTCGCCCTTGCGCCGAAGAGCAACGCAATCTACAAGGCCTACAACCAGGTTCGCGAGGACGTCGCCAACACCCGCAACGACCCCGTCCCGATGCACCTCCGCAACGCGCCGACCCGCTTCATGAAGGAGGAGGGCTTCGGCAAGGGGTACAAATACGCGCACGACTACGAGGGCGGTGTCGTCGGGCAAGTCAACCTGCCGGACAACGTCCGCGGTCGCCGGTACTTCCAGCCGACCGATCGCGGCTTTGAGCGCGAGCTCGGCCGGCGCCTCGAGCGCGTCCAGGAAATCTATCGCCAGACACAACAGCAGGAGCAGGCGCAAAAACGCCGCACCGGCGGAAAGGACCCGAAGTGACCTACACGATCCCGATGCGACGCTCGTATAACCGCGCCCTCGACGAGCTCCGCCCGGTCTCCATCGAGCCGGGCGTCATCCCTCATGCGGAAGGGTCCGCGTACATCAAGATGGGTGACACGCATGTCCTGTGCACGGCGACAGTCGAGGAAGACGTTCCTCGCTGGATGAAGGGCCGGGGATCGGGCTGGGTCACGGCGGAATACTCGATGCTGCCGCGCTCGACGCCAGAGCGAACCTCCCGCGAGGCCGCGAAAGGCAAGCAGGGCGGCCGAACCGTCGAGATCCAGCGCCTGATCGGCCGCTCCCTGCGAGCCGTCGTCGACATGCAAGCCCTCGGCGAACGTCAGGTGATCCTTGACTGCGATGTCATTCGCGCCGACGGCGGCACACGCTGTGCCTCCATCACCGGAGCATGGGTCGCCCTCGCCCTCGCCTGCCAGGGTCTCGTCAACGAAAAGAAGATCCGCACGTCGCCCCTTAAGGGCGCCGTTGCCGGCGTCAGCGTCGGCGTCGTCCGTGGCGTCCCCCTGCTCGACCTCGACTACGGCGAGGACTCGAAAGCGGACGTCGACGCCAACATCGTGATGACCGACGCGAAGCAGTTCGTCGAAATCCAGGGAACCGCCGAGCAGGATCCGTTCTCGATGGACACCCTTACCCGAATGCTGACCCTCGCCGAGACCGGCATTGCCCAGCTCCACGAGGCGCAGCAGGCCGCTCTCCAGATCTGACCGGCCGCACCCGGAGATGCCACCTGAAGAGCCGCATCTGGCCAGCACCCGGCGCAGATGACCGTTCCGGATCCCTGCATGACCGTACCCGTTTGCCATTCGACCCCGAACCCGGAGGCCCTCGTTGAGATCATCGAGGAACGGTTTCCTGTCGGCCGAGTGCGAAATGTGCAGTTGTACCGAGCGTATGTGAACGACGTCTACCGCCTCACAGGCGACGACGGCACC
>DATGPC010000440.1:0-2811 GCA_035305265.1 Thermomicrobiales bacterium | reverse complement strand
CCGAGGCCCTGCTCGACCAGCTCCACCGCGTCGATCTTCCCCGACGCAATCCTGTCCCGCAGCTCCGCCACCGATGTTCCCGTCACGATCCACCCTCTTGGAATTCAGGTCAGTCAATGAGAGGAAGTGTGCCACCGGAATCGAAACTCGGGAAGCGCCCTCACGTCGGGTGATGCCTGAAGGCAGGTGACGGGCGAGGCACCGGCGCGCAAACGCGAACCGGGGAGGGCCGTTATCGGCCCTCCCCGGGAAATCAGGCGACATTCCGTTCCGGTGATGCGATTACCACTCGGGAACAGCGGTCCCTTCCGGCTCCGGAACGGTGTCGAGATATTCCGGTGGTTGGCGCACGTTCAACGCTTTCTCCAACGCGTACGCGTACCGAAGGATCTTCCGCTCGCTGAACGCCCGACCGAACATATGCATCCCGGCCGGCAATCCCCGCGAGTACCCGACCGGCAGCGTCAGCGACGGATATCCCGCCATCGCCGGAAACTTCGTCGTCGATCCGAGGAACGTGCCGCCATCGACCACCGTCGGCAAGCCGGCCGACGGCGCCACCAGCACGTCCAGCTCGTGCTCGTCCATGACCTGGTCGATACCCAGGTCCCGCGTCAGCATCAGGTTGTTGGCGAGCTGCTCCAGGTAGCCGGGATCGTAGATCGCGTCCGGGCTTACCCACGACGCCTCAAGCAGCCCGTCGGCGACGTCGCCCCAGAACTGCGTTTCGTCCTGGTGCGTCCAGTAATAGTCGACGACGTCCTGGATCGTGCTGATCGGGCCGTAAGGCATGTACTGCTCGAAGAACCGGTGCAAACCGTGCGTGAACTCCGTTCCCAGCACGAATCCTTCGCCCCAGCCATCGTAGACGTCCTGCAACGACCCGAACTGGACATCCTCGACGATCTCCGCCCCGGCGTCCTCCATGGCGCGGATCGCCTCGTCGACGTGCACGTCTGTTTCCGGGTCGAAACCGAACAGCGATCGCACGACACCGACCCGGATGCCCTGGAGACCGTCGGAGGAGAGCATCTTCACGTAGCTCCGCTCGCCGGCGTCCGGCACCGGGAACTCCGCGAACGCCGCCGCCGGCGCGTACTCCGCCATCTCGCCGTAGGCCATATCCTCGGGGTCATAGCCGGCGATCACTTCCAGCAGGTACGCCACATCCTCGACCGATCGGCCGATCGGACCGGGAGAATCTTGCGTGAAGGAGATACCGATCGTGCCCTGACGGCTGACCAACCCGACAGTTGGCTTGAGCCCGACCACGCCGCACGCCGATGCCGGGCAGATGATCGACCCGTCCGTCTCAGCGCCCAGCCCGACCGGCGCGTAGCTCGCCGCGACCGCGACCGCCGATCCCGTGCTCGATCCCCACGCCGTGTGGCTCGTCGCATACGGGTTCACCGTCTGCCCGCCACGCGAGCTCCAGCCGGACACCACCGTGCCGCGGAAATTCGACCACTCCGACATGTTCGTCTTGCCGAGGATCACCATGCCGGCGTTCCGCAGCTGCTCGATCACGAACGCGTCCCGGGAGACCTCGTTCTCCGCCAGCGCCAGCGATCCGGCCGTCGTCCGCATCGCATCCGCCGTCGCGAAGATGTCCTTCACCACGATCGGGATGCCATGCAGTGGCCCCCGGTTGATCCCGTGGCTGATCTCCTCGCCTCGCCGCTCGGCGATCTCCATCGCCTCGGGATTCAGCTCGATCATCGCGTTCAGGCCCGGCCCATCGGCGTCGAGCGCCTCGATCCGGGCCAGCGATGCCGCCACGAGCTCGCTCACCGTGAATTCGCCGTCATCCAGGCCGCGACGGAGCGAGGCGATCGACGCCTCCTCGACGAGATCGTTTCCGGCCGGCGTCGCGTAGGGAATCGGTGTCTGCGCGGAGGCAGGAGTCGAAGGGAAGGTGAGCCGGGCGCCCGTCAGGACGGCTGCGCCTGTCGCTGCGGTCGTGAAGGCGCGTCGGCTGAGTCGCTGGCCCTTGGGTCGCGATGAGGTGCTTGCTGGACGGAACTGGTGGGACATGAAATTCGATCTACCTCTTCCCGGCATCGTGGGCATCGTTGGTTACTCAGGGATGCATCGGGAATGGACCCGGCACGCGGGGAGGACCGCTCCTCGCGAACCTGCTCGCGTTCTGTACCGGCTCAGTGTACACACGTGACCGTGTCGCGTCATCGACCGCCGACCCGTCGGAAACGACAATCGCCTGCGGGGAAATACGTCCCCACAGGCGATTTTGCAATTCGTCGATTACCCGGCCGCAAGTTTCCGCGACACCTCGCGGCTGATCCGGCGCAGCGTTGCCGCCAGCGGCTCATCCGGCGCGTCAAGCACGTCGTAGGCAACGCCGACCTCGTCGAGATCGGCCGTCAGCATATCCATCTGCAGCCGCCGGGAGGCCGACGCCCGCGCCGTCCGCACGAGCAGCAGCGGAACGTCGATCACCGCCGAGAATGTCGCCGGTGTCCGCAGCGCGTAATGATCCGCGTGCGTCAGCGGCATCCCGAGCCGGTCCGTCACCCAGTTCCGCCAGGGGATCTCCGCGTTTGCCAGCTCGACCGACCACTCCGTGATCGGGTCGATTGCGACGATCATGCTGTAGATGCCCGGTCGCGCTCCGGCCGTCACCAGCGCCAGCGTTCCGCCGAAGCCGTGCCCGACGAGCGCCAGCCGGGTCGCGTCCACGCTCTCCTCGCGGCCAAGCGCCCGGCCCGCCTCGGCAATATCCGAGCTTTCCAGCTCCGTGTGCGCGAAGTCCCGCAGGTCGTTCTCCACGGCCGCGCCGAATCCGGTCGCGCC
>DATGPC010000439.1:0-4306 GCA_035305265.1 Thermomicrobiales bacterium | reverse complement strand
TACCGGCACGATGCCGGCCGCGATAAAGCCGGACTCCGTGACCGCTTCGATGCCGATGGCCGAGAGCGGACTCGCGGAATCGGACAGCTCCGGCATGGTGAAGGAGGTGGTGCGCTCGATAATCTCGGTGCCCGTATCGCGGGTATAGGTGATCTCGACCTCTTCGCCGCTTGCCGCCGCCAACGCTTCGAGGAATTCGCTGCTGGAGGTGACCGGCTCGCCGTTGAGGGCCGTGATCTTGTCGCCCTCGAAGAGCCGCGCTTCCCGGGCGATGGAGCCGTCCTCGATGTGCCGGATCAGGATCGAGGAGGGCGGAATCGCGAGTGTCGCGGTGTAGGGCTCGCCGTCCCGCTCGAGCGTGAGGGTGACTTCCTCGCCCTGGGCCTCGTTGATCAGCGCGAGGGCCTGGGCCCAGGCCGCCAGCTCGACGCCGTTGATCTCCGTGATGCGATCGCCATCCTGGATGCCGGCTTCGGCGGCCGGTGAGCCGGGCTCGACGTCGCGCACGGCGATATTGCTCAGCCGTCCGTCGGAGCGGAACGAGATACCGGTCGCGCCCTGGCCCGCCGGGGGATTCTCGCGCGGGGTGATCGTTGTCTCGATCGGCTCGGAGCCGCGCTGGACCGTGACCTCGACCTCTTCCCCTGCATGGTCGCTGATGGCGTTGACGATCTTGTCCGGCTCGGTCAGGGGCTCGCCATCGACGGCGATGATCTGGTCACCGGGCTGCCAGCCCGCGGCCTCGGCGGGAGAGCCGGTCGCGACGCTGTCGATGTAAAGGTTGTTGGTTCGCGTCGGGACGCCCTGCGCCGCGACGAGGACGATCGAGAGGACGACGGCCGCGACCAGGTTCATGAGCGGGCCGGCGATGAGGAACCAGGCACGCTGCCACGGGCCGGCGACGTTCATCGACCCGGGTTCCATGTCCTTCGCGTCCTCACCCTTGACGCGGACGAAGCCCCCGAACGGGATCCAGTTCAATGACCATTTGACGCCTTTCCACCTCCACGCCTTCGCGCGGGGAGGGAGGCCGATGCCGAACTCTTCCACGGTGACGCCGACACTGCGGGCGGCGAAGAAGTGCCCCAGCTCATGGATCACGATGAGGAAAGCGAGGATTGGGACGATTGCGAGGAAACTCATTCAGGTATGTACCTTGTCGTGCTGCATGAGGGCGGCGGGAGCGATCCACTCGCGCCGATTCTGGAGCATGGCGGGATGGTGTATCTCGAGGTGACGTGCGAAGACCCGATTACTCGCTGAATCATACCAAAGACGCCATTGTAGCCGGGGGCAGATTAGCGCGATGACGGGCTCGTTCAGGTTGACGTCACTGATAGATGCTCGTATACGTATCCATATCAGGAGTTATGTGAGTCGATTGACCAACGAAACCAAATGACCCCAAGCCGGCTTTGGTGCGCGCAACAGCGAGGATGACACTCGCGATGGCTTGTGCGGCCACCGCCCTGTTTGCCGGAGGACTACGATGATTATCGGTGTGCCAAGAGAAGTGAAGGACAACGAGAACCGCGTGGCCGCCACGCCAGCGTCCGTCTTCGAGCTGGTCTCGCATGGGCATACCGTCCTCGTCGAAAGTGGCGCCGGGACGGGCAGCGGGTACCCGGACGACGAGTACGCCGGGGAGGGGGCCGAGATTGTCGACAACGCGCGCGCCGTCTGGGACCGCGCGGAGATGATCCTGAAGGTGAAAGAGCCGGTCGCCTCCGAATACGACCTGATGCGCGAGGGGCAGATCCTCTTTACCTATCTGCATCTCGCGGCGGACGAGCCCCTGACGCGGGCGCTCATCGAGCGAAAGGTCCGGGCGATCGCGTACGAAACGGTGCAACTTCCGAGCGGTCAACTGCCGCTGTTGACGCCGATGAGCGAGGTCGCGGGACGAATGTCCATCCAGGTTGGCGCGACCTACCTGCAGCAGACCCACGGAGGGAAGGGCATCTTGCTCGGCGGCGTTCCCGGCGTGACCGATGCCGACGTGGTTATCATCGGCGGCGGCATCGTTGGGACGAATGCGGCGAAAGTCGCGATCGGAATGGGCGCGAATGTCACGATTATTGACCTAAACGTCGACCGTCTGCGGTATCTTGACGATGTGATGCATGGGCGCATCCACACCCTGGCGTCCTCCCGGCGCAACATCGCGAACGCTTTGGAGAAGGCGGATCTCGTTATCGGGAGCGTCCTGATCCCGGGCGCGCGTGCGCCAAAGCTGGTGACAGCGGAGATGGTGCGCCGCATGAAACCGGGAGGGGTCATGGTCGACGTGGCGATCGATCAGGGCGGATGTTTCGAGACATCCCGGCCAACGACACACAGCGATCCGACGTTCCTGGTCGACGGCGTGGTGCACTATTGTGTTACGAACATGCCCGGAGCTGTTCCGCGAACCGGTACGCAGGCGTTGACGAACGTCACGACGCCGTATGCGCGCGCGATCGCGGACAAGGGATGGCAACAGGCGCTGCGGGATGACCCGGCGCTTGCGCTCGGCGCGAACGTCATCGATGGTCATGTTACGTATGGCGCGGTTGCGGAAGCGTTCGGATTGCCTGTAACCGAGCTATCGGCCGTCAACGGTGGCAAGGTTGTTGCTTAACGTCAGGCGAAGATGTCTTTGCTACGTAAAGTAACTTTGGCATTCGCGTGTCATAATGGCGGTGTGCGTCTGGTGGGGACCGAGACGCAGCGGGAAGAACAGGTGGAAGGAACCGGTAACGATGGAAAATCTTGTTGCGCGATATCTTGAGTCACTCCAGGATGAGCGCCAGTTCTCGGCAAACACGATTGCTGCCTATCGCAACGATCTGAAGCAGCTTAGCGATTTCCTGCAGAACCCGAACAAGGATGCAGGGATCGAACCGATCACGTCGTGGTCAGAGCTGACCGACGAGCATTTTTCCGCATTCCTCTCCTGGCTCCAGGACCGTGAGTATGCGCAGGCGACCGTGGCCCGCAAGACCGCGGCGAGCAAGTCGTACTTCTCGTACCTGCTCGACAAGGGCATTATCAAGGAGCCGGTCGGCACCGACATCTCCTCGCCGAAGGTCGCGAAGTACACGCCGATCGTGATGACGCGCGACGAGATCGCGCGGCTGCTCGACGAGCCGCTCCGCGACGAGCCGAACCGACCGGAGTCCATCCGGGACCGCGCGATGCTGGAACTGCTGTACGCGACCGGTATGCGCGTGGGCGAGATGGTGGCGCTCGACGTCGAGGATGTCGATATGGAGAAGCAGGTGCTTCGCTGCGTCGGCAAGTCGGGTCGCGAGCGGGATATCCCGGTGAGCGACCAGGCGCTGGCTGCCCTTCGGGATTACATCCAGAATGCCCGCCCGTACCTCTGCGACGAGGATACCGGCGCGCTCTTCGTCAACCACCGGGGCGGCCGGCTGACGCGCCAGGGCTTCTGGCTCATCCTGAAGTCCTACGCCGATCATATCGGGATCCAAGGCATCACGCCGCATACGCTGCGCCACACCTATGCGATCCACGCGCTGCAGGACGGCCAGACCGTTCGCGACGTGCAGCAGACCCTAGGGCACGTAAGCCCTTCTACAACCAACCTGTACGTGGAGATGGCAAGCGGTGAGGGCCTCGCGGCCTCCTGAATACCGTCTCACGTCACCAACCAAAACGCTCTATAGTTACAAGAGAGCAAAATGGGACATCGGCGGTATCGACAGATACCGCCGATTGACGTGTAAAGGTGCAGTCAACGAATGAGCGAACAGGCGGAAACCACGCGAGCGGCCACCATGGACAAGATCGTTGCGCTGAGCAAGCGCCGCGGTTTCGTGTACCCGGGTTCGGACATCTACGGCGGCCTGGCGAACACGTGGGACTTCGGTCCGCTTGGCGTCGAGCTGCGCAACAACATCAAGCAACTTTGGTGGCGGAACTTCGTCCAGAAGCGCCGGGACATGGTCGGCCTCGACGCCGGTATCCTGATGCACCCGCGTGTCTGGGAGGCATCCGGCCACGTCGTGAACTTCAACGACCCGCTGGTGGACTGCAAGACCTGCAAGGCGCGTTTCCGCGCCGACCACCTGCTGGAGGACAAGCTCGGCATAGAGAACGCCGAGGCGATGTCGCCGGACGAGATGTCGGCGATCATCCGCGAGAAAAATCTCGCCTGCCCGAACTGCGGTAACCGGACACTGACGGACGCGCGGCAGTTCAACATGATGTTCAGCACGACGATCGGGCCGGTGTCAGAATCCGCGAACAAGGTTTACTTGCGGCCGGAAACGGCGCAGGGGAT
Organism: Thermomicrobiales bacterium; assembly: GCA_035305265.1. GTDB lineage: Bacteria > Chloroflexota > Chloroflexia > Thermomicrobiales > UBA6265 > UBA6265. The sequence goes on along the minus strand of DATGPC010000439.1, from coordinate 21 downwards.
CTTCGTCCAGTACAAGAACCT
>DATGPC010000438.1:0-2826 GCA_035305265.1 Thermomicrobiales bacterium | reverse complement strand
ACCTCGGACCCGGCGGCTCGCCATCGCGAGGATCCACGGCACGGCCGGACGAGCGACGGGTGCTTCATTAACCCCTACGAACGGGAACGTCGAGCGGATGAACGTCCGAACCCCGGTTCCCCACACGCCCCGCTGGCTACCAACGATCACCGTGCCTCCTCGTTTCGCTCGTCAGCGAAACCACCGGTCATCCTGAGCGAATGCAAGGGCTCGCTGCCGCTTCTCGCCCTGCGGGCTCGGCCGGAAGCCCCAACGCGAAGCGGCGTCGACACCACAACCCTTTGCCTGGAGCTATTTCCCCGAACATGGCCTGTTACACCACTCAGGGTATCAGGCCATGACCGGCACCGGAACAATCTCGCTCGCTACGCGCCCGGCGTTGTCCCCGCCGGCACCGGCCGCAGGTTCACCGTCCACCGGAACGTCTCCGGCGTCACCAGGTACTGGTCCATCGGTCGCGGTCCGCAGATCGACGATCCGAGCCCCGCCACGCGATGATCCAGCGACAGGACCGTCGTCGTCCCCGGCTTCACCTGATGGCTGTGCGTTGCGTCCGCCAAGACCTCCGCCGTGTACGGCAGCGCCTTGATGCTCAGCGTTTCGTCGGACCACGCCAGCAGGCCGAACCCGTGTTCCGGCGCGACCACCACCCAGTGCGCTCCCTCGCGATTCCCGGTGTCCTGCGGGAACACGTACGGGTGCGGCATCTCCATCACGTCCAGCGCCCAGGTGTCGTACGTCGCGCTCTCCTTGCGGTCCGGATAATTCTCGTGCGGGCCCAACCCGCGCCACGTCACCGCGCCGAACGTCCCGGGCAGCTCCATCGTTAGCCCGACGCGCGGCAGCGAGAGCAGCTCCGGCACCCCGGCCTGCTTCGCCAGGTTCGCCATCACCTCGAAGACCCCGGCTCTCGGCGTCGCGTCCGTCTCGATCGCGACATCCCCAGACCCCGTGATCGTGTACCGCTGGACAAGATCGTAGATCGGCGAGAACGCCGGCGCGCCGTACACCGCCGTCACCTCGATCATCACGGAGCGATCCGTCTGCTCGACGATCTCCGATGAACGTACCTGCGGCCGCATATGCCGGAAATCCATCGCCTTCCACGTCTCGACCTGGTACGTGTCGTTGTCCGTCGGCGCGCGGAACATGTCGAACACCGGCCCGTCCTCGACCAGGTCCTGCCCGTTCACCATCCAGCTCGCGATGACGCCCCGCGTGCGATCGAACAGGATATCGCCCCGCTCGGTGGTCACCAGGATCGCGACATCGATCTCCGCGACGTCGAGGTCACCTTCCGCCAGCGGCTGCATCCCCGCGCCAACCGGCTCCGCGACGCAGACCTGGCAATGCGCGACCTCGAACCCGGCCGGCGCCCACGACGCCTGTCCCGCCACGATCGCCACGACGTCCAGCCACGTGTCCGGCGCCTGCGCGTGCTGCGCGACGCTATCAATCGTGATCTCCCGCGACTCGCCCGGCCCGAGATCGGCCACATCGAGTACGCCGGACGCGACCACCCGGCCGCCGGTGTTCAACGACCATTGCAGCGAAAGATCCGACAGATCGGTGAAGAATCGCCGGTTCAGTAGCCGGATCGCCCCCGCCGACGCGTCGACCAGCTCCAGCGCGATCGGCTCGTGCACCTTCTTCAGCTCGATCAGGCTCGGATGCGGATCGCGGTCCGGCGACATCAGCCCGTCGATAACGAAGTTCCCGTCATTCGGGTGATCGCCAAAATCCCCGCCGTACGCGAAATACTCCTCGCCGGACGACGAATACTGCCGGATGCCATGGTCCGCCCACTCCCAGACGAGCCCGCCGATCAGCCGGGGGTAGGTCCGGATCGCCTCCCAGTACTCCTTGAGACTTCCCGGCCCGTTCCCCATCGCGTGCGCGTACTCGATCAGGATGTACGGTTTCGGCTCGTCAGATTGTCCTTGCCGGATCACCTCTTCCACCGGCGGATACATCGTGCTGTGCATATCCGTCGCGGCGACCGGCGCGTGCCGGTGCGCGATCACCTCCAGATGCACAGGGCGGGACGGATCGTGCTCCTTCAACCAGGCGTACATCGTGTCCTGGTTCTGCCCGTAGCCGGACTCGTTCCCCAGCGACCAGATAATGATCGACGGATGGTTCTTGTCCCGCTCGTACATCCGGGTCATCCGGTCCAGGTACGCCTTCTGCCACGCCGGGTCGTCCGAGAGCTGGTCCGCATCGCCGGAGATGCCAAAGCCGTGCGTCTCCAGGTCCGTCTCGTCGATCATGAAGAGCCCGTAGCGGTTGCAGAGCTCGTAGAAGCGGGAGTCGTTGGGGTAATGCGATGTCCGCACCGTGTTGACGTTGTGCTGCTTCATCAGCTGGACGTCACGCTCCATCGCTTCGTATGGCACCGCCCAGCCGAAATCCGGATGATCGTCGTGACGGTTCACGCCCTGGATCTTGATCGAGACACCGTTCACCCACAGCTGCTGGTCACGGATCTCGACCGTCCGGAACCCGACCGTCTGCCGCTGGACCTCGCGAACCTCGCCATCCGGCCCTGCATGGCGAAGCAGCAGCGTGTAGCAATGCGGCGTCTCGCTCGTCCACAGCTTCGGCGCCTCGACCGCGATCGATGCCGAGCCGCCCTCGACCGTCGCCGTCCCGACCTCACCGCCATCCGGCCCGAGCAGCACGGCCTCGACCACCCCACTGCCCTGTCCCCGCAGCTCGACGTCGATCTCCAGCGTCGCGCTTGAGAGATCCTCCGCCAGCACCGGCCGCGCATGAGCGTCATGGATGTGCGTCTCCGGCAGCGCGGCGAGCCAGACGTCGCGGAAG
>DATGPC010000437.1:0-4911 GCA_035305265.1 Thermomicrobiales bacterium | reverse complement strand
GTCTTCTACATCATGAACCGGGGCATCAGCCAGGGACGCCGTGCCGCGGTCGTCTCAGCGCTCAGAATCGAGACCGGCGCACTGGTTCACATCGTGGCCGCCGTTGCCGGACTCAGCGCCGTCATCGCGTCGTCGCAAGGGCTCTTCCTGGCGGTGAAATATGCTGGAGCGGCCTATCTGGTCTGGCTCGGCATCCGGGCGTGGCGCTCGGGCGACCATGACGGGACTAGCACAGCCGCTGTCATCCCGGCGCCGCTGCGCCGCGTCTTCGCGCAGGGGATCGTGGTCAACATCCTGAACCCGAAGGTGAGCATCTTCTTCCTCGCCTTGCTGCCGCAATTCGTTTCACCGGCGCAGGGAGCGGCGTGGGTGCAGATGCTGGTGCTCGGCGTGGTCTTCCTCGCCATCGCGACGGTGCTGGACGTGAGTTATGCGCTGGCTTCGGGCACGGTTGGCGAGTGGTTGGGCCTCCGTGGTGGTCTGGTGAAACTGCGAAACCGGGTATCGGCCGCCGCCTATCTTGGTCTGGGCACCCTCGTCGGGTTGCGAGGATAGGCGATCACGGGGTTGGCGATGCCTCGGTCCACTTGGCCGTATAGGTCGGTGTCCAGCGCGTCATTCGATCGAGCAAATCGACCGGGTCGCTTCCGTGCAGGATCATTTCCCGGTGCGCGTCCCGGATGAAGCCGGCGTCTGTCGCTTCATCGAGGAACGCGAGCAACTTCGCGAAGAACCCGTCCTGCGTGTCCAGCATGCCACAGGGTTTCGCGTGGATGCCAAGCTGTGCCCAGGTGACGATCTCGCAGAACTCGTCGAGCGTGCCGAACCCGCCCGGAAGCGCGATGAAGCCTTCGGCCTCCTGTTCCATTCGCGCCTTTCGCTCGTGCATCGACCCGGTGACGATCAGTTCCGTCACGCCCGCGTGCCCGAGCTCCTTCTCCATCAGTGCCTGCGGGATCACACCGATCACCTCGCCACCCGCCGCGAGCGCCGCGTCCGCGACCACGCCCATCAGGCCGACCTTGCCTCCTCCGTAGACGAGGGTCATCTCCCGCTCGGCGATGGCGCGACCAAGGTCGCGGGCAAGGGTCGTGAAGGCCGCATCGAGGCCGAAGCTGGAACCGCAGAAGACGGCGACGGATTTCATCAAGGTGTTCTCCATGTCTTGCGAGCGGGCGACCGGCCGTCGGTTGCCGGCAGTTGTTTCGATGGTAGGATACGGCTCAGGAGCGTCGGGCACCCGGCCTCCGAAATCGACACGGTCGTACAGGCAGCCAAAGAGTTCACGGCCTGCCTCACCACAGGGGTGTATCAGCATGCGTAGAAGCCAGGATCGGATCGAAGTTACGCACGTCGGCAGCCTGCCGCGGTGGGAGAAGCTTCGCGAGGCGAACAAGAAGCGCCTGGAGCAGGGCGGTCAGCTCGAGGGGTTCGACGAGATCCTCGCCGAGTCGGTCTCTGCCGTCGTTCGCAAGCAGAAGGACGTTGGCGTCACCATCCCGAACGATGGTGAATACGGCAAGGCTATGTCCGGCAAGGTCGACTACGGCGCATGGTGGTCGTATTCGTTCCAGCGCCTCGGCGGCCTCGAGCTCAAGGGCGACGATATCAACGCCATCGCCCAGCACGTCGAGTCCACCCCGGGCAACATCCGGCTCACCAACTTCGCGAACCGCCGCGACTGGACGAAGTTCGCCGCTGCCTACCAGGACCCGACCGCCGGCATCGCGCTCGGCGACACCGCCGCCAACGCCTTCCCGGTGGCGACCGGCCCGGTGACCTACATCGGTCAGGAGCAGGTCCAGACCGACGTGAAGAACATGAAGGCCGCGATGGAGGAGAACGGCTTCGACGAGGGCTTCATCACCGCCATTTCGCCGGGATCCGCCGCCCGTATCGGCAACGAGTACTACAAGACCGAGGAAGAGTTCATTTACGCGTGTGCCGATGCGCTGCGCGAGGAGTACAAGGCGATCACCGACGCCGGGCTCGTCGTCCAGATCGACGATCCGTCCATCGCCGAGAACTGGGACCAGATCGTTCCCGAGCCGTCGGTCGAGGACTACCGCAACTTCACCCAGATCCGCGTCGACGCTATCAACCATGCGCTCCAGGGCATCCCGGAGGAGCAGGTTCGCGTCCACATCTGCTGGGGCTCCTGGCACGGCCCGCACACGACCGATATCGAGTTCAAGCACATCGTCGACCTCGTGCTCCAGATCAACGCGCAGGCGTTCAGCTTCGAGGGCGCGAACGCCCGCCATGAGCACGAGTGGAAGATCTGGGAGGACGTGAAGCTCCCCGAGGGCAAGATCATCATCCCGGGTATCGTTGGTCATGCAACGAACGTCGTCGAGCACCCGGAGTTGGTTGCCGACCGCATCGAGAACTTCGCGAAGCTCGTGGGTCGCGAGAACGTGATCGCCAGCACGGACTGCGGTCTCGGTGGCCGCATCCACGAGGACATCGCGTGGGCGAAGCTCGAAGCTCTCTCGCAGGGCGCCGAGATCGCCACGAAGCGTCTCTGGTCGTAGGGGCGGACTCATGTCCGCCCAAGGTGGGCGCGCATTCCACAACAACCCCGGCCATGTTGGCCGGGGTTGTTTGCGTTAACACTCGGTAGCCCCGGGCCCGTGGTACCCCGGGGACGTGCATTTTCTTTCCGTTATGATGAAACCACAATGGCATCGGAAGGAGTACCGGGCATGGTCGCGGAGATCATTCGGCGGATGAGTGGCGATATTGAAGCACTCTGTGAACAGCATGCTCTCCGCTCCCTATGGTTCTTGGACTCCGTATCTGCGGAAGTTATCGCGCCACGTGCTACCGGTATCGTGTTCATTGTCGATCTCGGCGACTATGACGACACCGCAATCACCAGATACCTTGCTCTTGCAAGTGGCATCGAGGAATTGCTCGATAGCCCTATCGTGCTGATCTCTAACGGAATCCTCAATACTCGCCACGTCCTCAGGAAACAGATTGAGCGGGAGTGGATTCGTGTCTATGGATGAAACCCTCCGGCTACAACTCAAACAGATTCGCGAGATCGCTCTCGGTCTGGAGCTCGATGCATCGACGTATGACATGGAACTCTTTTCGAGAGTGGACACGGCCTACGGTAAGGCGTGCTGGGAATTCGGGATATTGGCCTCTCGACTCGAATACGTGCTGAAGCGGGCGCCCTGGCTTCGTTCAGATCTGCCAGCAGAGGCTTCTATCCTGGAGCTGTGGAAACGCCAGTCAGCATGCCCAGACCTGATGGACCCACGATTGATTTGGTTTGTTTCTAGTCACGACGTCGCCAGGCTGATGTCAGAGATCGACAACATCCTCACTTCGTTGGAGTCCTGAATAAGTGGCTCTGCATAGGTTTTATGGGCGAAGAGGGTTGCCAGCACAACTCTTTCAAAGGACCATGCCCGAATAATCACAATGTGAACGCCTCCCATGATGCAGGAAGTCATTTGAGGATGGAGCCCGAGTCGCCTTCTACAACGATGTCCACCATGCTCGCGATCGATCTTGGCGCCGAGAGCGGTCGCGCAATGCTTGGGCAATTCGACGGTCAGCGCCTGCACATGCGCGAGGTCTACCGCTTTCCTAACGATCCGGTGTCGTTGCCGGACGGCCTCTACTGGGACATCCTCCGCATCTATCGGGAAATCCTGACCGGGCTTGCTGCCGCCGGAGGAGAATCGGGCGGCAGCATCGACTCGATTGGCATCGACTCCTGGGCGGTCGACTTCGGACTGCTGGACCGAAACGGCGCCCTCATCGGCAACCCACGCCACTACCGCGACCCGCGCAACGAGGGCATGCTGGACAGGGCGTTCGGGCGAGTCCCGCGCGAGGAGATCCACCGTGCCACCGGCATCCAGAACCTGCCAATCAACACCCTCAGCCAGCTCCTTTCTATGGAAGATGATCCCGCACTTTCCATCGCGGACACCATGCTGCTGATCCCGGACCTGCTTCGGTACTGGCTGACCGGCGACCGTACCGCCGAATACACCAACGCGACGACGACCCAGCTTTTCGATCACGCCTCCGGCGACTGGGCATGGGTCATCATTCGCCGCCTGGGCATCCCGGAGCGCATCTTCCTGCCGATCGTCCGGGAAGGCACGATCGGAGCACCGCTCCGCGAGGATGTTCGTCGCGGGGCCGGGCTGAAGAGCCCACTCGATGTCGTTGCCGTCGCCTCCCACGACACGGCGTCAGCCGTCGTTGCCGTCCCGGCGCGGCGCGGGAACTTCGCCTACATCTCCAGCGGGACCTGGTCGCTCGTTGGCGTCGAGTTGCCCGAACCGATCCTGACCGCCGACGCCATGGAGGACAATTTCACCAACGAGGGCGGGGCGTTCGGCACGATCCGCTTCCTGAAAAACGTCATGGGGTTATGGCTGCTCCAGGAATGCCGTCGTACCTGGCGGAATGAGGGGCGTGACGCCACGTACGAGGAGCTCGTTGCCGAAGCACGATCGGCATCGCCATTCGCCTTCCTTGTCGACCCGGACGATCCGGTATTTCTCGCTCCCGGCGACATGCCGGGACGCATCGTCGCGTACTGCCAGCGAACGGGACAGGGGACCCCGACAGGCATTCCCGAGATCACCCGATGCATCCTCGAGAGCCTCGCGTTGAAGTACCGCTGGGTGATCGAGCGGATCGTGACGCACACGGGTCGGGAGGTCAAGGTCATCCACGTGGTCGGCGGCGGTTCGCGTAGCGAGACGCTCTGCCAGCTCACCGCTGACGCCACAGGCAGACAAATCGTCGCCGGGCCGGTTGAGGCCACTGCCATGGGTAACATCCTTGTCCAGGCCGTCGCGCACGGGCACCTGGGCTCCCTCTCCGATATCCGCGAGGTCGTTCGCGCATCGACCGACCTGATCGTGTACGAGCCGC
>DATGPC010000436.1:0-3783 GCA_035305265.1 Thermomicrobiales bacterium | reverse complement strand
AGGCGCTCACAGGTCTCCCAAACCGGGTAGAGCGACTTGTCGTTGATGAGGACGGGGATCGTCGGGGCAAGCAGCTTGAGCGCCTTCAGGCCAAGCTGCGTGACTGCCCGCTCCAGCTCCTCGGCAGCGTCCGGCCGGGTGATGTCGTGGTGGGCGAAGCCGATAAAGCGATCCGGATACATCTGGACGACCCGGGACAGCTCATCGTTGTCACGACCGGTGACGAAGCCGATCCGCTCGATGCCGTACTTGTCCAGCTCGGCGACCCAGCGATCCGCCTGCTCCTCACTGGAGCGCGGCTCGGTCTCCGGCTCGGGAAAGTCGAAGGCAAGTCGCCAGTTGTGCCGCTGACGCTCGAGCTGTTCGGCGCGGAATGCCTGGCGCTCGACGGCGGCCGGATTGTCAATCTGCCCCGTCTCGCGGGTGCGATTGTTGCCCTGGCTGGCGTCGCCCCGGATCGGGAAATGGGCATGAACGTCGAGAATATGAAGATCCTGGAACACGTGATCCCCTCCGTCGTCGTTCGGCCGGCCGTGGGCCGGTTGGTGGTTGGCGGTAGGCGATCATCGTATCAGGGAACTACGGCGCGGGATAGACGAAACCCGGCCATTATGGCCGGGTTTCTCGAGTCCAGGTTGTCATGTCGTCGTTCAGGCGGGTGAGGAGACGCGCAAACGTCTCGATATCGTCCCTCGGCCAGTCGTTGAGCAGGATCCGGAGCGGCCCGGTCTGCTCGACCGAGAGCTTGCCGAGCCGCGATCGGCCCTCGTCGGTCAATTCGACGGTGTAGGCGCGCTTGTCCTGTGGGTCGGCGATACGCGTCACCAGCCCCAGTCGCTCAACGAAGGCGATCAGCCGGCTGACCGCGCTGCGATCCACATCGAGATGCTCGGCGATCACGCTGGGCCGCAGCGGACCGCGCTTCTCGAGCATCCGCATGAGGAACATGCCTGACGGATGCAGGTCCGGATGCACGGTCGCGGCGGAACGGTTCAGCATGCGGCGGCTGTTGGCGAACAGGATCGCGAATTGGTTCTCCACATCCTCGATGGGGGTTGCCGGTCGCTCGTCCGTCATGACTGCACACCCTCACGAGCAAGCCTCGGCTCTGGCTGCCGAGCCGGACGCGGCTGAGCCTGATCCTTCGCCGGTGCCGCCGCGCGTTCGGCGGCCAGCTTGTCGGCGCCGGACATCGTGCCGAGCGGGAAATTCGGCAGCATCACCACGGTGATGATAGCCACGATGGCGAGCGGGAAGATCAGCATGTAGACGTTCCCAATCGCCTCGCCATACGACGCCTCGACCACCTGCCGCACCGGCTCCGGGAGCTCGGAGAGATTCGGGATCGCGCCGCCGGACAGCTCCGACGACTCGACACCGATGCGGGCAAGCCCGTCTGCGACGAGTGTCGTCACGCGACTGCCGAGCACGGCGCCCAGCGCCGCCACGCCGGTCGCGCCACCGAGACTGCGGAAGAACGCGACGAGCGAACTGGCCACGCCGAGCTGATGGACCGGCGAGACGTTCTGGACAACGAGCACCATGTTTTGCGTCACCGCGCCGGTGCCGAGGCCGACCAGTGCCATATAGATGCAGAGCATGACGAGGCTGGTGTCGACGCTCAACGTCCCAAGTGAGAAGTAGCCGACCAGCGTGAGGACCGCGCCGATCATCATGACCGGCTTCCACTTGCCCGTGCGGGTGATGTACTGGCCACCGACCGTCGACGAGGTCAGCGAGCCGAGGACCATCGGGATGGTGAACATACCGGAGACGGTCGGGCTCTGGCCCCGTGCGAGCTGCATGTACTGCCCGAGGAAGACTGCCGTGGCGAACATCATGACACCGAGCCCGACCGATCCGATGACCGCCAGCGTGATGGTCCGATTGCGGAACAGCTCCAGCGGGATGATCGGCTCCTCGGCCCGGCGCTCCGCCCACACGGCGGAAGCGAGGAGCCCGAAAGCGCCAGCGATGATCAACAGCGAGACCGGCTCACCCCAGGCGAACATCGAGCCGCCCAGGCTGACCCAGATGAGCAGCAGCGAGACGCCGGACGAGATCAGGACCGCGCCCAGGTAGTCGATGGTGACGGCACGCACCGGCCGCTCCGGCAGCACCAGGGTCCGGCGGATCACGACGAGGGCGATCGCGGCGATCGGGACTGCGACGTAGAAGGTCCAGCGCCAGCCGAGCGAGTCGGTGATGATACCGCCCAGCAAGGGGCCGCCGATCGTGCCGACCGACATGATCGCCCCGAGCACGCCCATGTACCGGCCGCGATCGCGCGGGGAGATGATATCCGCCATCACGATCTGGACGAGGGCCATCAGGCCGCCGGTACCCAGTCCCTGCAGGACGCGGAAAGCGATGAGCATCTCGGCGTTTTGGGACTGGCCGGCCATCGCGGAGGCGGTGACGAAGATAATCAGCGCGAGCTGGAGCAGCTGCTTGCGGTCGAAGAGGTCCGCGAGCTTTCCCCAGATCGGCGTGCTGACCGTCATCGCGAGGAGCGACGCCGTCACGACCCAGGTATAGGCGACCTGACCGCCGTTGAGGTCGGAGATGATGCGGGGCAGCGACGTGGAAACGACGGTGCCGGAGATGATCGCGACGAACATACCGAGCATGAGCCCGGCGAGAACACGGATGACCTCCTTCTGTGTCATCGCGGTGGCTTTCGGGGACGATTCCGGGATCGTGGGGGCGACCGGACTTGATTGTTCCGACATGGACATACTTTCGGCTTTGCGGTGGAAACGCATTGACAAGGGAGCGGCCTGCGCACTCCCGGATTTGACGCTGCAAACTATCGCACAAGTAGTTGATTGATATCAATCAACTACTTTCACCGCACGAGGAGAAGTATCGTCGGGAAGATCGGCGGCATGGCCGTCGACGACTCCGCATCCGCCCCATTACCTCGGACGTCATTGTTTCCGTACATCCGGTCCGGCAGTCTGGTCTCAAGTCCGGAACCGGCCAGGATGGCCATTTCCCGGAAACGCCAAAGGAACCGTATCCATGTTTACCGTCAACGACCTGGCCCGGAATTACCTCACGATCTGGAACGAGAATGACGCCGATATACGGCGTGCACTCATATGCGAGACGTGGGTCGACACGGCCTCGTACGTCGACCCGATGTTCGACGTCTCGGGGCACGACGGCATCGATGCGATGGTCGCCGGTTTCCAGGAGCAGTTCCCCGGCCTCACGTTCCGCCAGATCGGTGACGCCGAGCGACACCACGATCGTGTCCGGTTCCAGTGGGAACTCGTCACGGCCGGGAACGACGTGGTCGCTGCGGGCACCGATGTCGGCATCATTGAGGCTGGTCGCTTCCGGTCGATCACCGGGTTCTTTGACCAGGCGCCGGTCCTGTCGGGAACATGACCGGCTCACCCGCCTACTGGCCGGAAAACAACATCACGGATCGAAAAGGCTCTTGCGTTCGCAGGTGCCAGGGTATGTACCAAAGGACACGATGAACATGAGCACCCGGGATACCGTCAATGAGTTCCTTCAGCGGTTTGGAGAAGGCGAGGCGGCGGCCATCGTCGAGCTCTTCGCCGACGATGTCGATTTCCTCTGCGCCGGCTCAGAGTCGGTTCCGTGGATTCGCCCACGACGCACCGCCGCCGATATGGAAGACTTCTTCGCGACGATGTCGGCGGCCTTCGTGCCGGAGGAACGAGCCGTCTCGCTCTCCCTCGTGCTGGTCGAAGAGGATGAAGCGGTGCTGATGGGGCAAGTCTCCCAGCGCCTGCGTTCGAACGGCGT
>DATGPC010000435.1:0-6759 GCA_035305265.1 Thermomicrobiales bacterium | reverse complement strand
GAGTTGGAAGGGGTATTGCTTCAGCCGCACCTCTGGACGGTCCAGCCCGACGTCGACCATCGCGTCCTTCGCCATCTGGACAGCCTCACCCGCGTTCTTCGCGGTGCCGTGCCAAAGAAGGTGCTCGGTCAACTGCTTCTTCAGCGTCATCGTCGGGTTCAGCGCGGTCATCGCGTCCTGGAAGATGAACGAGATGTCCTTGCCCCGGACCCGCCGCAGCTGCTCCTGCGAAAGCGAGAGCAAATCCGTTCCCCGGAATATGGCCTTGCCGCCGACGATCTCGCCATTGCCGGGGAGCAGGCGCAGGAGCGAGCGCACGCCGACGCTCTTGCCGCTGCCGCTCTCGCCGACGATCGCGACCGCTTCCCCTTCGTGGACGGTGTAGGAGAGCCCGTTCACCGCGTGGACAGTGGTTTCGTGCTGCCGGAACCGCGTCTGCAGGTCCTGGACGTCGAGAAGGATATCTGTCACCGGGCTACTCCTGGGGATCGAACGCATCGCGCAGGCCGTCGCCGATCCACGTGAATGCGAGCATCGTCAGCGTGAAGAGAATGGTCGGCGCGAGGATCAGGTGAGGGGAGACCAGCACCCACTGCAAGCCGTCCTGGATCATCGACCCCCATGAAGGTGTTGGCGGCTGCACGCCGAGGCCGAGCAGCGCGAGGCCGGATTCGGCCATGATCGCGCCTGGGATACCGAAGCTCAGCGAGACGAGCAGTGGGCCCCAGGCGTTTGGCATGATGTAGCGCAGCGCGATCGTCGCGCCGCTCGCTCCCATCGCCTTGCCGGCCTCGACGAACTCCTGGTTCTTGAGGCGCAGCACCTCTGCGCGAACCAGCCGGGCCGTGCCGACCCATGAGCTGATGCCAATGGCGAGGAAGATTGTCAGCTCGTTCCGGCCAAAGACGGTGACGAAGATGATCATCAGCAGGTACGACGGGAAGACGAACATGATGTCGGTGACGGCCATGAGCAGGTCGTCGAGCTTGCCGCCGACGTAGCCGGCGAGCAGGCCCACGACGATGGCGAGACCCAGCGCCACCGCCTCGGCGCCAATGGCGATCACCAGCGCGGTGCGGACGCTGTAGATGAGGCGGCTCAGGACGTCACGTCCCAGTTCGTCGGTGCCCAGGAGGTGTCCCTCGGAGCCGATCCCGACGCGGCGGGCGATGTAGTCGGTGTCGTCGTAGGCATAGGGTGCGATGAGCGGCGCGAAGACCGCCGTCAGCACCAGTAGGGCGACGAAGACCAGGCTAATCGTCGCCAGCTTGTTCCGCCGGAAGCGTCGCCACGCCGCTTTCCAACGTCCGGATCCCTCGACGTTCTCCTCGAAGGCATCGACGGTAGGGGAGAGAACAGCCATCACTTCCGTCCTGATTCAAAGGCGATCCTCGGGTCGAGGATGCGGTAGATGATATCGACGAGGAGGTTCGTGCCCATGAGGATCAGCGCGAAGAAGATGGTGGATCCCATGAGCAGGGGCATGTCGCGGGTGCGCGCGGCGTCTGCGAAATAGCCGCCGAGGCCGGGAATGCCGAAGATCGACTCGATGAAGACCGTACCGGTCATCAAGCCGGCGAGGTACGGGCCGACGACCGTGACGAACGGGATCATCGAATTACGCAGCGCATGCTTGACGACGACCGCGTTCGTGTTCCCGCCTTTGGCGCGGACGGTCATGATGTAGTCCTGCCGCAGCGTGTCGATCATGCTGGAGCGGACGTAGCGCGAAAGCAATGCGATCGAGCCGATGGTGAGGGCGAAGATCGGCAGGATGGCTTCCTCGATGCTGCCCCAGCCGCGCGTCGGGAGCCACCTGAGCTCCCGGGCGAAGAGCAGGATAAGGAACAGGGCGACAAGGTAATTCGGCACCGCGCGGCCGACGGTGAAGATGAACATGGAGACATAGTCGATCCAGGTGTTCTGCTTCACGGCGGTCAGGACGCCGAGTGGCACCGAGATCAGGACGGCGATCGCTACGGAGACGGCGGCCAGCACGACGGTGACCGGGAACGCCCGCGCGATGATCGATTGCACGGTCAGGTTCGGATAGCCCTGGGACGGACCGAAGTCCCAGACAACCGCGCCCTTCATGAAGTTGAGGTACTGCTGCCACGCGGGGAGATCGGGGTCGTATCGCTGGCGAATCTCGCCGATGACTTCCGCCGACTGCGAGGGACTCATGCCCGTCGCGCCACTGGCCACGCGCTGGATGTCGGCGAAATTCCCCGGAGCCGCCTGGAGCAACGCGAAAGTGATCATCGAGACGACGATGATCGACACAGCAATCCGGATCAGTCGCATGATTATGAATCGGGCCAATCGGCACCTCCGGGAATCCGTGGAATCCCGCCCGGGTGCCTCCGCGATACGGCCCGAGGCACCCGGGCGGCCATGATGGGATGTGCCGAAACCGAATGTCGGCACATCCCGCGCGACCTAACTCTTGGAGAGTGTCTTGTAATAGAAGTGCAGCCCGCCCTGGATGTAGTCGATCTCACCAACCTCGGGCTTCTGGGCCCAAAAAGCATCGACGTAGTAGAACGGCAGGATCAGGTACGTCTCCTGGCGGAGGAGCGCTGCCTCCTGTAGCGCCGCGCGCTGCTCGTCCGGGTCCGCGATCGTGAACGCGTCCTCGACCGCTTGCTCGAACGCCTTCGATGCTTCCGATGCGTTCTCCTCCCGAAGCTGGAGTAGTTGCTCGTTCCGCTCGGCGGGCGTCAGGTCCGTGTTCGTCTGGACTTCCTGGTACTGCGCCCAAACGTCGGCGGGCAGGCTGAACTCCTGGATGAACTGCGGGCTCCACAGGCTGGCAACCCAGGTGCTCCAGGTCGGTGTGGATCCGAAGGTGCCGAAGTAGAACCCGATATAGTCCTCTTCCTGCACCGCCCAACGCCGTTCGACGTAGACACCGGCTTCGACCATATCCAGCCCAACGGTAATACCCAGGTTCTCGCGCCATGTATCTGCCAGCGCCTCGATCGCGATGTTCTCGGCGTTGAAGAGGATCTTCACCTCGGGGAAGCCTTCACCGTCGGGATACCCGGCATCGGCGAGGATCTGCTTCGCCTGCTCGATGTCTTGCGGTGTGTTGTGGTCCTCGTTCCAGCCTTCGAGGCTGTCCGGCACCAGCTGACGTCCCACCCGGGAGTTGGGGAAGATCTGGCCGATCACGTCACGGCTCATGCCGAGCGAGAGCGCCTTGCGTATGTTGACGTCTTCCAGGATCGGATTCTTGCTTCGCAGCGTCGCGAGGTATGCCACGGTACCCGCCGGCGCGCTGTGTACCTCCTGGGACAACTCCGGGTCCGCCTGGAAGCGAACCACGTCCGCGAGGCTGAGGGAGACAAAGTCCCGCTCGCCCGACTCATAGGCGATCGCCGCCTCGCCAGCCGCGGTCTCGGCGAGCGCGACCTCGACCGCCGAGAGCGTCACCGCCTCGCGATCCCAATACTCCTCGTTGGGAACGAGCCGGATCTCGGTATTGATCGACCAGCTTTCCGGGACGAATGGACCGTTTCCGACCCAGTTCTCCGGAAGGATCCACTCCTCGCTTGCCTCGACCGTCGCCTGGTGGAGCGGCAGCATGGACGGGTGGGTGAGCAGCAGGGGGAATTCCGCGTTCGCATACTCGAGCTGGAACTCCAGCGTGCGGTCATCGATGGCCGTGATGCCGACCTCGTCCCAGCTCTCGATGCGCCCCGCGAAGAAATCGGTCGCCCCGACGATTCCGAGCGCGGGCTGGAACGAATTCGCGCCAAGCGTGACGCCGGCACCGGCGCTCGACGGTGTCAGGAGGCGCTGGTAGGACCACTCGAAATCGTTCGCTGTTACCGGGTCGCCGTTCGACCAGTTGTGCTCGCGAATGTGGAAGGTGTAGGTGAGTCCATCATCGGACACGTCCCACGACTCCGCGGCGGCTGGCTCGGCGACCGTGCCACCTTCCGCCAGTTTCGTCACGCCTTCCAGGAGCCCTTCGGCCGCGAACCACATGCCATTCGTGACGAATTGCGGATCGAGCGTGGGGAAGTTCGGATACCCCATCCGGAAAACCGCCCCATCCTGCGCCCTGGCCGCCGTCGCCCGGGCGAGGAAGCCGGGCCCGGCGAAGGCAGGAGTCGCGATTGCCGCGCCGGCGATACCGGCGGCTCCGGCGACGAAGTTGCGGCGCGAGGTGGTTGGTCGTGTTTGGAAGGTTCGGATTCGCATGCCAATACCCTGCTCATTCCTGGTGATTCACCATGCTTCAACGAGATCGACGCATGCCCCGCCATCACCCAGCGCCCTTCCCCGGGCGGGATCCGGCCGCACCATCGCGGCCGGTTGCTTCTGGAGGTGTTCTGTCCTGATGGATCAGCTCTTCGTGATGGTCTTGTAATAGAAGTGGACTCCGCCCTGGAGGTAATTGATGCCCTCGACGTTCGGCTGCTGCGCCCAGTACGCATCGTTATAGAAGAAGGGCAGGACGAGGTAACTCTCCTGCCGGATCCGCGCGGCCTCGCGGAAGGCCGCCATCTGCTCCTCGGAGTCGCTCAGGGTGGATACCTTCAGCGCGGCTTCCTCGAACGCCTTCGTCTCCTCCGACGCATGCTCCGCCCGGAGCGCCGCAAGCTGCTCGTTCCGCTCGGCCGGGTCCAGCTCGATGTCGTTCTGGACTGCCTGGTATTCCGCCCAGATCTCCTGTGGCAGGCTCAATTCCTGCATGAACTGCGGGCTCCAGAGGTTTCCGACCCAGGCGCTCCAGGCCGGCGGCGAGCCGAAGGTCCCGAAGTAGAACCCGATATAGTCCTCTTCCTGCACCGCCCAGCGCCGTTCGACGTAGACGCCGGGCTCGACGAGATCCACCTTGACGTTGATCCCGAGGTGTTCCCTCCACGTGTCGGCCAGCGCCTCGACCGCGATGCTCTCGACGCCGTGAAGGATCTTGATCTCGGGGAATCCTTCGCCATTGGGATACCCGGCGTCGGCCAGGAGCTGACGTGCCTGCTCCAGGTCGAAGGGCGTGTCGTGTTCCGGGTCGACACCGGCGACGCTATCCGGGATCAGCTGGCGCGCAACGCGGGTCTGCGGCTGCACGGTGCCCACCACGTCCCGGTCCATGCCGAGCGAGAGCGCCTTGCGGATGTTGATGTCGTCGAGGATCGGGTTCTTGCTGCGGAGCTTCGCCAGGTAGCCAACGGAGCCCGCCGGCGCGCTCTTGAGCATGTCCGCGAGTTCCGGATCGGCCTGGAAGCGGATGATATCCGCTGGCTGGAGCCCGACCATGTCCAGCTCGCCGGCTTCGAACCCGATGGCGCCCTCGCCGGCGAAGTTGATATGGATCCCCGCCAGCTGGACGTTCTCCCGGTCCCAATAGTGCTCGTTCGGCACCAGGGTCATCTCGGTGTTGATCGTCCACGATTCCAGCGTGAACGCGCCGTTCCCGACCCAGTTCTCGGGCAGGACCCATTCGTCGGTGGATTCCAGTGTTGCCTGGTGAAGCGGGAGCATCGACGGGTGCGTCAGCAGCAGCGGGAACTCCGCGTTCGGCGCATCGAGCGTGATCTCGAGCGTCTTCTCGTCCACCGCCGTGATCCCGACATCTTCCCAATCGGTGATCGTGCCGCCGAAGTATTCGCGCGAGCCGGTGATGCCCATCAGCGGCTGGAAGGAGTTGGCGCCCACCGTGTTGCCGGCCGATGCGAACGAGGGGTTGAGCAGCCGCTGGTAGGTCCACTCGAAGTCGTTCGCCGTGACCGGATCGCCGTTCGACCAGCCGGATTCCCGAATATGGAAGGTGTAGGTCGTGCCGTCCTCGGAGATGTCCCATGACTCTGCGGCCGCCGGAACGGCCTCCTTGCCGTCGGCCGACATCTGGGTGAGGCCCTCGAGCAAACCCTCGCCCACGAACCACATGCCGTCGCCCACGAAATGGGGGTCCAGTGTGGTGAGGTTCGCGTACTGCATCCGGAAGATGGCACCGTCTTGCGCGTTGGCGGCCTTCGCCCGTACGCGAAACCCGGGACCAGCGAACGCGGTTCCCCGGGCAGCGGCGACAGCCCCGGCCACGCCGGCGACGACGCCGGCGAATCGGCGCCGGGACAGGCGCTGCGACGGACGAAGGAACTCCTGGCTCATGTGTTCTCTCCCTGGATCACCCCTGTCGGAGGCGTGACCCCAATACGGTCCCTGCCGAAACATGAGATAGACAACAAGCGAATTGGCTCCGGGATAACCGGTAGTTGCCAAGTGACGTCACCAAACGACGCGGGCGTCCTCCTTCGCGTGCGATCCGGTTCCGGCCCCGATTTCCGGGAGAGTGGCCCCTCGAATCGCGTATTCGTTCATCGTCCAAACAATATTGGATGCGACGATGCTAGCACCTCCGGTGAAACGGTGTCAATTGGACCGAAAATAGAGCCAGATCGCGGCGATACAGGTGCCTGGAGAGGGTTGACACCGGGTGCGGAACCGGTACTATCGCCCAATAGTTCAGCCCATAAACCAGAAGCGCGTTCGCAGGCACACGCCAATGCAGGTCCTGATACGGCGAGGAGCGATTCCATGGTTGAGACACTGGCGATCGAAGGCGGAGCACCAGCGAGGCCGGGGAGCTGGCCCTCCTGGCCAGTCTTCGGGGAGAGGGAGGAAGAATTGCTCCTCGAGGTGCTGCACAGCGGCAATTGGAGCGAGCTCACCGGCGACAAGGTCGCCACGTTCACAGAGCGGTTTGCCGCGTTCCAGGGAGCGAAATACGGGGTATGTGTCCCGAACGGCACG
>DATGPC010000434.1:0-5626 GCA_035305265.1 Thermomicrobiales bacterium | reverse complement strand
TGGACATGACCGCCGGCCGCGGTTTCATCGCCCTCGCGGCGGTGATCCTCGGCGGATGGTCGCCACTCGGTGCACTGGGCGCAACGCTCCTCTTCGGCGCGGCCGAAGCCGTGCAGATCCAGGGCCAGACGACGCCGGGCTTCCCGGTCTCATCCGACCTCCTCGTCGCACTGCCCTACATCGTCACGCTCGTCGCCATCACCCTCTTCGTCCGCTCCCGCCGTGGACCGGCCGGATTGGGAACCCACGCGACAACGAGCTAGACGGACACCGACGTGTGGGGAGGATGGATCATGATCCATCCTCCCCACACCCTCACACTCAGCTTCATGCCTCGCCCTGATCCCCCGGCAACGCCGTCGATCACCCCCGCACCTGCCATCTCCGCGAGCATCGCCCGCCCTGAAACAAATCTCCCTTGACGTTCTCCCCATCCCCACGGATCATGTCCATACGCTAATCATCCGAACCTCGACGCCGTCGCGGGACAAAGATCGGAGTATCGCACCATGGTCATGAGCAAGATGGTGGGCGCCCGCGTCCGCCGCAAGGAAGACCCTCGCCTGATCACCGGCAGTGCCACCTACGTTGATGACGTCCGGCTCCCGGGCATGCTCCACACGGTCATCGTTCGCAGCATGTATCCCCATGGAGAGATCACGGGATACGACACGGACGCCGCGCTCGCGATGCCCGGCGTCGTCGCTGTCTATACCGGGAAGGACCTCCACGACCTCTTCGCCGACATCAAGACCGAAGCGCAGAGCGAAACCACCGACGACACGTCCGAGGTAACGGACAGGATCCCCGTCCCGCCCGTCGTGCCGCTCGCTGAAAAGAAGGTTCGCTATATTGGTCAACCGGTCGCCGTGGTCGTCGCCGAGACCCAGGCCCAGGCGGTCGATGCCGCCGAGTTGGTGATGGTCGATATCGATCCACTCGACGCCGTCACCGATCTCTTCGAGGCGATGCAGGACGGCGCTCCACAGCTCTACGATGGGGTGCCGAACAACATCGCCGTGCGCCACGGCGGCCAGCGCGGCGGCGATGTCGACGCTGCCTTCGCCAACGCGGCCTACACGATCAAGGAGCGCATCCGGAGCCAGCGCGTGAACGCCGTCCCGATGGAAGGGCGTGCCGTCGCCGCCGCGCCCGACCCCGTCCACGGCCTCACCGTCTGGACGTCCACCCAGGCACCGCACTGGAATCGCAACCGCATCGCGAAGGCGCTCGGACTACCGCAGAGTCGCGTTCGCTGCATCGCGCCGGAGGTCGGCGGCGGCTTCGGCCAGAAGATCGGCGCCTACTACGAGGACTACCTCGTCTCCGCCATCGCCTGGAAGCTGCGCCGTCCGGTGAAATGGGTCGAAACCCGCTCCGAGAACATGCTCGCCTCCAGTCATGGCCGCAACCAATGGGCCGACGTGGAGGCGGCCGCCGACGAGTCCGGCAAGATCACGGCCCTCAGGGTCAAGGTCTACGTCGACCAGGGCGCCTGGCCGAAGGGCCTCGACCTTGGTGGATCGACGTGGATCATGGCCACTGGTTGCTATGACATCCCGGCGATCGACTATCAGGTCGTCGGCGTCTACACGAACACCGGCGGCAACGGCGCCTATCGAGGTGCCGGTCGCCCCGAGGCCGCCTACTACATCGAGCGCATTGTCGATCTCCTGGCGGACGAGTCCGGCCTTGATCCGATCGAGATTCGCCGCCGCAACTTCATCCAGCCGGATCAGTTCCCATTCAAGACCCTCACCGGCCAGGTCTACGACACCGGCGAATACGAGAAGCCGCTTCGCAAGGCGATGGAGCTTATCGGATACGCCGATCTCCGCAAGGAGCAACAGGCGCTTCGCCAGCAAGGCCGGTATCTCGGCATCGGCGTCGCGACCTACGTCGAGATCTGCGGCTTCGGCCCCTACGAAAGCTCCACCGTTCGTGTCGAGCCGAGCGGCGCCGTGACGATCGCGACCGGCATCTCGCCGCACGGCCAGGGGCAGGAGACGACCTTCGCCCAGATGGCCGCCGATGCCATCGGCGCCAACTTCGATGAGGTCGTCGTCCTTCACGGCGATACCAGCACCGCCCCGCAGGGCAACGGCACCATGGGCAGCCGCGGAACCGCCGTCGGCGGCGCCGCGCTCCACATGTCGTTGATGAAGATCCGCGACAAGGCGATCCGCATCGCCGCGCACATCCTCGAAGCCGCGCCGGAGGACATCGAGCTCGAAGACGGTATGTACCGCGTCAAGGGCGTGCCGGATCGTGGGCTTACGCTCGCCGACATCGCCGAGCGCGCCTACACCGACAACCTCCCTGACGACATCGACACCGGCCTGGACACCACCGACTTCTTCCGCCCGGCGGACTCCACCTACCCGTTCGGCACGCACATTGCCGTCGTGGAAGTCCAGCCGGAGACCGGTGAGGTCGAGATCGTCCGCTACGTCTCGGTCGACGATTGCGGCGTCATCATGAGCCCGCTGCTGGTGACCGGCCAGGTCCACGGCGGACTCGCCCAGGGCATCGGCCAGGCTCTCCTCGAGGAGATGCACTACGATAGCTCCGGTGAGCTGATCACCGGTACGCTGAACGACTACGCCGTGCCGCGCGCGCACCACTTCCCGGAGTTCGAGACGCACCACACCGAGACCCCGACGTTCCTCAACCCGATGGGCGTCAAGGGCATCGGCGAGGCAGCGACGATCGGTGCAACCCCGGCCGTCGCCAACGCCGTCATCGATGCGCTCGAGCCGTGGGGCATCACTCACCTCGACATCCCGGCGACGCCGCAACGTGTCTGGAAGGCGATCCAGGCCGCCGAAGCCCGGAGAGGCGTTGCCGCCGACTAGGTCCCGGATCGAAAGAGCAAGCGTCGAAAGGGTCGCAGGGGCGGCCCTTTCGCTCACCAGGACACCCGCAGCCAGCGATAGGCTGCGGGTGTTCTGCGTGTCCCTTCGTCCCGAAGCGATCGAGCGCGTACAATCTCTCCGGGCACCTCGTCGGCGACATCGCGATCGGCGACTCTCCAGGCCCGATCTTTCACCGCCACAACACACACCGAGGAAACCACGTGAGCCTGATGTCCGCCGCCACCCTGCTCTTCTTCGTGATGGGCCCGCTGGGGAATGTCCCCCTCTTCCTGAGCGCACTCAGGGGTGCCGATCCCGCCAGATACCGAGCCATCATCCTTCGCGACATGCTCTTCGCGCTGGGCATCATGGTGGTGTTCCTGTTCGTGGGACGGATCCTGCTCGAAATCCTCGGCGTCAGCTCGGAAGCGCTCACCGCCGCCGGTGGCGTCATCCTCATGATCATCGCGATCCGGCTGATCTTCCCGACAGGCGATAACGGCCGCCCGCAGGTGTTCGAAGAGCCGTTCATCGTCCCCCTCGCGATCCCCTACACCGCCGGGCCGTCCGTCCTTGCCACCATCCTCCTGCTCATGAGCCAGGAACCGGAGCGATGGCCGACCTGGCTCGCCGCAATCCTCCTCGCGTGGAGCGCCGCGGCGGTCATCCTGCTCGCGTCCACCAGCCTGCAGAAACTGCTCGGCGAGCGCGGCCTCACCGCGATCGAGCGCCTGATGGGCATGATCCTCATCATCGTAGCGATGGAGATGCTCCTCAACGGCGTCCGGAACTTTTTCTTGCAATAGCGAATCATGCCGTTCGGCCGGGAATAACGGGAAGAAACGACCGTTGATTCCGCCAATTGCTCGACGATATGTCTATTACATGAAACGGCCACGCTTCACTGCGGCACGGATACTGCAATATATGCCTACGAAGGGACACGGGTTGCGCCTGGACACAGGCAGAACGTAAATCAGAGGGCCGAAGTCAGACGCAGCGCGTGCACCGACATTCACGGTTGTGAATGCGCACATCAGGAGCCTGGTGTGTGGAAACAAAAACCGGTACATGTCCCTACCCGCATCGACGCAGTCGGATAGAGGGACAGCCGGATGGAGGATCTCATGGACAGTCCTCGTAGATTCAACCGTCGAACATTCCTTCTCGGATCCGCCGGAGCCGCAGCAGTCGCCTTCGTCCCGGCAGCACGCCACGCCGGGGCCCAAACCGCGACGTACCCGGTCGGCGCGAATATCCTCACGAATGCCGCCGCATGGCTCAGGAGCGGCCCGGGACTCTCGCACTCGGTGATCGTCACCCTGTGGAACGGGGCCCCCATGCAGGTCACCGGCGCCCCGGTCGACGCCGATGGATACACGTGGTACCCCATCCGTACCGGCTATGGCACCGAAGGCTGGATCGCCGACGTCGCCCTGACAAGCGGCGAGGTAAGCAACCCGGCGTTCCCGGTCGGTTCGACCGCGAAAACCACCGCCGCCCTGCGGATCCGCTCCGGCGCCGGCCAGTCGTATCCGGTCATCGTCACCCTCTGGGTCGGCGCTCCGGTCACGATCACCGGGACGCCCGTCAGCGTGGGTGGCTTCACCTGGTACCCGATCCGTACCGGCTACGGCACGGAAGGCTGGGTCGCGGGCGAGTATCTGACCAAATAACGACTTCGTGTACGAGTGAAACAGGGCGGGTGCTTTCGCACCCGCCCTGTTCGGCTCTATCAGGTTCGTACCGCCGCACCTTGCGTGCGGCGCCCTGCCCAGGACAACGTCATAGACCTGATCGCACATGCGACGTACGGCGATACGGTTCCCCGCTACCCCGCGATCGCGAACACCAGCGCCGACCGCGCCGGAACCGTCACCACGCGTTCCTCCAGGACGCCCGCAAGATCCGGAACCTCCCCGCTTCCGCCATACGCCTCGTCCGTCGTCGAGAGCAATAGCTTCCACGGCCGGCTCGCGAACGGCGCGAAGGCCTCGACATCCTGCACGGAAAGGCGCACTTCCGGTCCGAAGTTCGCCAGCATCAACCGCTGCTTCGTGCCCCACCACCGCTGCACGGCGACCATCTCCGCCGTCAACGCAAAGGCATGGGTCTTCTGCCAGTCGTTGTGCTGCAGCACCTCGTCCTCGCGCCGCATCCGCAACAACTCCCGGTAGAGCGCGTAGATCCCGGCGTTGCGTTCCCGCTCCTCCAGGCGAAGTTTCGAACCGGTAAAGGTCTCCTCCGCCTGTGGGTCCGGTATCGACTCCCGCAGGAAGTCATCGTGGAAGATATCGAACCCGGCGAATTCCTTCCGCCGCCCCTCGGTCACCAACTTTCCAAGTTCCTCGGGATGATCCGTGAAGTAGAGGAACGGCGTCGATGCCGCGAACTCCTGCCCCATGAACAGCATCGGCACCTGCGGCGAGAAGAGCATCAATGCGCTGGCGACCGCATACCGTTCCGCGCTGATCACATGATGCAACCGGTCGCCAAACGGACGGTTCCCTACCTGATCGTGGTTTTGGATGCAGAACACGAAGGCGCTCGCCGGGTCATCCGACGTCACCGGCGTGACGTCCTTCTTGCGCGTCGTGACCGGGCTGAACCCGCCGTTGATCGTCTCCGCGATATCGACGGTCGAGCCCTGGTAGTCGGCGTAGTAGTTCTCGTTCGCGTTCGTCAGGTGCACACGGATCTCGTGGTGGAAATCGTCCGCCCACAACGCGTCCAATCCCTCGCCGCCACGATCCAGCGCTCGCGCCCGCGTG
>DATGPC010000433.1:0-3987 GCA_035305265.1 Thermomicrobiales bacterium | reverse complement strand
TGGCGCACGACGTCCTGGTGGAAGAGCAGCGGAGGGCCTCATGACCACCCGCATTGTCGCGATCCGTACAGATGAACGGAGGCTTACCCCCATGACCGCTTATGACCACGCCGAGCACATCCGCGCCATTGCCGGCGACGGCCTGATCTCCGAATCGATCGAGCAGCGCCGTCAGCGCCAGAAGGCCGCCCGGCAGCGGTTGCTGATCTGGCTCTTCCTCATCATCCCAGGGTGCCTTGCTGGATGGGCCGTGATCGTCTGGTCAGCGCTGTACCTGATCGAGCAGGTCCGGCGATGAGCCAGAACCGACACCTGGCGCCGGTCGAGATCGAAGCCGACGCCACGCCGATCTGGACCGAGCGCATCAACATCGATTCGACCATCAAGGACGGCTATCGGGTGAAAGAGGTCACGCTGACCGTCCAGTACCAGGACAGAAGCGCGCCAAGTAACGAGGAGCGGGTCGAGCGACTCGCGGATCTGATCAGTCGGGGAGAGGAGGTCGCACAGCAGGCGAATCATCAGCGCGAGCAGACGAATCGATTTCGATAGGCCGCTCCATCACCGCCGGGATCACGCAAAGAACCACTGAGAATCCCGGAATTGATTTCTTTCGCGCCACAACACCGCAGAGTGAACCAACGCACGCAGCGAGCAGGACGCTCAATGAAAGGCAGCACCACCATGGGTATCTTCGGTTTCCAGCAGTCCAACAACGCAAGCGGCCCGGTCGAGATGTTTCGCGGCGAGGTCGACGCCGCCGGCGACCCGATCTTCGAGGAGACGGACCGCAAGGTCTACGTCGTGCCGACGCGCGGCGAGTACCGCCTGAAGGTAACCGGCTTCTCCCGTCCGTGGGAGGAAGAGAAGCCCGAGAAATACCGCAAGGAAGGTCAGAGCAACACCACGACCAAGACGCACCTCGAGCTCGAGATCACGGAGGGGCGGGGCACGGGCAAGCGCTTCCTGTGGTCGTTCCAGACCTTCTCGCTGGCCTGCGGTGACAACCCAGCCAACCTCGCGCGGATCTACATGGCCGCGGTGTTGGGCGGCGAGAAGATTCCGCGCGGCAAGCAGGTGTTCTTCGAGGACATGTTCGGCAAGGACTTCATGGCCTACGTCGTACCGTCCGAGGCGACCAACGACCAGGGCAAGCCGAAGTACGCCACGCTCTCCAAGGAGTCGATTGCACCGGTCTCCACGGCGACTGAGGACGAGGACGATCCGTTCGCTGTCGAGGACGACGTCGCCTAAAGCGGGCGGCTCATCCGGTGGCTGCTCGATTCGGGCAGCCACTCAATGAGCCGAGCGTGATGGAGCTGTGCATGTTGAGGGACGAGATGACGACCTATGGCGAGGCCCTCGCCGATATCGGTGCAACCGAACTGCCGGGGACGGAGCTGATCGTCGCGATCCCTGGGAAGCAGTACGTCCACCATTACACCGTGGCGCAGCTGCGTGACCAACAGATCGATACGACGGCGAACGTCTACATCGCCGGCGGCACCTTCGCGGCGGGCGCGGTGTCCGAGTTCGAGGGACGCAAGCAGGAGAACCTTCGTGCCGTCCTGTGGCTCCAGTTCGACGCGGATTTGACCGACTACAGCGGCATGCCGCAGGACGTCCTGCACCAGCTCCCTCAGTCCGACATCGATCGCTGGATCGAGGCACAGCGGATGGACCTCGAACAGTGCGCACGCGATATCGGCCTTCCCATTCATCGCCTCGACTACACCGGCTACGGCCTCTGCGCCTACCTGTATCTGGAACCCACGCTCGAGACCGATATTCCGACGATTCGTGCCGCGCACAAATCCTTTATCAAGGCGATCAACGCCCGGGCCGGGATCAAGCTCGTCGACCCGCAGGCGTCCGACTCCGGGACGCGCATTACCCGGCTGCCTGGCTCCTACAACGTGAAGAACCCGGCCATGCCACGCCTGGTCCGGACGCTGGCCTATTCGCGTGGCAAGCACGTCACGATGGACCAGGTCCGATTCGCTCTCAAACGTGCGCGGCAGGCGCCAGAGCCGATGCCACTCCCGTCCAGGACGTCGCTCCCAAGCGAGCTCGCGATCGAGATCATCGAGGCTGTCCAGCCGCACTGGACGGATGGCCAAAAGCATCACATGGCGCTGGCGCTCTCCGGCATGCTCGCGAAGGCGGGGATCCCGGAAGAGCAGACGCTGGCGATCATCGAGCAGCTGAGCGCCGGGGACAACAAGCCCATTGATCGCGTCCGCTGCGTGCAGGACACCTACAAGCGCCTGCAGTCCGGGATCGATGTGCAGGGCTTCATGTCGCTGCGAACGATGATGCCCGAGACCGTCCTGGCTTACGTCAGCGAACGTCTGGACCGGGTCAAGGGTGCGACGGCGCCGCAAGGGGTGTTCGCGTTCAAGAGCGGAACCCCGCAATCGAAGGACGACACGAAGTTTGTCTCGTCGCTGAACGTGGCGCCGGTGCCGGACATTTGCTTCAACGGCTGGGTCGGCGACTACGTCAGCATGATGCTGCCGCTGTCGGAGGCGCCTGAATCGTTCCACCTGGCCTCCGGGTTGGGCCTGATTGGAGCTACAGCGGGCCGCAAGGTCAGCGCGCGGTATGTTCGCCGGCTCTACGCCAACCACTTCTTCATGCTGGTCGGCATCGCCGGGTACAGCCGTAAGGACACCGCGATCGAGTTCGCGACCGAGTTCCCCGATCACATGGACGGGCGGTCGTTCAATACTGCGCCGTTCCGCGTGTTGCGAGATGTCGGCTCGCCGCAGGGGCTCCTCGAGCACCTGAAGGATCACCCCAACATCTGGCTGTACATCACCGAGTACGAGCGTTTGGCAGCGAACGCACACCGCTCGTCGACGTCGGCGATCTTCCCGACCCTGTCCTCGGCCTGGAACACCCCTCCAACGCTTGAAAACGTGACCAAGGGCTCGCCGATCCAAGCGAAGATGCCCTACCTCTCGATCATCGCCGCGGTTCAGCCGGAGATCCTCGCGGAGGCAATGCTCCCGTCCGACATCTCCAACGGCTTCGCCTCGCGCTGGCTGTTCGTGCCAGGGGAGGGCGGGGACCCGATCCCGTATCCGCCGCCGATCGATGAGGCGGAGGCCAATCGTCACTACGCGCGCCTGCTGAAGATCAGCGATGCCTACGGCGACACGGACCGCTCGACGATGCTCGAGCTCTCCCCGGACGCGGTCGAGCGCTGGAACGCCTGGTACATGGCAGACCGCCGACACAAGCCCGAGTCCGATGACGAGGCGTCGATGCGGTCACGGCTCGGTGTGCACATTCAGAAGCTGGCCCTCACGTACGCCATTGGCCGTGGCGAGCAGAAGTACATCCAGCTGGAGGACCTCGACGCGGGCATCGCGTTCGTGGAGTGGAGCTGGACCCATACCAGGGAAATGCTCAAGAGCTGGGGCGTGCTGCCGATGAACGCGATCGAGGTCCGGATCGAGAAGGTCCTCAACGATTACGGCCCTATGAAGCGACGGGAACTCCAAAACAAGACCCGCAATCGGAAGTGGGGCGCAGCCGACTTCGCCAAGGTGCTCGAAGCGA
Organism: Thermomicrobiales bacterium; assembly: GCA_035305265.1. Taxonomy (GTDB): domain Bacteria; phylum Chloroflexota; class Chloroflexia; order Thermomicrobiales; family UBA6265; genus UBA6265. Next base: position 420 of record DATGPC010000433.1, on the reverse strand, counting down.
TGATCCGCAACGGCACCGTGGAAGTCGATCCGGAGGGATACCATGCGCTGGCCAAATAGCACCTCCCACGTCCTACATCGTCCTACAAATGTCCTACACACATTCGCTAGAGCCACCGGGCTTTTCGACCCGGTGTGCACATGTAGGACATGTGGGACATCAACAACGACCCCCAAAACATGTCCTACTGTCCTACACGTTCCAAAAACCCTCATGGCTCTAGGAAATGTGTGTAGGACATGGGCGTCCTACACGTGTCCTACATGTGATACAGCACGCGACCCGCCCTAGTGCCTGAATAGCCGCTCTCTCCACCCCATCTGCACCAAGAACCACCTGTTTCGAGTCCATCTCGATACGGGCAGGGAGGCCCTACGCCATGAAGCAATACCTGCCACTGTTCGATGACGCAGAAGATCA